>CAJUCC010000042.1 GCA_910585205.1 uncultured Lachnospiraceae bacterium
CGTCAGAGCGCCCGGGTGCGATTCTTTTTATGATTTCGCCGGCGCGATTCCGGTGGCAGGCCGGCGGAAACTATGCTATTATGAAAAAGAAGACATCCGTGATATGACCATCCGTTGCGGATTGGAGGAATGTGATCCGGCATCCGCTTGCGGAACCGGTGGAATAAAAAGAAAGAGAGGTAGAAAGTATGGATCTGCGTTATACGGAAAAGGCGAGGAAAGAGATGCAGGAATCGGATGAAGTCCGGGATGCGGGGCTGGCGACACCAAAACATATCGTGCGTTATGATAACATATGTTACGGAGAAGATACAACATGGAATGTGCTGGACGTCTACCACCCGGATGGGGTAACTGCTCCCGGCCCGGCCATTGTCAGCGTACACGGCGGCGGATGGGTGTACGGGGATAAGGAACGGTATCAGTATTATTGTATGGATCTGGCGGAACGGGGATTTACGGTCGTAAACTTTACCTATCGTCTGGCGCCGGAGCATATTTTCCCGGCGGCGTTGGAAGATGTCAATCGTGTGTTTGCCTGGATTGCGGAGCACGGAAAGGCATATCGGATTGATCCCGACTGTCTGTTTGTTGTCGGCGATTCGGCCGGCGGACAGCTTGCGAGCCAATATCTGGCGCTTTTGAGCAATGCCGCTTACCGACGCCTGTTTGACTTTGTCGTTCCCTGGGATCGTGTTACGGTTCGGGGCGCGGCGCTCAACTGTGGCATCTATGATATGAAAGCACATGTTATGGAAACAAATGAGAAAGAAGATCTGTTTTTGGCGTATCTGCATCATGAGGCGGACAAATATCTGGCACAGATCGATACGACTTCTTATATTACGGAAGCGTTTCCGCCTTCTTTTATTATGACATCCCACCACGATTTTCTCTATGCACATGCGGAGCCGATGTATCGTCTGCTGCAGGAGAAGGGTGTGGCGTGCCGGTATCGCGTGTATGGCAGTGCGGACAGGCCGGATATAGCGCATGTATTTCATTTGAATGTGCGGCTTGCGGAGGCAAAGGCGTGCAACGATGAAGAGTGTGCCTTTTTCCGGGAAATACTGGAAGCGAAGGCAGTGCCGGTTCCGACGCCGCATAACGGTGCAAAGGAAGGCGAGATTGCCGGGACGGTATTGATGCCGGGCGATCCGCTGCGCGCAAAATATATTGCGGAGACATATCTGGAGGATGTGGTATGCTTTAACACGGTGCGGAATATGTTCGGATACACCGGAACCTATAAAGGAAAGCGAATTTCCGTTATGGGCGGCGGTATGGGAATTCCGTCTATCGGCATTTACTCCTATGAACTGTATCATTTTTATGGCGTGGAGCGCATTATACGCATCGGTTCCGCGGGTGGATATGCGGATGATCTGGAAGTGATGGACATTGTGATCGGCATGGGGGCGTGTACGAATTCGAACTATGCACAGCAGTACGGACTGCCGGGCACGTTTGCACCGATTGCGGATTATGAACTGCTGCAGAAAGCAGTGGATGTGGCAAAGGCGCAGGGAAAGAAGATCAGAGTGGGCAATATTCTCTCTTCGGATGTGTTTTATTCCGATGATTCCACGGCGGCAGACCGGTGGAAAAAAATGGGTGTGCTGGCCGTGGAGATGGAGGCAGCGGCTCTGTATATGAATGCCGCCCGTGCGGGAAAGAAGGCGCTCTGTATTCTCACCATATCCGATCATCTGTACAAACCGCAGGAACTGACGGCGCAGGAGCGGCAGACGGGCTTTGGCAGCATGATGGAGATTGCCCTTGAATTATAGTATATTTTCTGCTATAGTGAAGTAGCGAATTTTACTGCAAAAAATACAAACAATTCGTATTTTTACGGCATAAAACATACATATCGCACAAAAGCAGTGCACAGAGGAAAGAACATGTGGAGAAGAGTCCGGGAGATTATCCTGCAGGATGTCAACAATGAAAATGAAATAAAAATGTATGCGGTTATCCTGCGGATGAATTTACTGGCCATGCTCGTGTATTATGTGATCGTGCTGGGCAGTGCGCTGGTGGCAGGCCGGCAGGGCGCCGGCATAGTGGCAGCGCTGGGAGCCGCTTTATGTGTCGGCCTGTTCTATGATACCTACCAGAATAAGACCCGGTTCGTCGCTTTTACTTTTAATGTCTCCATCACGCTTTTGGTACTGCTGTATGCGCTGATGTACGGCAATCAGACATATATTTATAATTTTCTGTATGTTCAGATTGTGCTGTTGTATGCGGTGGACTATCTTTCCGCCAAAAAGAAAGCGGCCTGTGTCGCGCTGCTGGTGGCGTTCCGGCTCTGGCTTTTTTATCATACCGAGAAAAGCGGTGTCGTCTACGCAATCGGTGTGCATGAGAGTACATTCCTGCAGGTATTGCATATTATTACAACCTGTACGATGCTCGTTACGATTGTCTCGATTTCCACACAGGATTTCCGGGAGATGCAGGAAAAGCTTGTCTCTTATAATCAAAAACTGAGAAATATTGCCGGCAACGACCCGCTTACCGGTCTGCGGAACCGGCGGAGCGCCATGGAGTATATCGGGGGAAAAGTCAGAAAATATCAGGCGGGGGATTGTTCGGCGCTGACCATTGCCATCGGGGACATCGATTTTTTCAAACGGATCAATGATACCTATGGCCATAATTATGGCGATGTGGTTTTGAAAACGCTGGCCGATCTGTTTCGGAGTTTTATGGAGGGCAAGGGACAGGCGGCCAGATGGGGCGGTGAGGAGTTTTTATTTATTTTTTATAATATCAACGGGGATGAGGCAAGCTGTATGCTTTCCGAGCTGCGGCAGCTGATTCATCGCATGGAGTTCCGCCTCGGATCGGATCTTATCAAGATTACGATGACCTTTGGCGTGGCGGAGTATGATCTGCGCAATAACGCGGATATTACGATTAATGAGGCCGATCAGAAACTTTATACCGGAAAGGAAAAAGGGCGGGACATTATCATTTATTGATATGCAGGGCGGAATGCCGTTTTCGGCACATAAAAAAAGAACCTGCATGACGGTACAGGTTCCTTGCGAAGAATCGCGGTTATGCGATTCTTTTTTTCGGTATTAATTAAGCCATTTTATTATAAGCCAGGTTCATTCGGGAAATCTTTCTGGCAGCGGTATTCTTGTGATATACTCCCTTGCGGGCAGCTTTATCAATCGTGGAAGTCGCATGCAGCAGAGCAGCTTTTGCCGCTTCCTTATCGTCCCTGCCCATTGCAGCATATGCTTTTTTCACAGCTGTTTTGACGCCGGATTTGATCGCTTTGTTGCGCTCCATTTTTGTGCGGTTCACAAGAATTCTCTTTTTCGCAGATTTGATATTTGCCAAGGTCTACACCTCCTATAGTATGGTATGATCGAGTTCAGAAGATGTTTCATTAAAGCCGGACACGGACGTTCTAATAGAAACATGCGAATATATTATATGAAAATCGGGGATTTCTGTCAATACATATTTTCGGGGTTTCTGTAAAAAATATGTAGCAGTTCAGCCCATGCCACTTGCTGAACTGATGTGTTGAAAATGAATAATATAGAGAAAGTGCAGCGTTTCGCTGGGAAAGAAACAGGGATTGTCAGATGAGTTGTTTTCAGGTTAGAACGGATTTGGCGTTGGAAGCAAGGGAAAGCATTGGAAAAGCAGAAGAAGAACTGCGTGGCATCACGGTGGAAGAATATGACAGAGAAGAGATTCAGGTGCATATCACGCGTGTTGTGATTTCCTCAAAAAACGGTGCAAAAGCAATGAATAAGCCGATGGGAAATTATATTACGCTGGAAGCGCCTGCCATGCAGGAGGCGGACGACGATTATCACAGAGAAATATCACAGGAACTGGCAAGGCAGATACGAAGTATTCTGCCGGGCGCTGATACGGAACAGTCCATTCTGGTTGTCGGTCTGGGAAACCGGGATGTGACGGCGGATGCGCTTGGCCCGGGGGTGATCGATAATCTGTTTGTGACAAGGCATATCGTAAAAGAATACGGAAAAGCTGCCTATAATAAGGAACGGATGAATCTGGTAAGCGGTATCGTACCGGGGGTGATGGCGGCGACGGGTATGGAGGCGGCAGAGATTGTCAAAGGGGTGGTGGAGCAGACAAAACCCGATCTGGTGATCGTGGTGGATGCACTGGCCGCGCGGAGCACGAAGCGGCTGAACCGGACGATTCAGGTAACGGATACGGGGATACAGCCGGGGTCAGGCGTGGGAAATCACAGAAATGCGCTGACCAAGGATAATCTGGGCGTGCCGGTGATTGCGGTGGGGGTTCCCACTGTCGTGGATGCGGCGACAATCGTGGCGGACGCGGTAGAGAAGATCGAACGCGAGCGCAAGGAACGGGAGAGAATCTTTCGCACCGACAGCATCCGTACCATGTCGGAACTCAACAATATGTATGTCACGGGCAAAAACATTGACGAGATTATCAAACGACTGAGTTTTACGATTTCGGAAGCGTTAAATATCGCGCTGGAGTTATAAACGGGCCGGCCCGGGCATATACTTGTCTATGCGGACGATCAGATTTTATAAAAAAAGGATTTATGGAATCGCATTGCTTCTGCTTTTGGGATGGGGGCTTTTCCGGACATTTTATCGGGAAGCTCCGTTCCGGCCGGGCAGGGAGATTATGCGGGAAGTACAGGAAAGAGCATGCAGGACGGCTTTTCCTGTTTTTTCATTTATGGAAGAAGGAACGGGGAAAGAGAAGGACACTTCTTATGTAGCCGGACTTTTTACGGGTTTTCTGCCGTTATACGAATACGCGGGACTGCATTATGTCACGCCCATGCAGCCGGAGAGCAAAGATATGCTGGAGCAGATTATCGAGGGAAAGGAATTTCATGAAAAAGAAGAGGACGAGACGGAGATGGATGACAGCCTGATCGAGGCCGTGAAAAACGAGAATGAGGAGGCCGGAGAGGAGACGGAAGCGACTGGGGAGTTTCAGGAGGCTGGGCAGGCGCTGGCGATAGACCGGACGGCGCTGGAAGACTTTGACCGCCTTGTCTCGGAGTTTTATGCGGTGGACAGCACAACCTATATCGGCAGAGATCAGTTGGAGGTACATAAACTTTCGAAGGACATGACGCTGCAGCAGACGGACGCCTCGAAACCACAGATATTGATTTATCATACCCATTCGCAGGAAGGGTTTGCGGATTCCACGCCGGGAGACGACAATACGACGATTATGGGCGCGGGGGAAAGGCTGGCCGAAATTTTGCGGACGCGGTACGGTTTTCAGGTGATTCATCATCTGGGGAAATATGACGTGGAAAGCAGGGACAACGCCTATTCGAATTCTGCGCCGGATCTGGAGCGCATTTTGGCGGAAAATCCCGATATTGAGGTTATCATTGATCTGCACCGGGATGAAGTGGCGGCTGATCGGAAACTGGTGACGGAGATAGACGGCCGGCCGACAGCGCGGTTTATGTTTTTTAACGGTCTGTCGCGGACGACGAAGACGGGGGAGATCGAATATCTGCAAAATCCCAATCTGGACGAAAATCTGGCCTTTTCTTTTCAGATGCAGGTAATCAGTAACGAGTATTATCCGGGCATTACGAGAAAGATCTATCTGAAAGGCTACCGGTATAATATGCATTACCGCGGGAAATCGCTGTTGATCGAACTGGGGGCGCAGACCAATACGGTGGAAGAGATTATGAATGCCTGCGATCCGCTTGCGCATATCCTCTCGCTTGTTCTGGCGGGAGAGGCGTCGGAGATACCGGAGACGGAAACGGCGGAAGAGGCGCCGGGAGAGCCTTCCGACGCGGACAGCGGCGGGTGAGCTGTCAGGGCGTTTGATTGATTGTCCGGTTGCATTCCCCCCACCAAACTGTTATAATCAAACCGTCTCGCCCCCATTGCGGACGGCGGGAGGCAAAACAGAGAAAACGACACAGATAAGGATGGAAAAATAAAATGGGATACACAGACCGGAGCAGGATCAGGAACTTTTGTATCATTGCGCATATCGATCACGGCAAATCAACGCTGGCAGACAGAATCATTGAGACGACAGGACTTTTGACGGAGCGGGAAATGCAGGCGCAGGTGCTTGACAATATGGATCTGGAACGCGAACGCGGCATTACGATCAAATCGCAGGCGGTGCGCATTGTTTATCGGGCAAAGGACGGGGAGGAGTATATCCTGAATCTGATCGATACGCCCGGACATGTGGATTTCAATTATGAGGTCAGCAGGAGTCTGGCTGCCTGTGACGGCGCGGTGCTTGTGGTGGACGCGGCGCAGGGGATCGAAGCCCAGACGCTGGCCAATGTTTATTTGGCGCTGGACCATGATCTGGATGTATTTCCGGTTATCAATAAGATCGATCTGCCGAGCGCAGATCCGCAGCGGGTCAAAGATGAAATCGAGGACGTGATCGGTCTGGAGGCGCAGGATGCGCCGCTTATTTCCGCAAAATGCGGGATCGGCATCGATGCGGTGCTGGAAGAAATCGTGGCGCGGATTCCCGCGCCGGGCGGCGACGAGGAAAAGCCGCTGTCTGCGCTTATTTTTGACTCTCTGTACGATTCGTATAAGGGCGTTATCATATTTTGCCGGATTATGGACGGCCGGGTAAAACGGGGCATGACGATCCGGATGATGGCCACGGGGGCACAGGCGGAAGTGGTGGAGACGGGCTATTTCGGCGCGGGGCAGTTTATCCCCTGTGAGGAACTCAGCGCGGGCATGGTGGGTTATATTACCGCTTCCATTAAAAATGTCAAAGACACGATGGTGGGCGATACGGTAACGGATGCGGAAAATCCGTGTCGGGAACCGTTGCCCGGGTATAAGGAAGTGACGCCGATGGTCTATTGCGGCATGTATCCCGCGGACGGGGCGCGTTATCCGGATCTGCGGGATGCGCTGGAAAAGCTGCAGCTCAACGACGCGTCCCTCTATTATGAGCCGGAGACATCCGTTGCGCTGGGATTTGGCTTCCGCTGCGGGTTTCTGGGACTGCTTCATCTGGAGATTATTCAGGAACGGCTGGAACGGGAATATAATCTGGATCTCGTGACAACGGCGCCAAGCGTTATCTATAAAGTGCATAAGACCAACGGGGAGATTGTGGAGCTGACAAACCCTTCCAATCTGCCGGACCCGACCGAAATCGACTATATGGAAGAGCCGGTTGTCAGTGCGGAGATTATGGTGACAAAGGATTTTGTGGGTTCTATTATGGAACTGTGCCAGGAACGGCGCGGGCGCTATATCAGCATGGAATATATGGAAGAAACCCGTGCACTGCTGCGGTATGAGCTGCCGTTAAATGAAATTATCTATGATTTCTTTGATGCGCTGAAATCCCGCTCGCGGGGCTATGCTTCATTTGATTACGAGTTGAAGGGCTATGAGCAGTCGGAGATGGTGAAGCTGGATATTCTGATTAACAAAGAAGAAGTGGATGCCCTTTCCTTTATCGTACACAGCGCCAGTGCCTATGAGCGGGGCAGAAAAATGTGTGAAAAGCTGAAGGATGAAATCCCCCGGCACTTATTTGAGATTCCGATCCAGGCGGCGGTCGGCGGCCGGATCATTGCCAGAGAGACCGTGCGGGCCATGCGTAAGGATGTGCTCGCAAAGTGTTACGGAGGCGATATAACCCGTAAGAAAAAGCTGTTGGAAAAACAGAAAGAGGGCAAGAAACGAATGCGGCAGATCGGCAGTGTGGAGATTCCGCAGAAGGCATTTATGAGTGTTTTAAAGCTGGATGATAAATGATGAAATCACTTGGCGTGTATATTCACATTCCCTTTTGTGTGCGCAAATGCCTGTACTGTGATTTTCTGTCGATGCCCGCACCGGAGACGATGCGGGCGCGTTATGTGGAGACTCTTTGCGCAGAAATTGCGGCGGAAGCGGTGCGGTATCGGGCATACCGGGTCAGCACGGCGTTTGTGGGCGGCGGTACGCCTTCCGTTCTCTCTGCCGCGCAGCTGACAGATATTTTTTCCTGTCTGCGGGCGCATTTTGCGGTGGAACCGGAGGCGGAGATAACGGTGGAGATCAATCCCGGAACGGTGACGGAGGAAAAGCTGGCGGCCTGCCGCAATGCGGGCGTTACCCGGATCAGCCTGGGGCTGCAGTCTGCGGACAACGGGGAACTGCGGCGGATCGGACGGGTGCACACATGGGAGGACTTTCTGGAGGCATACCGGATGTGCGCGGCAGCCGGTTTTGACAATATCAATGTGGATCTGATGAGTGCGCTGCCGGGACAGACGCGGCAGTCATGGCAGGGCACACTGCAGGCAGCCGTTTCCCTGCGGCCGGCTCCGGCGCATATTTCCGCTTACAGCCTGATCGTGGAGGAGGGCACCCCCTTTTATGAGCTGTACGGGCCGGACGGCGATATGTCCGCGGCAGCCGGGATATGTCCGCTTCCCGATGAGGACACGGACCGGGCGATGTATGCGGATACCGGCCGGCTTTTGCGGGCGGCGGGGTATGAGCGCTATGAGTTTTCCAACTATGCGCAGCCGGGTCGGGCGTGCCGTCATAATTGTATGTATTGGAGACGTGGGGATTATGCCGGGTTCGGTCTGGGGGCGGCATCCATGACGGAGAACCGGCGTTGGTCGAATGTACGGGATATGGCGGCGTATCTGTCGCTGCCAGCCGACGGGAAAAAGACACAGGTGCACAGGCTTTCTCTCCCGGAACAGATGGAGGAAACGATGTTTTTGGGACTGCGCATGACGCAGGGCGTTTCCCGGGAGCGGTTTGCGCAGACCTTTGACCGGGAGATGGATGCCGTATACGGCGCAGTGCTGGAACGGTATGCGGCAATGGGACTGCTGGAATCGTGCGGCGGACAGGTACGTCTGACCGATCGGGGAATCGACGTGAGCAACAGGGTGCTGGCTGATTTTCTGCTGGCATAGAGGATGCAGCCATTTTTCGGCGGAATCCCGGCCGGGTGTCAGGTGGAAAGGCACTTAAAACACAGGAGCTTCATAGAATGATAGTAAATTGATTTTGGGGGCTCCTTTTGAAAACCTTTCAGCAACCTTTATCCGCAGAGGAAGAAGCCTGCTGCATTGAACGTATGCGGGAGGGAGGCAGTGAAAGAGCCAGAGAGGCCAGAGCGCTGCTGATCGAACGAAATCTGCGTCTGGTGGCCCATATAGCCAAAAAGTATCAAAATCTGGATGAAGATATGGAAGACCTGATTTCCATAGGGACCATAGGACTGATTAAGGCAGTCAATACCTTTGATGCGGCGAAAAAAATACGGCTTTCCAGCTATGCCAGCAAGTGTATTGAGAACGAGCTGCTTATGATGATCCGGGGGAGGAAAAAGAAGTCAAAAGAGGTTTCCCTGTATGAACCGATTGGAACGGACAAAGAAGGCAATGAGATCAGTCTTTTGGATATAATCGAGAACGAACAGACTGATATTCTGGAATGCATGGAACTGGAGCGCAATACGAAAAAACTGGGAGAACTGCTCTACACGAGACTGGACGCGCGGGAGCGCGAGATTATCTGTATGCGGTACGGCATTCTCCTGCCGGAGAAAACAAAATCCGGCGCGGCGTTTCCGGTGCTGATCGGATGCGGCGAGGAAGTGACACAGCGGGAGATCGGGTCCATGCTTGGAATTTCGAGGAGCTATGTGTCCCGGATTGAAAAACGGGCGCTGCAGAAGCTGCGGATGGGAATGGAGAGTACGGCGTAGGGAACGGCGGAGCAGGAATAAAGTAAGGAGAATCTTATGCGTATTCGAATTGCTTTACTCCTGTTTTTTTGTTATATAGATACCGGAATGTGGTAATGTGAGAAAAAATCTCAAATTTTTATTGATACATCAATAGCGGCATGATACGATAGCTGTAATTAAGATAAAATTGAGAAAAAAGCACAGAAAAAAGTGGAAGGAGAGGTTATGTTAAGCCAGTTTTCATTTTCTAATTATAAATCATTTAAAGAAGAGGCTTTTTTGGATTTCATTGCAGAATCGATCAGGGAACATGAAAAAAGTGTAATTATTGACAAGGCAGACGGAGAAAAGTTTTTGCCGGTCATTGTAATCTATGGTCCGAATGGAGGAGGGAAATCAACAGTTCTGGAAGCGCTGAAGTATTTGAGAATGATAGTATTGCGGCCTTATATTATATCACAGACGGAGAATAATGAAAATTCTGACAGTCTGGCTTCACAAAGTCTTACAATGGAATTCAGAGATAAGTGTCATAAATTTGATCCGGTATGTGAAACGTTACCGGTTTGTTTTGACGTGATGTTTCGCATTAATGGAAAGCAGTACAAATATCAGATTTCGCAAAAGAATAATGAAATTGTGGAAGAGAATCTCTATCGATTGGTTCTTGGAGAAAAAGATGCGGAAATTATTTTTGAGCGGACTGCGGATGAATGTGTGTTGGGCAGGGAGATAGAAGATATACCGGTTGAGAAACTGAAAAACTCTATGCCTTTGCTTACCCATGTGGCCGTAAACTATAATATAGAGCCGATTGATGAAGTGATTTCATGGTTTTTGCGTGTAAATTTTGTGGATTATGATAATCCGAAAAGAGAACGCCGGATTATTCTCCCGAAAGCGGAAACAGCCAGAGCAAAATTGTTTGAAGTCATGCAAAAGATGGATATTCATATTGCCGATTTCCGGGTGGAAAAAGATGTTGACGGTCATATAAAGAATGTATATGCGAAACATGTGTTGGAAAACGGCATGATTGTTGAGATACCATTTGAAGAGGAATCCAGCGGGACAAGGAAACTGTTCAGTTGTATGGCCAGAATTTTAGACTGCTTAAGAGACGGCACACTGCTGATTGCAGATGAACTGGATGCAAAGCTGCATCCGAAATTATTACAATATATTATTGAATTATTTACGGATCCCAAAAGCAACAGAAAGGGAGCACAGCTTCTGCTCACGTCTCATGATATTACAACTATGACACCGGAGATCTTTCGAAGAGATGAAATATGGTTTTGCGCGTTGGATCCGCAAAATGCTTCCATATTGTATTCTTTAATATCGTTTAAAAAGGAAAACGGAAAAACGCCCAGAAACGATGAATCATATAGTAAACAGTATCTGGAAGGGCGTTATGGAGCAGATCCATATATCAGAAAGATTTTGGATTGGGAGGAACAGAGATGAGCTGCAAACCTTTGAAAGTGAGTGAACAAAAGAAAAGTCAGGACAAGATCAATGCGAAAATGCAAAAAAGAAAGAAACCGCTGTTAGACGATGTACCTCCGTATATGTTTATTATCAGTGAAGGAACAAAGACAGAACCTAATTATATCAATGGATTCGCAAATGCCATAAATGCAAAATACCGCGAGTATTCTACGGGAGAGAGAATTTTAGTAGAAGGTACGGGGAGAAATACAAAAGATTTATTAAAATATGCCAGGAAACGGGTTGAGAACAAATTCCCGCAGGCGAAGGTTGTCTGGTTACTGTATGACAAGGACGATTTTCCGCTGGATAACTTTGATAATACCCAGTACAGTGCCGAAAAGAAAAAAGAGAGCAGACAGTACCGGGTGGCCTGGTCAAATGAATGTATCGAATTGTGGTTTGTCTTACATTTTCAGGAGTTGACAGTGAACAATGGCCGCGAACAATATCAGGAAATATTGAGAAAAAAGTGCGGTTATGAAAAGAATGCAGAGAATTTGTATGATATGTTCCGCGATAAAACGGATATTGCCATTCAGAGGGCAAGACGGCAATATGAGTCATATCATGATGAAGCCCCGTCAAAAAGATGCCCGGCTACGAGAGTCTATGAACTGGTGGAGGAGCTGCAGCGGTATCTTTGAATATGACGGCAATGTTGATAAACACTATAGATGTGACATAGGCTGCGTTTCTTGAAAAACCGGGCCGGATATGATACGATACATCTGATTAAACGCGCGGGAGATGAAAAGGGATGAATAACAGGAGCCGGAAAGCAGCTCTGGGATTTTTGGCTGTCGGTTTGAGCCTGGTATTGTCGGCATGCGAGGGTGCGGATACCGGCGGCGCGGCGCAGGCGACGGAAACCACCGATGCCCGGGAAACGGAAGAAGTGCCATCGACCGATCCGGGTGCGGTGTCCGCCCCGGATGCGCCGCAGGCACGGGACTGGACAATTTATAGCGGAGAGTGGTCGTTGGACGGGGCCGGCTATGACGCTGTGCTGGCAGACGGCGGCGCACTGTTGTCGTGCAGCATGACGCGGCAGGGAGATTTTGCGGGCAGTCTGTTCACGCAGCAGGCGGGAACGGAACGTTTTGCGGAAGTTGAGATTGATGCAAAAGCAGAGGGCGACCTGCTGGTATGTGATTTTACCGACGACGGATGGGGCGGCGCCGGGACGCTGTATCTGCGTTTTGGGGACGAGCGCATAACGGCGTGGGTGGAAAATTATATGATGGCGGAAGACAATTTCTGCGGCTACGGCATCAGCGGGGAATATGAATTGATCCGGTGTTCGGAGCATGTGGCATCTGCGGACGATGCGGATGATGCAGATCACGCGGAGCAGGGGGCTTACAGACGGGCGCAGGAGCTGTATGCGCTGCCGGAGGACGAGCTGCTTTCGCTGCTGCAGGAACGGGCGCCGTATTACCGGACATGTACCTATTATAATGAAGTGACGGATTACTGGGAAAACGACAGGGAGGTCAGAGATATTGCCAATCGGACAGAACCGTTGTTTGATACGGACGCACGGTACTATACCGAGGCGGATTTTGCCGATACGCCGGTATTGATTATCCATCTTGCCAAAAATGAAATCTATGCGCGGCACGGATATATCTTTCAGGATGCGGACCTGTCAAATTATTTTATGGGCTGTGTCTGGTATCAGCCGGCAGTGGAAGGCAGCGCATTTGACGATACGGTACTGAACGCATATGAGCGGCAGAATCTGCAGATGCTGGCGGCGCTCGATACCTATGACACAGGGGAACAGGAGCGGCAGGGAGAAAACGATGGTAGTGACAGTTGAGGAAATTTTAAGAGAGGCGGTAAAAGCCGGTGCGTCGGATGTGCATATTTCGGTGGGAGCCGCACCAAAGATGCGGGTGAACGGCGCCCTGACGGAAATGTCATATTCCCGGCTCTCGGCATCCGATACGCTCTCGATGCTGATTGCGATTATGACGGAGAGCCAGCGGGGACTGTTTGAAGAACGGGGAGAATTTGATATGTCATTTGGCATATCATCGCTGGGAAGATTTCGCGTCAATGCCTATAAGCAGCAGGGGAGTGTGGCGCTGGCTATCCGGCTTGTGAGCACGGTCGTACCGACGACAGAGAGCCTCGGCATACCGAAATCGGTTGCCGAATTGTACCAGAAAAAGCGGGGCCTGATTCTCGTCTCGGGGGAGGCGGGATGCGGGAAATCGGCGACCCTTGCCGCGCTGCTCGACCGGATTAACAGTCTGCGGGAAGTGCATGTGATTACACTGGAAGATCCGGTGGAATTCCGTCACCGGCATAAGATGTCTCTGATTAATCAACGGGAGATCGGACTGGACTGCAGCGGCTTTGTAGCCGGGGTGGAAGCGGCTCTGCGGGAGGACGCCGACGTAATCCTGATCGGCGAGCTGCGGGATCTGGAGACGATCGGGGCGGCGATTACGGCCGCGGAAACCGGGCGTCTTGTTCTGGCTTCCCTGCATGTGCCGGGGGTGGTCAATGTGGTGGAACGCATGATCGATCTTTTCCCGACGTACCGGCAGCAGCAGGTGCGCATCCGTCTGGCCAATGTACTGGAAGCGGTAATTTCGCAGCAGCTTCTGCCGGATAAGGAGGGAACGGGGCGCACTGCCGCCTTTGAAGTTTTGCACGTCACCCGTCCGGTCAGAAACCTGATCCGGGAGGGCAGGCTGGGCCAGATTCCGGCGGCGATGCAGGCGGGGCGGAAACTGGGCATGACAACGATGGATGAGGCGATCGGGAAACTGCTGGAGGAGGGAAAAATTTCCAAGGAAACGGCAGTCTGGTATGCACATGAGCCGGAGTTTTTAAACGGAAAGATATAAGCGCCGAGCTGTACAGGGGATATTCTGCGGGAAATGCGCCAATATCCCCTTGTACTTTTTCCGGATTTCCGTTATAATAACAAAAAAGTTCCGCGTATGCGGAGCGAATCACATTTTCTTATTGTCACAGGCGGCGTTCGCCGCATATTTTCCGATAATTCAGAATAATAAAGGAGAGAACAGAATGTTCAGCAGGATACTTTCCGGGGCGTTTTATGGAATTGACAGTTATCCCGTGCAGGTGGAAGTGGATGTGGCGCCGGGACTGCCGTGTATGGAGATGGTGGGCTGCCTGAGCCGGGAGGCGGGAGAGGCAAAGCAGCGGATCAGGGTAGCGCTGCGCAATATCGGTGTTCGTATGCCGCCGTCCCGGATTACCATCAATCTGTCCCCGGCGGACCGGTATAAGAGCGGCACCGCGTTTGATCTGCCCGCCGCCATCGGCCTGCTTGTCTCGACGGGGATGCTGGGACAGGAGAAGACTGCCGGCATTTTGTTTGCAGGGGAACTGGGACTGAACGGGGAACTGCGGCCGGTCAGGGGAATTCTGCCGATTGTCAGGGCGGCGGCGCAGGCCGGAACCGGCATGTGCATTGTCCCGGAGGGCAACGGGCGGGAGGCGGCGGTGACAGAGGGCGTGACGGTATACGGCGCGTCGCATCTTTCCCAGGTGGTAAAGGGGCTGCAGGAGGGAATGGAGACCGCAGGTCTGTCTCCGGTAAAGGCGGCTTCGGGAAGTGTGGGGACGGACAGTGCGGGTGACGGCTGTCCCGCGGACGGCGCACGGGACTGTACGGCGGCGAATACGGCCGCCGATTTTGCCGATGTTTCGGGACAGGAAACGGCGAAGCGGGCGGCGGAGATCGCTGCTGCAGGATGTCATCATCTGCTGCTGATCGGGCCGCCGGGGAGCGGCAAGACGATGATTGCCGAGCGGATTCCCGGCATTATGCCGCCGCTCTCCCGGGAGGAAAGTCTGGAAGTATCCGCCGTATACAGTGTCAGCGGCCGTCTGCCGGGCGGCCGCCTGATGGATGAGCGGCCGTTTCTGGCGCCGCATCATACGGCTACGGGCGCGTCTTTGATCGGCGGCGGGCGGATTCCGATGCCGGGTGCGGTCAGTCTGGCACACAGAGGTGTCTTGTTTCTGGATGAACTGCCGGAATTCCGGCGCAGTGTGCTGGATATGCTGCGGCAGCCGCTGGAAGAGCGGAACGTGAGAATTGCCAGGACATACGGCAATCTGGAATATCCGGCGGCATTTATGCTGGTGGGCGCGATGAATCCCTGTCCCTGCGGATATTATCCCGATGAAGGATTGTGCCGGTGCAGCCAGTCGGAAATCCGCCGGTATCTGGGGCGTGTTTCGGGACCGGTTCTGGATCGGATTGATCTGTGTGTGGAGACGCGCAGACCGGATACCGCAAAGCTGTTTGAACGGGAACGGGGAGAGGACAGCGCGTCCGTCCGCAGGCGTGTCAGATCGGCCAGAGAGATACAGAAAAAGCGTTTCGGGACCCGGATGCGTTTTAACGGTGACATGCATCCCGGAGAGATCGCGGCATATTGTAAACTGGATGAGGAGACGCAGCGGCAGTTTCAGCGGGCAGCCGGGGCATTTTCCATGAGCATGCGCGCCTGTCATAAGGTGCTGCGGACGGCCCGCACCATTGCGGATCTGGCAGGCGCCGCGCAGATCGGTTTGAGCCATGTCAACGAAGCGGTGTATTATCGGGCGGCTGTCAGCACATACTGGGAGAGAAAGGGATAAAAAGGACGATATGGGAGAACATACGCAGAAGCGGGAGACGCAGTGGTGTGTCCGAAAAGCGGACGCGGCGTATCCGCAGGCGCTGCACCGGATCAGAAATGCGCCCCGGGCGCTTTATGTAAGGGGAGAACTGCCGCGCGGAGAGATGCCTTCCGTTGCCGTTATCGGAGCCAGAAGATGCAGCTCTTACGGACGGGAGATGGCAGAGTGGTTTGCGGGAGAACTGGCGGGTGCGGGGGTGCAGATTATCAGCGGCATGGCGGCGGGGATCGACGGGATCGCACAGCGGGCGGCTTTGAAACGGGGGCGCAGCTTCGGCGTGCTCGGATGCGGCACGGACGTCTGTTATCCGGCGGAAAACCGGGATCTGTACCGGCAGCTGATGGCAGACGGCGGAATTTTGTCGGAATATCCGGAGGGGACACCGCCGGTGTCGGCGCATTTCCCCCGCCGGAACCGGATTATCAGCGGGCTTGCCGACGCCGTTCTGGTCATTGAGGCAAAGGAGCGGAGCGGGACGATGATAACCGTGGATTTTGCCCTGGAACAGGGGCGGGACGTCTTTGCCCTGCCCGGACGTCTGACCGATGCGCTGAGCGGCGGCTGCAACAGTCTGATCGCGCAGGGTGCGGGCATTGTCAGACGGCCGGAGGATATTCTGGAAACGCTTTACGGAAAGGGGAAAATGTGTGCGGAGGCGGCAGGCTGCGGCGGTGCGGCGCAATGCCGCGATGCGCCGCCGGATACCGGCTTCACAGGCAGCGAACGCATCGTACTGACCTGCATGGGCGACCGGCCGCTGACACTGCAGGAATTGTACGAACGGATCCGGACGGCCGAAGGCGGGAACGATATGACACTTGCGGAGGTGACAGATCTGCTGATGCGCCTTACGGTACGGGGCGCGGTTTCCCGGGAGTGGGGAAACAAATATGAAAGAAGAGGTTGCCATTCCGAAAGTTTTGTTGTATAGTTTTAACGATTTGAGTATAAGGGGAGAAGAAACGATGGCGAAATATCTGGTTATTGTGGAATCACCGGCTAAAGTGAAGACAGTCAAGAAGTTTCTGGGCGCGCAGTACGAGGTGGCGGCCAGCAACGGTCATGTCAGGGATCTGCCCAAAAGCCAGCTTGGTATCGATGTGGAACACAATTATGAGCCCAAATATATTACGATCAGAGGAAAAGGAGAAATCCTTGCAAACCTGCGCAAAGAAGTAAAAAAAGCGGAAAAAGTATATCTGGCAACCGACCCTGATCGGGAAGGAGAGGCCATATCGTGGCATTTGCTGCATACATTGAAACTGGAGGGCAAAAAGGTATACCGGATTACCTTTAATGAGATTACCAAAAACGCGGTCAGAGAGTCGCTGAAAAATGCCAGAGAGATTGACATGGATCTCGTGGACGCACAGCAGGCCAGACGGATGCTGGACCGCATGGTGGGGTATCGGATTTCGCCGCTTTTGTGGGCGAAGATTAAAAGAGGACTGAGCGCCGGCAGAGTACAGTCGGTGGCGCTGCGCATTATCTGCGACCGGGAGGAGGAGATCGGTGCTTTTATCCCGGAAGAGTACTGGAGCCTGGATGTGGAACTTGCCGTAAAAGGCGAAAAAAAGCCGCTGAGAGCGAAATATTACGGTACGGCGGAGGGAAAAAAGACCATCGCTTCGAAAGAAGAGATGGACGCCGTCCTGCGGGAACTGGAGCAGGCGCAGTATCGCGTGGAAGAAGTGAAAAAAGGAGAGCGCGTGAAAAAGGCGCCGCTGCCGTTTACGACATCCACACTGCAGCAGGAGGCCAGCAAGACATTAAACTTTTCCACACAGAAGACGATGCGGCTGGCGCAGCAGCTCTATGAAGGGATTGACATCAAGGGCAGCGGAACAGTCGGCGTCATTTCCTACCTGCGTACCGATTCCACGCGCGTGTCGGAAGAGGCGGCGCGGCTGGCCGGAACCTATATTACGGAGCACTATGGAGAAGCGTACGCCGCTGCCTCAGCAAATGAAAAAAAGAACGGACAGAAAATACAGGATGCACATGAGGCGATTCGTCCCACGGACATCAGCCGCACCCCGTATTCTCTCAAAGAGTCTCTGAGCCGGGATCAGTTCCGGCTGTATCAGCTTATCTGGAAACGCTTTACGGCCAGTCAGATGGCGCCGGCCAGATATGAGACGACTTCGGTCAGAATCGGCGCGGGACGGCACTGTTTCACGGTGTCGGCCTCACGGGTTGCCTTCGACGGTTTTATGAGCGTCTATGTAGCGGATGACGGGGAAAAACAGGATAACAATGTGCTGGTCAGGGGAATCGACGAAAATTCGGTTCTTTCGTTCCGGGCGTTTGAGCCGTGTCAGCATTTTACGCAGCCGCCGGCACACTATACGGAAGCCAGCCTTGTCAGGGCCTTGGAAGAGCTGGGGATCGGCAGGCCGAGTACCTATGCGCCGACGATTACGACGATCCTGGCCAGACGCTATGTGACAAAGGAAAACCGCAATCTGTATGTGACGGAGCTGGGAGAAGTGGTAAACAATATGATGAAATCGGCTTTTCCCAGCATTGTGGATGTGCGGTTTACGGCCAATCTGGAAGCGCTTCTGGATAAGGTGGAGGAGGGGAGCGTAAACTGGAAAACGGTTGTTTCCAACTTTTACCCGGATTTGGACGAAGCCGTTGTCACGGCGGAAAAGGAACTGGCGCAGGTGAAAATCGCGGATGAGGAATCGGATGAAATCTGTGAACACTGCGGGCGGCGGATGGTGATTAAATACGGTCCGCACGGCAGATTTCTGGCATGTCCGGGCTTTCCCGAATGCAGAAACACCATGCCTTATTTTGAGAAAATCGGGATTGCATGTCCGCGCTGCGGCAGGGATATTGTTCTGAAAAAGACAAAAAAAGGCAGAAAATACTATGGCTGTATCAATAATCCGGAGTGTGACTTTATGGTATGGCAGAAGCCGTCTCCGGTTAAATGCGACAAATGCGGTTCCCTGACACTGGAAAAGGGCAGCAAACTTGTCTGCATCGACGAAGCCTGCGGAAATATTATGCAAAAACAAAATAATTGCGAAATTTTGCAAAATTCTTAGAATTCAGCGAATTTTTTAGTAAATATGTTGCAAAAAGCCAACGATTGTATTACAATGAAGCGGTAGTGAACCGTGATTCATGAATTATGTCTGGAACGGGGGAATTGGATAAGACACAGGAGGAAGTCAACATGAGCAGTATACAATTGTTGGACAAGACCAGAAAGATCGGAATGCTCCTGCACAACAATAATTCCAGCAAAGTCATATTTAATGACATCTGCAATGTGATGCGGGATATTTTAAGTTCAAATGTACTGGTAATCAGCAGGAAGGGGAAGGTACTGGGCGTCGGACAGGAGAAAACCGACCGGTTGATGGAGGAAAATGTGGGGGAATATATTGACCCCATGCTGAATGAGCGGATGCTGGGGGTTCTGTCCACGAAGGAAAATGTAAATCTGGAAACGCTTGGCTTTGCGTACGAGGAGGCCAGGAAATTTCAGGCGATCATTTCGCCGATTGATATTGCCGGAGAGCGGCTTGGCACATTGTTTATTTACAAATGCAGTGATCCCTATGAGATCAGCGATATTATCCTCTGCGAATACGGCACAACGGTCGTCAGCCTGGAGATGCTCCGGGCCGTAAACGAAGAGACTGCGGAGGAGGCCAGAAAACTGGCCGTTGTCAGATCGGCTGTCAGCACACTGTCTTTTTCGGAAATGGAGGCGATCACGCATATCTTTGATGAGTTGAACGGCCATGAGGGAATTCTGGTAGCCAGCAAAATTGCCGACAGGGCCGGCATTACCCGTTCGGTTATTGTCAATGCACTGCGGAAATTCGAGAGCGCAGGCGTGATCGAATCGCGTTCTTCCGGTATGAAGGGGACCTATATCAAAGTGCTCAACGATGTGGTGTTCGGGGAAGTGGAAAAACTGAAAAGACAGAAATTGGAAAAAGGCAGTTTTCAGAATGAAAAAAGCAGATAAAGTCTTGAAAAAAGGGATGTTTTTGAGAACGGGACTTATAGGAAATAAGTCCTGTTTTAATTTCTATGCAGATAAACTTCTTGTCTTTTTTCAAAAAAAATATATAATAGAATAGATAGATATATAAACAGGGATATATTTATTTTCGGATGGAGGGAGAGATACCGGAATGATTAATTCGAATGTATTTAATTATATCAATGTTATGGATAAAACACTGGACGCCGCATGGATCAGGAATGAGGTGATTTCCAACAATATTGCGAACGTGGATACGCCGGGATATAAGAGGCAGGATGTGAACTTTGAACACCAGCTGCGTCTGGCGCTGCGCGATTCGAGATATACGTCGGTGGACGCGAAGGTGGCAAATGTGAAGCTGAATCGGCTCAATCCCCGTACCTACACGGATCACTCCAATTTTTCGTACCGTACGGACCGCAATAATGTGGACATTGATACGGAGAACGTGCTGCTTGCGTCCAATCAGTTGAAATATAATGCCGTGATGGCGGGTGTTAATCAGGAGTTCTCAAATCTGAAACTTGTTATGAAATAATGATTAAGTAAGAGGGGGAAACTGTAGCATGGGTCTTTTTACATCTTTTGATATTAATGCGTCAGGACTGACGGCAGAGCGTTTCCGCATGGATATTATTTCCCAGAACGTTGCAAACGCCAATACCACGAGGACATCGGACGGCACGCCTTACCGCCGTAAGGTGGTTTCCTTTGCGGAGAAAGAGACACAGACGCCTTTCAGCCGCGTGCTGGACAGCGCCAGAGACAATTATTCCGGGAAGGGCGTAAAAGTCAGCACGGTGGCAGAGGACACATGGACCGATATGAAGATGGTCTATGATCCGTCTCATCCGGATGCGGACGACAATGGTTATGTGCTGTATCCCAATGTGAATATTGTCACGGAAATGACCAATGTGATTGATGCCAGCCGTGCTTATGAAGCCAATGCGACGGCGTTCAATGCCAGCAAGGCTATGGCGATCAAAGGGCTGGAGATGGCGCAGTAGCCTGACCGGGGCGGTATAACCCGGATGACATCCGGCGGATGGTAAAGATATTGCAGATAAAAGGAGAATGAAAATGGATATCGGATCGCTGTATCACGTAAGCTCCGGCGCCGTCAAAGAGGCGGCAAAACAGACCGGAGCGGCGAAGAGAGCGGAGGCGGCAAAGGAACGGGAAGACGTTTTCAGTACTGTGCTGAACAATGCGATTGATAATTTACATACAACGAACAGTTATATTTCCGACATGGAAAACGAAGAATTGAAAATTGCACTCGGGCAGACGGAAAACACCCATGATCTTTCCATCGCATTGCAGAAAGCATCGGCAGCCCTGCAGTATACCGTTGCTGTACGGGATAAGTTTATGGAGGCTTATAAAGAGATCATGCAGATGCAGATATAAGGTGATGGGAGTAACGGGAAATGACTGAAAGGTTAAAAGCGATTCCGGTGAAGATTCTGGAATGGTGGAACAGATTTACTTCTAAACAGAAGACAATTATCATATGTATTGCAGCAGGCGTGATTATTGCACTGGCCATTCTGGTAACGGCGCTGACAAGACCCCAGTATGAGCTGCTCGCAAACTGTGAGAGCACAAAGGAAGCGGCGCAGATTACGGAATTGCTGGACGGTGCGGGCATTACCTATACCGTATCGGATGACGGTTATCAGATTAAGGTACTGCGGGAGCAGTTATCGGATGCAAATCTTTTGCTCGGCGCCAATAATATCCCGGCAGCCGCTTATGGAATCGATAATGTCACAAACGGCGGATTTTCTTCTACGGAATCCGACAAACAAAAGCGCTATAAGCTCTATCTGCAGGGACAGATGGAAGAAGACCTGCTCCGGTTCGAAGCGGTTAAAAAGGCGGATGTACAGCTTTCCCTGCCGGAAAACGACGGGACGCTGCTTTCCAAAAACGAAGAATCGTTTGCCAGCATTATTCTGGAGCTGGAGGGAGAGTTTACACAGGAAAACGCGGCTGCGATGGCACAGTTTGTTAAAACTGCGCTGGGAAATGAAAATGCCAGCAATATCACCATTTTGGACAGTCAGGGAAATCTTTTGTTTTCCGGTGAGGATTCCTATTCCGTAACGGGGAACGCCAGCAACCAGCTTTCCGTAAAGCAGCAGGCGGAACGGCTTGTGCGCAGTGAGGTAAAGCGGGTACTGCTCGGGACCAACCAGTATGATAATATCGAAGTGGCCAGCAACCTGGCGCTGGATTTTTCATCGACAGAGATCGTAAATCATGATTATACACCCGCAGAAGGGCAGACACAGGGCGTGTTGAGCCATGAAGCAATCTTCAACGCGGAGAATGTAAACAGTTCGGGCGGTGTGCCCGGTACGGATTCCAACGGCGAAAATCTGACGACATACGAAATGCCGGACAGCGACAGTTCCAGCTCCACACAGTCGGAAGAGGAGCGGGATTATCTTCCCAATGAGAGGATTGAGTCACAGACGATCCCGCCGGGACTGATTAAATATGACGAATCTTCCATTTCCGTTTCGGCGATTACATATAATGTACAGAGGGAAGAAGATATTCGGAATCAGGGACTGCTGGACGGAATCAGCTGGGATGAGTATAAGGCAGCCAACGGAGAACGGGTCATGCAGCCCGTGGACGACAATATGATTGACATGGTATCCAAAGCGACGGGAATCGCGGCGGAAAATATTGCCATGGTTGCCTATGAAGAACCATTGTTTATCGACAAAGAGGGTATGAACATCAGGGCGACGGACGTGATCCAGATCGTACTGATTATCATTATTCTCGGACTGCTCGCATTTGTCGTTCTGCGCAGCATGCGGGGCGAGAAAGGCGCGGAGCAGGAGGAAGAACTCGCAGTGGAAGATCTGCTGCAGTCCACGCCAGAACCGGAAGTGGAGGGCATTACTGTAGAAGAATGGTCTGAAACACGGAAGATGATTGAGAAGTTCGTGGATGACAATCCGGAAGCTGCGGCGAATCTGCTCAGGAACTGGCTGAATGAGGATTGGGGGTAGAAGGATAAGTGGCTGATTCGGGATTATCCGGACTGCAGAAGGCGGCAGTGCTGCTGATTGCGCTTGGGCCGGAGAAATCGTCACATATCTTCAAACATCTGAAAGAGGATGAAATTGAAGAACTGACTTTGGAAATTGCAAATACACGAAGCATTACGCCGCAGGTAAAAGAAGGCGTGATCGAAGAATTTTATCAGGTCTGTCTGGCGCAGCAGTATATCGCCGAAGGCGGGATCGGATATGCGAAAGAACTTCTGGAGAAAGCGCTTGGCGAAGACAAGGCAAGGGATGTTATCGGCAAGCTGACGGCGTCCCTGCAGGTGAAGCCGTTCGAATTTGTGCGGAAAACGGACGCCTCTCAGCTCCTGAACTTTATTCAGGATGAACATCCGCAGACGATTGCGCTGATTATGTCCTATCTTTCCGCCGCACAGTCGTCTATGATACTGTCGGCGCTGCCGCCGGAGCGGCAGGCGGACGTGGCGAAACGTATCGCTATCATGGACAGAACAAGTCCCGATGTAATCAAGGAGGTGGAGAAGGTGCTGGAATCCAAACTGTCTTCTCTTGTCAACCAGGATTATACGATTATCGGCGGTGTGGATGCCATCGTGGAGATATTGAACTCTGTGGACCGCGGTACAGAAAAGCATATTATGGAAACACTGGAAATCGAGGAGCCGGAGCTGGCAGACGAGATCCGCAAGAAGATGTTCGTGTTCGAAGATATTTTGCTGCTGGACGACAGAGCGATTCAGAGAGTATTGCGGGATGTGGAAAATTCCGATCTGGCAATCGCACTCAAAGGTTCCAACGAGGAAGTTCAGAATACGATTTTCAACAACCTTTCCAAACGTCTGGCTGCCATGATAAAGGAGGACATGGAGTTTATGGGTCCTGTTCGTATGAAAGACGTGGAAGAAGCACAGCAGAAGATTGTAAATATCATCAGAAAACTGGAAGATTCTGCAGAAATCGTTATTTCCAGAGGCGGAGGGGATGAAATTGTTGTCTAGTAACCTGTTAAAACGCAGATGGGTACAGGTGCAAACCGACGAGACGAGAACGATCAACAGCAATATCCTCATCGGGAAACGGATGCAGGAACTGGGAATCGAGCGGGAACCGGAGACGGAAGAGGACGGTTTTCGCAGCGGTCTGGCGGCCGAAGAGGTGACGGCGGACGGCATTGACGGGCAGAATATTATCAAATCGGAACCGGCGCCGCCGGAACCGGTGTACGAGGGCCCGAGTCCCGAAGAGTTGATTGCGCAGGCGCAGGCGGAGATCCGGCAGATGCAGGAAACTGCACAGGCGGAGATCAATGCCGCCAGAGCGCAGGCAATCGAGTCGGGAAGAGAGGAAGGAAGGGCGCAGGGCTACCGTGACGGTGCGGCTGCAGCGGATGCAGAGCTGGCGGAAGCCAGGCGGCAGATGGAAGATACATACAATGGCATGATACGGGAGCTGGAGCCGGAGTTCGTGAAACAGCTCACCGGTATCTATGAACATATTTTTCGGGTGGAACTGGGAGAATACCAGAATCTGGTGCTGCGTCTTCTGGAAGGCTGTATGCAGAAGATTGAAAGCAGCAGTAATTATATCATACATGTGGGACCGGAGGATTATCCCTTTGTCAGCATGCAGAAAAAAGTACTGATGGAAGTGATGGGAAATAAAAATGCCGCACTGGAGGTTGTGGAGGACGCTACGATGAAGAAAAACGAATGCATGATTGAAGCGGACGGCGGCATTTATGACTGCAGTCTGGATATGCAGCTCGCAGCCCTTCGCAGAGAGCTGCTTCTGCTCTCCTATGAGGGCGTGGAGTAGAAATTATGATGGATTTGTCCCGATATGACAGAGCAAAGGAAAAAGTATATTATCGGAAACTGGGAAAAGTTTTGAATGTGGTCGGACTGACCATTGAGTCGGCCGGACCCGATGCCAGATTAGCGGACATCTGTTTTATCCATCCCGAAGGAGACAACGGACCGGGGATTATGGCGGAGGTCGTCGGCTTTAAGGATGGCCGGACACTTCTGATGCCGTATGAGAACACGGAAGGCATCGGCATCGGCAACCTGGTGGAAAATACGGGAGATTCCCTTCGGGTGTCCGTGGGGGATTTTCTTCTGGGGAAAACACTGGACGGTCTGGGAAGACCGACCGGCAGCGATGTGCGGATACCGCCGGATGCGCCCAGCTACTCGGTGGAGGCGCCGCCGCCGGACCCTATGAGCCGCGCGATCATTGATGTGCCGCTGCCGCTCGGTGTCAAGGCGGTGGACGGTCTGATTACCGTGGGTGCAGGACAGCGAATCGGCATATTTGCCGGTTCCGGTGTGGGGAAATCCACGCTGATGGGTATGTTCGCCAGAAACACAAAGGCGGAGATCAATGTGATTGCCCTGATCGGAGAACGCGGCAGGGAGGTAAGAGAATTTATTGAGCGCGATCTGGGGGAAGAGGGCATGCGCCGTTCCGTCGTGGTTGTGGCGACATCCGACAAACCTGCGCTGGAACGGAATAAGGCGGCAAAGACGGCGACGGCGATCGCGGAGTATTTCCGGGATCAGGGGCGGGATGTGCTGCTGATGATGGATTCCCTGACCCGTTTTTGCATGGCGCAGCGGGAGATCGGTCTGGCAACCGGGGAACCGCCCGTGACGAGAGGGTACCCGCCGAGTGTTTATTCCGAATTGCCGAAGCTTCTGGAGCGTGCGGGGAGAGCGGCCGTCGGTTCCATTACGGGGCTGTATACCGTGCTGGTGGACGGCGATGATTTCAATGAGCCGATTACCGATACGGCCCGGAGTATTCTGGACGGCCATATTATGTTAAACCGGAAGCTGGCGCATAAAAATCATTATCCTGCGGTTGATATATTGCAGAGCATTTCCCGCTGCATGGGTCAGGTGGCGGAGAAGGAGCATAAGAAAGCCGCCGGCAAGCTGAAAAACGTACTGGCGACTTACAATGAAGCGGAAGATCTGATTAATATCGGTGCATATAAAAAGGGCAGCAATCCCAATATCGACTATGCAATCGAAAAGATCAATGCCACGAACGAATTTCTTATGCAGGATGTGGACAGTAAATATACGTTTGAAGAAACCGTGCAGATGTTGGAAAATCTCTATAAATAAAGGATAGGGAACAGATGTCCAAGTTTATATACCGGATGCAGAATATCCTGAATATCAAGGAAAAGCTGGAAACACAGGCGCGTATGGATTTTGGCCTGGCGATGGTACGGCTGCATGAGGAGGAAGATAAGCTGGAGGCGCTGCAACGGCGCAAGCTGGGTTATGAGGAGACAGCCAGAGGATCCCTGCGGGATGCGCTGCATATCCGGGATATTCGGGAAAATAAAGAAGCCATTTTGCGCATGGACGAATATATGGTTCTGCAGCGGGAAGAGATCCGGAAAGCGGAGCAGAAGGTCGAGCAGGAACGGCAGAAGCTTCAGCAGTCCATACAGGAGAGAAAGATACAGGAGAAACTGCGGGAAAATGCGTTCGCTGTATTTATGGGAGAGGAAAAAGCGAGGGAGAGCCGGGAGATCGACGAGCTGACCAGTTATACATATGGGCAGAAAAAGGCGGAAGATTCAGAGGAAGCGAAAGAGGTCGAAGCGGCCGCAGGCTTAATGTGAGATAAGGAGCGGCGGACAGCCGGGGAGGAATATGGCAAAACAGGCAAAAGGTCAGGAATTGGATGCGGAATCCGAAAATCTGGAAGAGATTACGGATAAAAAGCGTCTGAAAGAAGAAAAGAAAAGACTGAAAGCGGAACAGAAAGCCCAGAAGAAAGAGGCAAAGCGCCGTGCAAAGGAACTGGATGCCCAGGAGGAAGAGCTGGACGAAGAAGCGGAAGGCGGTTCCGGGCCGATCGTGCTTGTCACCTTTATTATCGTGGTCATCTGGATTGCCATACTGGCGCTGCTGATTAAACTGGATGTGGGCGGTTTCGGTTCCGGTGTACTGCGGCCTGTTCTGCAGAATGTGCCGGTTCTCAATAAAATTCTTCCGGCGGAGAAAATGGCAGGCCCGGGCGGCAGTGAGGGCAGTCAGGAAGAATATTATGGGTACACCGACCTGAAAGACGCGGTGGACCAGATCAAGCGTCTGGAACTGGAACTGGAAAACGCGCAGAACGGCAATTCGAATACCGAGAAGCGGATTCAGGAACTGGAAGCGGAAATCGAACGTCTGCGGACGTTTGAGGATAACCAGATTGCCTTTGAAAATATTAAAAACGAATTTTATAACGAGGTGGTGTATTCGGACAAAGGGCCGGGCGCCGATGCCTTTATGAAATATTACGAATCCATGGATCCTGCCACGGCGGAAAAGGTTTATAAACAGGTTGTGACACAGGAACAGACGGACAGCAAGGTGCAGGAATATGCCAGCGCCTATGCGGCTATGAAACCCAAGGAGGCTGCAGGCATCTTTGAGGCGATGCAGGATGATCTGGATCTGGCGGCGAAGATATTGAATACAATGGCTGCGGATGACAGAGGGAAAATACTGGGGGTTATGGACAAAGAGGTGGCGGCCAGACTGACAAAAATAATGGAGCCGGAGTCTTAACGGACATGATTTTATCTCCGATATAATGATTGGATATAACCGTGCGGCAGTGCAGGATACGGTGCTGCCGGGTACGGATATATCATAGATTAATACAAAGAAAGGAGGCAGGAAATGACAACGACAAATGTAACGCAGGCAGTCGGAGCGCTGTTGGGCGCAGCCGGCGTAAGCGCTTCGGGCACTGCAGGACGATCCGGGGGCGACGGATTTTCACAGATCATGAATCGGACAAAAGATACCGCCGGTCAGATGCAGGGACGGGGACAGGAAGGACAGGTAGACAATACCCGGACACCCGTCAAAGTAAACCGCAGCAATGTGCGGGAGACGGCGCCGGATAAATCGGCGGAAGAGGCGGCGAAAGCGGAAGACGTTCAGAATGCGGCGGAAAACGGAAAGGATCCGGAGGCGGCAGTCGAAGAAGCCATCGAAGAGGTGACGGAGGCGATCGAAGAGGAACTGGGTATTTCCGATGAAGAGCTGGAAGCGATTATGAGCGAACTCGGACTGGTGCCGGTTGATCTGCTGCAGCCGGAAAACATACAGGCGATCGTTATGGCGGCAGCCGGAGAGACGGACGGCATGAGCATTCTGACGAACGAGGGCCTGTACCAGAGTGTGCAGACATTGACGGGAATCGTGGAAGAGATCGCTGCGGATGTACAGACGGAGCTTGGTATGGATGATGCGGCGTTTGCGGAAATGCTGCAGCAAATGGAAGTGACCGAAGAAATGCCGGAGATTGTTCCGGATCCCGTACAAGACAGCCAGGAACCGGTGGTGGTCGTATCCGGTGAAGCGGCGGAAGAGGCCGGATCGGAAACGGATACGGAGCAGACACAGACGACGCTTCCCGAAGCGGCGGAAGACACATCCGGGGCGGAAAAAGAGACGGCCGTACCGGAAACGGCGCGGGAGAAGTCTTCGGGAGAGGAGAAGCAGTCCGGTGCACAGCATCAGGAAAACGGCAATCCCTTTTTACAGGGATGGAGCAGGAACGGCATGGATGTATGGCGTGACAATGCGGTTTCGGAGCCGCCTGAGATTCCCTTTACAACGGCGGATACGTCGGACATTATGAATCAGGTTACGGAGTACATGAAGCTGGAAGCCAGGCCGGATATGACAGAACTCGAACTGCGGCTGCATCCGGAGAGCCTTGGTACGCTGCACATTCATCTTTCGGCGAAGGAAGGTGTGGTAACGGCACAGTTCACCGCAGAAAACGAGGCGGTCAGAAATGTACTGGAAGCGCAGGCGATTCAGCTGAAAGAAAATCTGAATGAGCAGGGCGTTAAGGTGGAGGCGGTGGAAGTCACCATTGCGAGCCACGGATTTGAGCGCAGTTTTGCCGAAAACGGCGAAGACGGCGGACAGTATGAAGAACCGAAAAAGCGGGGCACGCGCAGGATTCAACTGAACGACGGTGTCTCTTTGGACGAGATGGATCTCTCCGACGAAGAACGCATTGCTGCGGAAATGATGGAACAAAACGGCAACACGGTAGACTATATGGCATAAAGGAGGAGATTTATGAGTTTGATAGCACCCGTAAAAAACGGGCAGGTTGTAGACACATCAAAAAACACATCCTCGAAAGAAGCGGAGAAATCCGGCGGCACATTGGGAAAAGACGCATTTTTGCAGCTTCTGGTGGCGCAGATGAAATATCAGGATCCGCTGGAACCGACTTCCAATACGGAATATATTTCGCAGCTTGCGACATTCTCCAGTCTGGAAGAAATGCAGAATATGACGGCTGCGATGAATCTGCAGCGGGCGTCCAATCTGGTAGGTGAGGAAGTATATATCAAGACAACTGACGCCACGACCGGAAGTTCGAATTATGTACATGGCAAGGTCAACTTTGTCAGCTATCAGAATGGCAAGGCATATGTCAATGTAAACGGCGAAAACTATCCGCTGGATGATGTGGAAAGCATTTACGATCCCGAGTATTCGAAAGCTTACGATCTGGCATACGAGTGGACTGTCGGCCTGAACAAACTGCCTTCGCTTGCAAAGCTGCGGCTTTCCGACGAAGAAGATGTTATGAAGCTGAAAGATACATTCGATAAGATGACAGATTATCAGAAGACATTCCTGACCAAAGAGAATGTAGAGAAGATGGAAAGTTATGTGAAACAGATTGAACTGCTCAAGAAAGCGAAAGAAGATCTGGATAACAAACTGGAGGAAGACAACAAAGTAGAAGACGGCGACTCCACCGACAAAACGGATGAAACCGATAAAACGGAAAAGCCCGATGAGACGCAAAAGCCTGACGAAACGCAAAAACCTGACGAGACGGAAAAACCCGAAGAATCCGATCCGAGTGAAGCGGCAGGCAAGTCTGACGCGACAAAGCCGGCCGAAGCGGAAGAACCTTCCGGGGAAGCACAACAGGCGGCGGCAGCCACACAGCCCGCGGAGACAGAGGCGATAACCGATACGGAAGGCGTGGCCGAGACAGAATAAATAAAACGGACGGGCGCAGTCCATGAGACGGAAGGAGTAGAAGCATGAAAATACAGGACAGCCAATACCTTTCCGCACTGCAGATACCGAATCAGTTCCCGGGTCGGAGAACCAGTACCCGCGAGGCTGCTTTGCAGAAAGACGGGGTTTCCTTTCAGGACATTCTGGCGGAGAAATCAGGACGGACAGAAGGGGGACTGAAGTTTTCCAAACATGCTGCAAATCGGCTGGCAGACAGAAATATCAGGCTTACAGACGAGCAGATCGGTCGTCTGAGCGACGGAACGCAGAAAGCCGGTGCGAAAGGAATCAGAGAATCGCTGGTGCTTGTTGACCAGCTTGCCTTCATTGTCAATATCCCCAACCAGACGGTGGTAACGGCGATGGACCAGGCAGAGACACAGGCAAATATATTTACCAACATCGACGGTGCCGTAATCGTATAGCCGGACCTTATGGAGGCAGACGCTCCCGACTGACAGACGGAGCAAAACGGACACCCGGTAAGAGTAGGAGGTCATAAATACTATGATGAGATCAATGTTTTCTGGTGTGGCGGGGTTAAAAACACACCAGGTTAAGATGGACGTAATCGGTAACAACATCGCCAATGTCAATACGACGGCGTACAAATCCAGTTCCATCAATTTCAGCGAGCTTTTATACCAGACGCAGTCACGTGCGTCCGGTCCCAACGGCCTGACAGGCCGGGCCGGTATCAACCCCAAACAGATCGGTCTCGGCGTACAGTCCGCCGCCATCACCAATGCCATCACCACCGGCGGCGCGACACAGAATACAGGCAACCCGTTTGATATTAAGATTAACGGGGAAGCGTTCTTTGTTGTCAGCGACGGCAAGAGCAATTACTTTACAAGAGACGGTTCTTTCTATGTGGATGCCGCGGGAAATCTGGCCATGTCCTCAAACGGTTACAATGTTATGGGATGGGGCGTAGACGAGGCAACCCAGACGATCAAAAAGGATACGGTACAGGCATTGCGCATTATGAGCGCTGCCAATATGACTTATCCGCCGGAATCCACGACGGAAGCGTATGTGGACGGCATTCTGGATAAGAATGAGCCGGATGCATCCACGGAAGCCGGCAAGACAATGAACCTGAGCTTCTTTGACGCACTGGGCTACAGCTATACGGCGAAGTTTGCGATTAAAGCAACCGATGTCAAGGGCGAGTACACGGTGGAACTGACGGACATTCAGAACTCCGAAGGGGAATCTCTTGTGGATGTTTACAATGTCAATAGCATCAATGACATTGCGGGATTCGGCGGCGCCGGTTCCCTGACCAAGACAGAGCTCAGAGATCTGATTACAGGTGCGAAATACGACCCGGCTACCCAGACCTATACGAAAATACAGGAATTGGAAGATGTTTTCAGTGATTTTAAGGCAAATCGTATCAGCGGTATAAAGAACTATCAGGTAAAGGATCCTGCGGCCGCTACCGGCACACATGCGGCAGGCGATACGATTACGCTGACAGGCAAAGGCTCCATGTCTCAGAAAGATCTGGAGAGTGTTTATAAGATGATCTTTGTGTCGGCTGATGACCCGGCCAACCATTTCCGGGACGACACAACGAATCCGCCGACGCCGGGGCAGGATTATTACTATTATGAAGAAGTGGATCCGGCCGATCCCACCAAGAAGACACCGATCTATCTGACAGGGGATGCAACGGATACCACGAATATGGATAACTGGAAGAAGGCGCTGAATATAACCCAGATGACTTCCTTTACATTCAATACGGATAAAGGCATTGAATTTGAAGTGGAGCAGGATTTTACAGTCGCCAAGGATAATACAATATATGACGGAACGGATTTTGTCGGTAATATTACGCAGGAAGAGGCTTACGGCGTGGATACCAGCGATCCGAACAAGCGGTATTCCTTTGTCGTTGCCGAAAACGGCAAGGCGCAGGTTACGACGACGACCGCTTACAATGGCCACATTCTGAAATTCAACACCGATACCGGTAAATTTATATCGATTGGCAATCAGGACAGTGCGACGCTTGACTTTAATGCCAGCGCCACAACGAAACTCGGCACGACCGAATCGCTCGCCAACTTTACGGACATCAATATTGACTGGACGAACGTGACCTGGTTTGACAACGGCGGCGCCTCCACGATGACGGCGCAGTCCGGTACGGAAGGAAAGGGACTGGGATCCGGGCGGAAACTGGGGAATATGTCCGGTGTCACCATCCAGAATAACGGTGAAATCTACGGTGTCTATGACAATGGTATGACGAAGCTGCTCGGACAGATTGCGGTGGCAAAATTTGCCAATGCCGCGGGTCTGGAAAAGGCAGGAGATAATCTGTACTCGGCGACGCTGAACTCCGGGGAGTTTGACGGCATCGGTGTGGATATTACGGCCGACGGCGCAGGCAGCATGACGACCGGTGCACTGGAAATGAGTAACGTGGATCTGTCCTCCGAGTTTACGCATATGATTACGACACAGAGAGGATTCCAGGCGAACAGCCGTATTATCACCGTATCCGACACATTGCTGGAAGAACTTATCAATCTGAAGCGGTAATGTCTGTGCATGGTAAATAAATGAAGCGGACGGAAGGCCTGTTATATGATATAATCAGAAGATGAAATAAGGAGACAGGGGACGATGGCGGTATTTCCTAGTGCCCTGTCTTCGTTATGGAGGGGATATGGGGTATGATCGAGCTGACAAAGCTGAATGGGCAGAAAGTACTGGTAAACTGCGATCTGATTGAACTGGTGGAGGAAACGCCCGATACGGTTGTCTCGTTTACAACCGGCAGAAAAATAATTGTAAAAGAAAGTAGACAAGAAGTGAAAAATCTAGTAAAATCGTATAGAAAGGATATTTTTGCAGACTAGCGCAGAAATAGGAGGGTGAGGAACTTGGATATAGCATCAGTAATAGGCCTGGTTTTGTGCTTTGTTATGGTAATCTTCGGTATTCTGAGTAATGCAGGCGTGGGTGGTCTCCCGTCATTCGTTGACGTTCCTTCCGCTATCATTACGTTCGGCGGCGCCTTTTCTGCGATACTTGCTTCTAAGACAATGGCAGATTTTGTCGGCGGTTTGAAGAGTTTTGCACTTGTGATAAAACCGGTTTCTTTTGATGTGACAGCGATTATCCGCAAGATAATCGATCTGTCCAATATAGCGAGAAAGGAAGGTCTGCTGTCTCTCGAAGAGGCTGCGGGTGATCTGGAAGACGAATTCCTGAAAAAAGGCATTCTGCTCGTTGTCGACGGTACGGATCCGGAGCTTGTCCGTGCGATCATGGAGACAGAGCTTGTCAGCATGAACGACAGGCATAAATCCAATATCGGTTTCTGGGAGGATGTGGCCTCCATGGGACCGGCCTGGGGTATGATCGGTACGCTGATCGGGTTGATTCTGATGTTGAAAAACATGAATGATCCTTCTTCGATCGGTCCGTCCATGGCGGTGGCGCTGATTACTACATTATATGGTTCCCTGCTTGCCAACTGGATATGCACACCTGTGGCATGTAAATTAAAAACAAATAACAGTATTGAGATGCAGGCAAAAGAGATTATGATAGAGGGGCTCCTGTCCATTCAGGCAGGTGAAAATCCCAGAGTCATCGAAGAAAAGCTGAAGTCCTTCCTGGCTCCGAAAGACAGGACGGCAGCCGATGAGGGCGGAGGTGAAGCAGATGGCTAAAAAGAGGGAAGAAGAACCCCCAAAAGGTTCACCGGCGTGGATGGCGACATTCAGTGACCTGATGAATCTGTTGCTTTGTTTTTTCGTGCTTTTGTTTTCCATGTCTTCCGTGGATGCACAAAAGTTTGAGCTGATCGCATCTTCCTTCTCTCAGTCGTTCAGTATCTTCACCGCGGGTGCGACCGCGATCGGAGACGGCATGCTGGTCAGCATGGGTGTCAGTCAGCTGAATGAACTGGATGAGTTTACGAGCAGTATGGGTAAAACGGCAGACGGACAGAGCGATGAAATGGAAGATCTGGAAAAGATGACAGAAGCGCTGGATGCGGAAAAGCTGAAACAGTCCGAAGAACTGGCGGAAAAGATTGAAGAGGCTGTGGAGGAACAGGAACTGGGCAGGGAAGTGGATATGGAAGTGACGTCACAGTATGTGCAGCTTTCACTGAAAGGCGCCCTGTTGTTTGATTCGGGCAGCAGCGAACTGAAGGCGGAAGCGCTTCCGGTGCTGGATAAACTGGGACTGATTCTGGAGCGCTATGCGGACAGCGTGATCGAGATTGAGGGCCATACCGACAATGTGCCGATCAATAGTGCACGTTTTGCAAATAACAATGAACTGAGCAGCGCGCGTGCGCTTTCGGTATTTGACTATTTTATTGATACGACAACATTGAACCCGGCGATGATTAAACACTCCGGACGGGGGGAATATGTGCCGATCGCGGATAATTCCAATCCGGAAGGACGGGCGAAGAACAGACGGGTGGAAATAAAAATTTATCATACACTGAGTGCGTATTAGGATGGGGAGGATAAATAAATGAAAAGGAACTTATTGTCGATCATCATACTGGCGCTCCTGGTTGTCAACCTGGTGCTGACTTCTATTATGATGGTCAATGTAAGCAGCGCTTCCAAAAAGACGGCCGCACTGGTAGGGGATATTGCGGATACGTTGAAGCTGGAACTTTCCGACGGCACTGCGGCAGGCGCTATGCGGACGGAGGTGCCGATGGAGGACATCGAGGTTTATAAGATAGAGAACCAGATGACCATTCCTCTGAAGACGGGAGAGGACGGAGCGCCGCATTATTGTCTTGTATCGGTGGCATTGTCGATGAATACCAAAAGCCCCGGGTACAAGTCATTCGGAGCGGATCTGGCTTCCAAAGAGAGCTTGATTACCGGCGAGATCTATGAAGTGATCGGAAGCTATACATGGGAGGAAGCGCAGGCGAATAAAGATATTATGCGTGACGATATCTTAAAGAGGATTCAGGTGATGTTTGATTCTGACTTTATTTTCCAGGTCTCTTTCAGCGATATTATCTTCCAATAGTCCTTTGAATATTATATGATAAAAAGAGGGCAGCGACGGGAGGTGAGCTGGAGTGGGAGAGGTTTTATCCCAGGCTGAAATAGACAATCTATTGGCTGCGTTCAGCAGCGGCGAGATAGATGTGGAAGAGATGCAGGAGCAGGATGAACGGCAGGTCAAAAATTATGACTTCAAGCGTCCCGCCAAGTTCTCCAAGGAGCATCTCAGGACTTTGGAATTTATATATGAACATTATGGCAGGCTTTTGTCAACCAGTCTGCCGGTATATTTGCGAAAGGGCGTTCAGGTATCCGTTATGAGTTCTGAAACGGTAACGTTTTCGGAATTTACCAATGCGCTTTCCAATCCGGTCGTGTTGGGGATTGTTTCATTCCAGCCTTTGCCGGGCAATGTTATCATAGAACTCAGTACCAATCTGGCATTTGCGATTATTGACAGGATGCTCGGAGGGCAGGGGGTTCCGCTCGAAAAAAACCGGGAATTCTCGGAAATCGAGATGATTATTATAGAAAAAATCCTTGTCATAGCAATGCAGCATATGCGTGAGCCGTGGAAGAACGTGGTGGAGATCAATCCGATGCTGGAACGGATCGAAACCAACTCGCAGTTTGCGCAGGTGATTTCTCCCAGTGATATGATCGCTATCGTTACACTGAATATTAAAGTGGGCGATGTCGAAGGGCTTATGAATGTCTGCCTTCCGTTTTTTACACTGGAAAACATCATGGATAAACTGAATACCAAGTTCTGGTATTCGACGATTAAAGATAAAGACGATGAAAATTACGAAGAGTATATGGAGGCCCTGATTCGGCACGTAGATATACCGGTGAAAGCGGTATTGGGGAACAGTGCGATTTCTGTCAATGATTTCATTCATTTGCAGGTAGGGGATATTATTCGCCTGGATACTAAGACAGACAGTGAATTAAATGTCTTTGTTGGTAATATAAGAAAATTTACGGCGCTGCCTGGTGCAAGCGATGACCGTTATGCGGTACGGGTGACGTCAGTAATCAGAGAGGAGGAGTAGGGCATGGATGGGATGTTATCTCAGGATGAGATAAATGCCCTTCTAAGTGGTATGGATGTCAGCAGCACAGATGACTCTTCTGGTGCTCCGGCAGACAGTACATCGGAGAGTGGAGCCGGGAGCGAAATTGACGAGTCTTTACTGACAGCTACTGAGATAGATGCGATCGGTGAGATAGCGAATATCAGTATGGGTTCTTCTGCTACGACTCTTTACTCCCTGGTAAACAGGAAGGTAAACATTACAACTCCGGTTGTGTCGCTGGCAAATTGGAGTACCATGATCGCGGAATATGAAAGGCCCTGTGTATTTATCCAGATTAAATATACGGTGGGGCTTGACGGCAGCAATATCCTGATTTTGAAGGAGCGGGATGTCAAGGTTATTACCGATCTGATGATGGGTGGTGACGGAACCAATATTGACGGGGAACTTGGGGAGCTTCATCTGAGCGCCATTTCCGAGGCGATGAATCAGATGATGGGATCCTCCGCCACTTCACTATCCACTATGTTGGGCAAAATGATTGATATCAGTCCGCCGGAAGCCAGTCTTGTGGATCTGACGGAATTGAAAAAACCGGAGGAGATCGCAAAGTTTTTAAGCGGCACATTCTGTAAGATTGCTTTTACCATGCAGATCGAGGATCTCGTGGAGAGTACGATTTTACAACTCTATCCGATAGAGTTCGCAAAGTCTCTCTATGATACCTTTATCAATCAGCAGCTGGGAGGGGTGAGCACGCCGGAACCAGCCGCCGCGCCGCCTGCGCCGGAGCCGCAGCCATATACACCGCCGCCGGCCGCCGCGCCGATGCCGGATATGTCACAGATGAATATGGGAATGCCGCAGATGCAGATGCCGCAGATGAACATGGGAATGCCGCAGATGCAGATGCCGCAGATGAACATGGGAATGCCGCAGATGCAGATGCCGCAGATGAACATGGGAATGCCGCAGATGCAGATGCCGCAGATGAACATGGAGATGCCCAATGTGCAGCCGGCACAATTTCAGAATTTCTCAGACAGCTACGGGATGGCAAACGCGCCGGAAAACATCGGCCTGATTATGGACGTACCGCTGGAAGTTACGGTGGAACTGGGAAGGGCTGTCAAGTCCATTTCCGAGATCCTGGACTTTTCACCCGGTACGATTATCGAACTGGATAAGATAGCCGGTGAGCCGATCGACGTATTAGTAAACGGTAAGTTCGTTGCCAAAGGCGAAGTCGTTGTAATCGAAGAAAGCTTTGGTATTCGTGTAACTGAAATCATAAAGTAGAACACAGGAGTGAGAGAGATGGCAAAGAATATTTTAGTATGTGATGATGCAGCTTTTATGCGTATGATGATCAAGGACATCCTGACGAAAAACGGCTACAATGTGGCAGGGGAAGCAGAAAACGGACTGAAGGCTGTTGAAAAGTACAATGAAGTAAAGCCTGATCTGGTGCTGATGGACATTACCATGCCGGAAATGGACGGAATCCAGGCGCTGAAAAAGATTAAGGCATCGGATCCGGGTGCAATGGTTATTATGTGTTCCGCAATGGGACAGCAGGCAATGGTTATCGAGTCCATCCAGGCGGGTGCCAAGGACTTTATCGTAAAACCGTTCCAGGCAGAGCGTGTACTGGAAGCCGTGAAAAAGGTTGTCGGATAAATGCTGCTTACACAGGGGAGCGGATTGGAATCCTTTGTTCAGTTTTTGACAGTGCTGATCCTTTTCTGTATTGTTCTTGGAATTACCTATGTGACCACCCGTTATATTGCCGGTTTTCAGAAACTGAAGCAGGAGGGTGGTAACATAGTGGTTATGGAGACATGCAAAGTTGCGCCGAATAAATATATTCAGATTGTGAAACTGGGAGAAACGTATGTTGCGGTTGCAATATGCAAGGATACCATGACAAAACTGGCGGAGCTCTCCGGAGATGAACTTGCATTTTCCGGAAGCCAGGGGAATGGTATCCCCAGTTTTATTGAGGTTCTGGAAAAAGCAAAGATGATAAAACAAAAAAAGTAGGCACATTCTATGAGAAAATATTTTTCCGTAAGACAAATCATGTTTGTATTATGCCTGCTGTTTTCAGTAGGCATATTATTTTTCGGCTGGTATCAGACGGCGTATGCCGCAGGAAATGTGAGCGGCCTGACAGACGGGAGCAATGCCACGGGCGTGACCGATGAGCGGACAAACATCAATGAGCCGGGCACGGCGGATGATCCGGAAGAGTTGCGGGAACTGAATGTGGCAAATAATCTGACCATTACCTATAATAACGGCAATGGTACGGTGGCGGGACCGGTGCGGATTTTGGTTATCCTGACGATGATCGGGCTGGCACCGATGCTTCTGATTATGCTGACCGCATTTACACGGATTGTGATTGTGCTGCATTTTACAAGAACGGCGTTAAATACCCAGACAGTTCCCCCGAATCAGGTTCTGATGGGGCTGGCGCTGTTTCTCACGTTTTTTGTGATGCAGCCCATACTCACCGAGATTAACGAGAATGCTCTGCAGCCGTTTGACAGAGGCGAGATCGCACAGGAGGAAGCGCTGGAGCGCGGAATGGAACCGCTGCGGGAGTTTATGTATGGTCAGACCCAGGTAAAGGATGTGCGGATGTTTATGGAGATTGCGGACCAGGAATGGGACGGCAGTCTTTCGGGTATCCCTTCTTCGGTGTTGATTCCCAGCTTTGTTGTAAGCGAATTGCGGACCGCTTTTATTATCGGGTTTCTGATTTATATTCCGTTTATTGTAATTGATATGGTGGTGGCCTCGGCTCTGATGAGTATGGGTATGATGATGCTGCCGCCCACGACGATTTCCATGCCGTTTAAGATATTATTATTTATTCTGGCAGACGGGTGGAATTTGATTATCGGCAGTCTGATTAAGACATTTTATTAAAATAAAGGGGAGGGAACAGAATGACAGTCGATGCGGTAACGGCGCTTGCGCGGGATGCGCTGTTTCTGATTATCAAAACTTCGGCGCCGGTTCTTATGATTTCCCTTGTGATTGGTCTGGTTGTCAGTATCTTCCAGACAGCCACTTCCATACAGGAGCAGACGCTTACTTTTGTACCCAAGGTAGTGTGTGTGTTTCTGGGGCTGATGCTGTTCGGACACTGGATTTTGAATACCATCGTCGGATATATGACGGAACTCTGGTCCAACTTCAGCGTTTACATCAGGTAAGCCTATGATAGATTATATCTTTTCGCTGGATGAGCTGGAATATTTTCTGCTTGTTATGTCGCGGATGCTCGGTTTTGTTACGGCGGCCCCGTTTTTCAATATGAATAACGCGCCCAGAAGGGTTCGGGTCGGTCTTGCATTTTTTGTTTCCCTTCTGTTATATCATACATCGCTTCCCCACGGAACCGTGGTCTATCATACGGTGTGGGGCTATGGGATGATTGTGATGAAGGAGGCGGTGGTCGGGCTGCTGATCGGCTTTGGTGCGCAGATTTGCACGACCATTGTAACGTTTGCGGGTATGACGATTGATATGAATATCGGCTTGTCCATGGTCAGTATGCTGGATCCTACGACACGGGAGAATACCAGTATCAGCGGTATGTATCTGCAGTATACAACGATGCTGATGCTGCTTGTCAGCGGCATGTATCAGTTTTTGCTGTCGGCCGTTACCGACAGTTACCGCCTGATTCCCGTCAACGGGGCAGTCTTTGGGACGGACCATCTGGTATGGAGCATGACGCGGTTTCTGTCCGAATATATTATCATTGGTTTTCGGATCTGTCTGCCGGTGTTTGCGGTCGTAATGGTAATGAATGCGGTTCTGGGCATTCTGGCCAAGGTTGCTCCGCAGATGAACATGTTTGCCATAGGCATTCAGTTAAAAATACTGGTAGGGTTAATGATTTTGTTTTTTACCTATGCCATGCTGCCGGGCGCTGCAGATTTTATTTTCCGTGAGATCAGGATTATGGTGACGCGATTTATGGAGGGTATGATGTGATACTGGAGTATAACCTGCAGTTTTTTGCCAAGGACGGTCCCGGCGGGGAGAAAACGGAACCGGCTACGCAGAAAAAGCTGACAGATGCCAGAAAAGAGGGGCAGGTGGCCAAGTCGAAAGAACTCGGTCTCGGCGTTTCCCTGTTGACACTGTTTCTGGTGCTGCGGTTCAGCATCGGATGGATGGGGGAGAAGTTTCTGGAGTGCTTTTCCCTGATCTACGTCAGAATTCCCGATCTGATTGCCATGTATGACGGGGCGGTGCCGGTAACGAGTTTTCATATGGTTCTGAAAAATGTTATGCTCCGCATTATCGCAATTCTGGCACCCTTTTTTCTGGTCGGCACCATTGTTGCTTTTGTGGTTGATCTTGTTCAGGTAAAATGGGCGCCCACCTCGAAACCCTTTCAACCCAAATTCAGTAAGATGAATCCGGTAAAGGGGATCAAAAAGATCATTTCGCCCCGTTCCCTTCTGGAACTGTGCAAGGCGGTGGTCAAGATTATTCTGATTTCCTGGCTGGTGTATACCACGCTGATAAAGCAGGCAGGCGTTTTGTTTTCCATGTATGATCTGCCCTTGATGGCGGCGATCGGTCAGGTGGGGAGCATCGTTATCAATCTGGGTATTAAGATTTCCGCTTTTTACATGATTATCGCGATTCTGGATTATATCTATCAGAAATGGAAATTCAGTGAAGATATGAAGATGACCAAGCAGGAAGTCAAAGACGAGATGAAAAATGCGGAAGGTGATCCGCAGATTAAAGGGAAGATTCGTCAGAAGATGCGGGAGGTTTCCCGGAGGCGTATGATGCAGTCGGTACCGGAGGCGGATGTGGTAATCACCAACCCGACGCATTATGCGGTCGCGGTCAAATACGATGCGGATGAATATGCCGCCCCCATGGTGACGGCCAAGGGAGAAGATTTTCTGGCACAGAAGATCAAAGAACTTGCGCGGGAAAGCAATGTGGAGATTGTGGAAGACAAACCGCTGGCGCGAATGCTTTACGCCAATGTGGAAATAGGCGAACTGATACCGCCGGAATTGTATCAGGCGGTAGCGGAAGTACTGGCTATGGTTTACCATGCGCAGGGAAAAGCATAAGCATATGGGCGGCAGCCTTTGATCTGTCAATATATAAGGGGAAATCTGAAAGGAGGGGAACAGGTGAAAAAAGCGGATATAGGTGTGGCCTTATATGTACTGGCGGCTTTCGTAATGTTGATTGTTCCGATTCCTTCCTGGCTGCTCGATATTTTACTGGCGATTAACATTTCCGTCGCTTTTACCATTATGTTCGGCTGTATGTTCGCCACCGAGGTACTGGAGATGTCATTTTATCCCACGGTACTGCTGTTTACGACAATCTTTCGTATCGCACTGAATGTCTCATCCACCCGTTTGATTCTGAAAACGGGCAATGCGGGTAATGTGGTGCAGGTGTTCGGTAACTTTGTAGGCGGCGGCGATCTCACGATCGGTATTATCGTGTTTTTGATTCTGATTATCGTACAGTTTATGGTAATCAACAAAGGTTCGGAGCGAGTTGCCGAGGTGACGGCCCGGTTTACACTGGACGCTATGCCGGGTAAACAGATGGCGATTGACGCCGATCTGAATACGGGCGCCATCGATGACGCGGAAGCAAAACGGCGCCGGGAAAAGATACAGGATGAATCAAGCTTTTTCGGTTCCATGGACGGTGCCGTGAAGTATGTAAAGGGAGATGCCACCGCGGGTCTGATGATTTCTGCGGTTAATATTATAGGCGGTCTGGCAATGGGTATGCTGCGGGGCGGTCTGGAATTTCAGGCCGCACTTGACAAGTACGTAATCCTGACGATCGGTGACGGTCTGGTGAGCCAGATTCCGTCCCTGTTGATCTCGCTGTCCACCGGTATTCTGGTGACAAAGGGTTCCAAGGACGCCGATTTCGGTACGGTGTTGGTCAGCCAGTTGTTCGGTGTGCCGAAAGTACTTTATTTTGTCGGCAGCACTATTATTGCCCTGGGCGTTTTGACGCCGCTGAACACGATCCTTTTTCTGATTCTCGGGTTTGCCTTTATTATCACGGCCCGTGTTATGTCGGGTACGATGGAGACGGCCCGCATCGACAATGTGGCGGAAGCCGAGGAGGCGGCCGCGGAGGAGATCAGGCAGCCGGAAAACGTCACCTCGCTTTTGCAGGTTGACCCGATCGAACTGGAGTTCGGCTACGGTATCATTCCGCTGGCGGATGTGAATCAGGGCGGCGACCTGCTTGACCGTGTCGTTATGATCCGGCGGCAGATTGCGCTGGAACTCGGTACAGTTGTGCCGATTATCCGTCTGCGCGATAATATCCAGCTCAATCCGAATCAGTATATTATCAAGATCAAAGGAATACAGGTCAGCGAGGGAGAGATCCTCTTTGACCATTATATGGCGATGAATCCGGGTTACGTGGAGGAGGAGATTACGGGTATTCCCACATTTGAACCCTCCTTCCATCTGCCGGCGATCTGGATTACGGAGAGCCAGCGGGAGCGGGCGGAAAGCATGGGGTATACGGTAGTCGATCCGCCGTCCATTATAGCGACGCATCTGACGGAGATTATCCGGCAGCACATTGCGGAGCTGCTTTCACGGCAGGATGTACAGAGCCTTGTCAACAATATCAAAGAGAGCAATCCGGTGCTGGTGGAAGAACTTGTGCCGAAGCTGCTTGGGCTTGGTGAGATTCAGAAAGTGCTGCAAAATCTCCTGAAAGAGGGTATTTCCATCAGAGATTTGCAGACAATATTCGAAACGCTGGCCGATTATGCGGCTACCACAAGAGATACGGACATCCTGACAGAATATACGAGACAGTCGCTGAAACGTGCAATTTCCAGCAGGTTCTTCCCTGCGGGAGAGACGACAAGCGTGATTACACTGGATCCCAAAGTGGAACAGGAAATTATGGGAAGCGTAAAGCAGACCGAACAGGGTGCATATCTGACGCTGGATCCGGAGCGCACAAAGCGGATTATCGGTTCTGCCGAGACGGAAATTAAAAAACTGGAAGAACTGGGCAGAAATCCGATTATCATAACGTCTCCGATTGTGCGGATGTATTTTAAACGGCTGACGGAAGATTATTTTAAAGATCTGGTTGTGATTTCCTATAATGAGATAGAAGCAAACATTGAACTGCAATCTGTTGGGATGGTGACTGCATAATGATAATCAAAAAATATCGGGCGAGAACGGAAGCCGAAGCGGTAAATCAGGCGAAAAAGGAACTTGGACAGGGGGCGGTCATTATGAACGTCCGCAATATCAAGAAAAAAGGGATGTTTTCTCTTCTGCGGTCGCAGATGGTGGAAGTTACCGTGGCGATGGAAGATGAAACCGACCGGGAGCTCAACCGGAAGGAGCCTCCGCAGAAATCATCGGAAGGACTGCTTTCCCCCGAACTGCTGCGAAGCACGATGGAGAGCCGCAGCGTCAGAGCGAAGCCGGCCGGGCGCGATGACGAGCGGGACCGCGGGATTGAAGAAAAACTGGAGAGTCTGCAGACGCTGCTGGAAAGGCAGTTAAAGCCTGCGGCGGAAGAAAAGAAAGAGCCGGAGCCGGAAGCGGAAAAAGAAGAGCAGGAGAGTGAAGCCGTTGCCTTTATCCGCCTGCTGTATAATATGATGCTGGAAAACGAAGTCAATGAAAGGTACGCAAACCAGATCATTGATGAGATTGAAAAAAGCAACAATGCAAATCTTCCGATTGATGCGGTATTGTCGAATATTTATCAGAAAATGATTTTGAAATTCGGCAGGCCCATGAATATCCAGCCGGCCAAATCCGGACCGCGGGTGATTTTCTTTATCGGACCGACCGGAGTGGGCAAGACGACAACCATCGCCAAGATTGCGTCGCGTTTCCGGGTTGACGAGAAAAAGAAAATCGTCCTTCTGACTGCGGACACGTACCGGATCGCCGCGGCAGAACAGCTGCGGACGTATGCCAATATTCTGGAAGTGCCGTTCCGCATTATCTATTCCGCGGAAGAGATGGAGAAGGCACTGCAGGATTTTTATGCATATGATTATATATTGGTGGATACGGCCGGTCACTCGCATCAGAACGACAGTCAGAAAGACAATATGATTCAGTTTATTCACTGTCTGGACGACAAGGCGGAAAAGGAAGTATTTCTTGTATTGAGCGCAACGACAAAATATAAAGATCTGGTGAGCATTGCCGACGCTTACCGGGAGATGACGGAATACAAGCTTATTTTTACTAAACTGGATGAAACGACTACGCTTGGAAACCTGCTGAACCTGAAACTGCATACGGGCGCGCCGCTGTCCTATGTGACATGCGGACAGAATGTGCCGGATGATATTGAGAATTTTAATCCGCAGAAAACAGTAAAGCAGCTCTTGGGCGGAAAAAGGTAAATGAGGAGACGGCTATGGATCAGGCGGAACAGTTACGAAATATAATAAAGGCGTCTGCACAAAAGAGCAGGCCGCTGGCGAGGGTTATTACCGTAACAAGCGGAAAAGGCGGTGTGGGAAAGTCCAATACAGCCATTAATCTGGCGATTCAGTTGAAGCAGATGGGACAGCGCGTCATTATATTGGATGCGGATTTCGGCCTTGCGAATATTGAGATTATGTTTGGTGCAATCCCCAAACATAATCTGAGTGACCTGATTTATCAGGGGAAAAATATCAAACAGATCATTACATGGGGACCCGGCAATGTCGGGTTTATTTCCGGTGGCAGCGGAATTGCCGGCCTCTCGAATCTTAGTCGGGATTACCTGAATTATATCATTCAAAATCTGGAAGAATTGGATACGATCGCGGATATTATTATTATTGATACCGGTGCGGGGATTTCGGATGCCGTGCTGGAATTTCTGGTGGCGAGCGGGGAAATCCTGCTTGTGACGACGCCCGAGCCCACGTCCATCACGGATTCGTATTCTCTGGTGAAGGCTTTAAACCGGCACCCGCGCTTTAACCGGGAGTATTCGCGGCTAAAGGTTATCGCCAATCGGGTGGAAACCGTGGAAGAGGGCAAGGAGTTGTTTCAGAAGCTTGATGCGGTAGTCTCCCGGTACTTAAAGATTCCGATTGAATATCTGGGACCGATCCCTTATGACAGTCAGCTTTCCAAAGCTGTTATGCAGCAGATGCCGGTATCCCTGCAGAACCCGGGCGCCAAGTCAGCGCAGGCGTATGAACGGATTGCTGCCGTACTGATGAACAAAGAGTCCAATAAAAATCTGGTTAAGCGCGGTATGGCTGCTTTTTTTACCCATATCGTCAATGGGAAGAAGATGGGGTAGGAGCGAGACTGGTATGAGCATGGTGGATAGAGTGATGAAGGCGGGCATGAGAGTGGAATTATCTTCTTTCCGCCGGCCGGGGACAGAGGAAAAGCCGGAGGAGAGAAAGGCTTACTACAGTCAGGTCAGCGATGTGCGTGAAAACGGACTGGTGGAAGTTTATTTGCCGATACAAAAGGGGAAGCTGCATCTGCTTTCCGTGGGAAACAGGCTGAATATGTACTGCTATGCTGCCAATGGCATGTATGAATGTCCGGTAGTGGTAAAGGAACGCTATAAAGAAGACGGAACATATTATATTTTACTGGAGATAACCGGAAACCTGATCCGAAACCAGCGCCGGGAATATTACCGGTATCAGTGCGTGATGCCGATGGAAGACCGGAAGATGGATGAAGGGGAGCGGGAATGGATGCTGGAACAGGAAATGCTGGTGGTGGACGATCTGATGCCCGTGAACGAGAGTACGATTGTGGACATCAGCGGCGGCGGCCTGCGCTTTTTCAGCAGACACAAGTATGAGGTGGATGATCTGGTATACTGCCGGTTCCACTTTGGGAAGGACTACAGATTGTGTGCGCAGATACTGGAGCACACAGGTAACATTCCGGAATATCCGGGTTCATACCGTCACAGAGCCAAGTTTATCGGCGTGGACAGACGGGAGCGGGAGGAGATCATTCGACAGATCTTTGTCTTGGAGCGTAGAAACAGAAAAATGGGAAAAGCATAAAAGAGGGGTATTATGAAAAAAATTCTTATTGTTGATGATTCTGCACTTATGAGAAGGGTGTTTTGTGATATAATTGAAGGAGACAAACGATTCCAGGTGACGGACAAAGCAGCCAATGGTCTGGAAGCGCTGGAACTTCTGAGTAAAAATACATATGATGCGGTTGTGCTGGACGTAAATATGCCTAAGATGTCGGGGCTGGAGCTTTTGCGCGAACTGCAGAAACGCAAGATTCCGGTAAAGGTTATGATGGCGAGTACGGATACCATGGGCGGAGCAAAGACGACGATGGATGCGCTGGAACTGGGGGCGCTTGATTTTGTTCATAAGCCGACCAGTGCGCTGGAATGCCGCAGAGGACCTTTCCGGGAGGCGTTTCTGAGTACGCTGGAAGTCGTGGCAGAGAGCCGTTCTCCTGTGACGGACAGGGCATTTACCGTGGACAGCATAAAGAAGACCAAGCAGGTTGTGGAACTGGCAAAGAAGCATTCCTCGGTGATTTCGCAGAACAAGATCGTGGCTATCGCAAGTTCGACCGGCGGTCCGAAAGCGCTGCATTCCGTGATTACAAAACTGCCGAAAGATCTGCGGACACCGGTTGTGCTGGTACAGCATATGCCGGCAGGGTTTACCCAGTCTCTGGCGGAGCGGTTGAATTCGCTCAGTGAGATCACGGTGTCGGAAGCGGTGGAAGGTGAGACGCTGCAGGGGGGCCATGTGTATATTGCCAGAGGGGGGAAACACCTGAACATCGACAAAAAGCCCGGGGGAAGATATGTTGTCCGCTATTCGGATGAACCGGCCCGGGAAGGGGTGAAACCGTGTGCCAATTATATGTATGAGTCACTGGCTAACAGCGATTTTGACGAGATTATCTGTGTTGTAATGACCGGTATGGGGGCTGACGGAACGAAGGGAATCGTGAATCTGAAAAATGCAAAAAAAGTGCATGTACTTGTCCAGGAGCAGAGCACCTGTGCAGTATACGGGATGCCCAAAAGTGCTGTTCAGGCAGGTCTTGCAGACGAGATCGTTCCGCTGGAACAGATCGCGCAGGAGATCATTTTGAACGTGGGGGTAAAGTGAAATGGATGTAAGCCAGTATCTAGAGATTTTCATTGACGAAACAAAAGAGCATTTGCAGAGCCTGAATACACAGATATTGAATTTGGAGCAGGATTCCGAAAATGCGGATACCATTAATGAGATTTTCCGTGCAGCACATTCCCTGAAAGGAATGGCAGGGACCATGGGATATAAGAGAATGCAAAATCTCACCCATGATATGGAGAATGTATTTTCCGAAGTAAGAAACGGTAATATTAAAGTAAGAGCGAATATGATCGATATTCTGTTCCAGTGTCTGGATGCACTGGAGGAATATCTTGATAACATTCAGTCTTCCGCAGACGAAGGGACGAATGACAATGAACCGCTGATCCGGGAGTTGAACCGGATCCTGACGGGCGGTACTGCGGAAGCGCCCGGAAAGGCGGCAGAGCAGAAAGCTTCCGCGGCGGCAGAGAGCGTGGCAGCGGCGTGGACAGGCATAGCGCTCGGGGAAAGCGAAAGGGTTGTGATCGAGAAGGCGGCGGAGGAAGGCAAAAAGGTATACGGACTGACCGTCTATGTACAGGAGAGCTGTATTCTGAAAGCGGCCAGAGCGTTTCTGGTGTTTAAGGCAGTGGAAAGTCTGGGGGAAATTATTGTCTCTCAGCCGTCCGCGCAGGACATCGAAGACGAGAAGTTTGAAAACGATTTCAGCATAATTGTCCTTTCCGACAGTCCGCTGGAACAGATTCTCAAAGAGGCGCAGGCGGTATCGGAAATTGAGAAGGTTGTGGGAGGTCCCTTTGATCCCGCTGCGTCACAGGGAAAGACGACGGAAACCGTGGCAGTGCAGGAGATGCAGGAAACGAAAGAGCACGCGGTAAAAGAGGAGACAAAGGCGGCGGAAAGCTCCGCGGCGGAGGAAAAGACAGGGGTGGAAGAACGCTCCGCACAGACGCCCGCCGTGCAGGAGGCGCCGGCGGCAGCGTCCGCGGCACCGGCCAGACAGGAAAAGAAGCAGACGACAAACAAACCGGTAGTAAACCGGACGGTACGTGTCGATATAGAAAAACTGGATTCGCTGATGAATCTGGTGAGCGAACTGATTATCGCGAAGAATTCCCTTGTTTCCATCAGTGCATCCGGCGACAACGATATGGCGCTTAACTCTGCTTTTAATGAGCAGATCGAATATTTGGAAAGTGTGACGACCAATCTGCACGAGTCCGTAATGAAAGTGCGTATGGTGCCGATTGAGAGCGTAGTACAGAAATTCCCGCGCATGATTCGTGATCTGCAGAAAAAACTCGGGAAAAAGATGGAGCTGTATATGTCCGGTGAAGAGACAGAACTGGACCGTACCGTTGTGGACGAGATCGGTGATCCGCTGATGCATCTGCTCCGCAATGCGGCCGACCACGGACTGGAGAGCGCAGAGGTGCGCAAGGAGAAGGGAAAACCGGCTGTCGGTTCCATTCACCTGGACGCTTATCAGGACGGCAACAATGTTATTATCGAAGTCAGCGATGACGGCGGCGGCATCAATGTGGAAAGTGTAAAGCAGAAAGCCATTACGCGCAATGTTATTACGCCGGAGCAGGCGGAAAATATGAGCGATAAGGATATTGTAAACCTGCTGTTCCTGCCGAGCTTTTCGACGGCAGAGAAAGTAACGGACGTATCCGGCCGGGGCGTGGGATTGGATGTCGTGAAATCCAAGATCGAGGCACTCAGCGGTGAAGTTGATGTCAAGACAAAGTTTGGCGAGGGAAGTACATGGACGATCCGTCTGCCTTTGACACTGGCGATTATTCAGGCGTTGATGGTTGTAGTGGGAGACGAAAAGTATGCGATCTCTCTCGGTTCTATTGAAACGATCGAAAATATTACCGATAAAGATATTAAATATGTACAGGCGAAGGAAGTGATTAACCTGCGCGGCGCCGTAATCCCCCTGATTCGTCTGGATGAAATGCTCGACATCCGCAAGGAGAAAGGCGGCGATGAAAATCTTGTGGTTGTAATCGTCAGAAAGGGAGACAAACAGGCGGGGCTTGTCGTGGATGAGCTGATCGGCCAGCAGGAGATCGTTATCAAATCTCTGGGAAAATATATCAACAAATGTAAATTTATCAGCGGTGCAACCATACTCGGCGACGGCGAGGTGGCGTTGATTCTTGATGCAAATGCAATGTTTTAGCCGGGGCATGGAAAAGGAGGATATGTTATGGACCTGTTAAAGATGAATACGGAGCAGATGATGGATCCGGACGAAGACGAATATGTGGCGCCGCAGATCACGCAGTTTATCGTGGTAAGATTCGGTGAAGAGCAGTATGGGATCGACATCAAGTACGTGGATAATATCGTCCGCATGCAGCATATTACAAGGGTGCCGAAGGTATCCGATCATATCAAAGGCGTAATCAATCTGCGCGGTGAGGTTGTACCGGTTATGAGCATCAGGCTCAAAATGAACCTGGAAGAGGACGTGGAGACAAAGGCTACGAGAATTATCATTCTGAAGCTGGAACAGCATTGTAATATCGGCATTCTGGTGGATGAGGTCAAAGAAGTGGTAAATCTGGAAGAGAGTCAGATCGAGCGGGTTTCCTACGAAGCGAAAGACGATAAATCCAATTTTATCTATGGAATTGGCAAATACGACGGCGGTCTGATTTCTCTTTTGGATTTGAATACCGTTATCGTCGAAAAAGAGAATTAAGAAAAGGGAAATGCGGGAAGGTGAAACATGGACAGAGAAATCAATCTTGATACAATGTCCGCAGAGTATGTGGACGTATTGAAGGAACTGGGAAACATCGGCGCGGGAAATGCCATGACGGCTCTCGCGCAGATGCTGAACTGTAAGGTGGATATGAAGGTGCCGCAGGTAAGGCTTCTGGAGTTTAAGGACGTCGGGGCGCTGATCGGCGGGGAAGAGCAGATTATGGCCGGTATTTATCTTGCGGTGGAAGGGGACATTACAGGTAGTATCATGTTCCTGCTTGGAAAAGATTCTGCAAGGCATCTCGTGACAAAACTGATGGGAATGGCACTGGAGGGGGATGCATTCGGTGAAATGGAAATGTCGGCGTTGATGGAGATCGGCAACATTATAACGGGTGCATACCTGAATTCGCTTGCCACGATCACCAATCTGAAAATCTTTCCTTCAGTCCCGTCGCTGTGTGTGGATATGGCGGGTGCGATTCTGAGCGTTCCGGCGATTGAGTTCGGAACGCTTGGCGACAAAATTTTGTTGATTCAGTCTCAGTTTATGGACGAAATTGAGCTGGACGGTTATTTTATTATGGTTCCGGACATTGATTCTTACAGTAAGATACTGTCGTCACTGGGGATGGCATAAAAATAAATAGTTGGGAAGAAGCAGGGGAAATGAGTGAAATAATAAAAGTAGGAATGGCCGATTTGAAAATATGTAAAAGCCCGGACGGCGTTACGACGCTTGGGCTGGGTTCCTGTGTCGGCATTGCCGTGCGCGATCCGGTTACGAAAATCGGAGGACTTGCACATATTATGCTGCCGGACAGTACAGTAATACGGAATAACAGCAATATTCCCAAGTTTGCGGATACCGGTATCGAGGCTCTGGTGCGGCAGGTGGTGTCGGCGGGGGCAAACAGAGGGCGGTTGGTGGCCAAAATTGCAGGCGGCGCCCGTATGTTTGCTTTTCAGGGAAAATCCGATATGATCGGTGTCGGGGAGCGGAATGTGGAAGCCGTGAAAAGGAAACTGCGGGAATTAAAGGTTCCGATTCTCGCGGAAGACACAGGGAAGAATTATGGGCGTACCGTTATCTTTTATCCGGAGACAGGAGACTTTGTAATCCGAAGTGTCGGAAAGAGCGAAACGGTAATCTGACAGGGGAAAGAAATGAATACGAGACAAATACCGCTTATTGTGATGCTGTCTGCGGGAGCCATCGTGAGTATCTGTACGAAAGCCATGAACTATGAGCTTGAGACGGCGCTGTGGATCCTGCTGGCAGTTCTGGTTGTATTCTATATCGCAGGCTGTGTCATCAAACGAACGCTGGATGCCTTTGAGGCGGAGCGGCTGAAGGCGGAAAAAGAACAGGAAGAGGTATCTGACGAAGGTGAAGTGATCGAAAAGGATGCGGCGGAAGATACCGAAGGGTCCGGAGCGGAAGCCGGGACAGAAGAGAGTGCACGGGAATAAAGGGTTATGTGCACATAAAAGATCATAATTTCGGAGGAGAGTATGGACGAGACTGCCAGAAAGAAGATGTGGGCCGAATATGCAAAGACCAGGCGCCCCGACATCAGAGAAAAAATCATTCTGGAATATGCACCCCTTGTAAAGGTCGTGGCAGGCAGGCTCAGTATGTATCTGGGGTATAATGTGGAGTATGAAGACCTGGTCAGTTACGGAATATTTGGTCTGATCGATGCCATTGATAAGTTTGATTCTCTGAAAGAAGTAAAATTCGAAACATATGCGAGTCTGCGTATCCGGGGCGCGATTCTGGATCAAATCCGGAAAATGGACTGGATACCGCGGACAATTCGGCAGAAGCAGAAAAAAATCGATGCCGTGATACGTGAGATCGAGACACAAAGCGGCAGACCTGCAGCGGATGAAGAAATAGCAAAGGCACTGGGCATCAGCGACGAGGAATATACGGAATGGCAGTCGCAGATGAAAATAACGGGCGTTATTTCTCTGAATGAATATCTGGAGCAGGGGAGCGAGATTCCGAGTGACAGGAATGTTTCACGGCATTTTGACAGCCCGGAGCGTGCGATGGAGCAGAGCGAGCTGGCGGAGGTGCTGCGGGATTCGCTTTCTCTTCTGACGGAGAAAGAACGGAGAGTGATTGAGCTGTATTACTACGAGGAGTTGACGTTAAAGGAGATCAGCCATGTGCTGGAAGTTACAGAGTCCAGAATTTCGCAGCTCCATACAAAGGCATTGCAGAAAATGAAGACAAAAATGGGCGACTATATGGGATTTTTATCCGGATAACGATACAATAAACGGGGTGGCATATGGATGGATATTTTCAGGTAATCAATGAGGAGACGCAGACGTGCGTTATGTTGTATCCCGCAAAGGACGGCGGTCTGCAGTTGGACATTACGGAAGTTACGGATTATCTCACATTTCGCGAGATCGAGTATAATGTGGGCGCTTTGTATGCCGCTGCAAAAAACTTAAGAGAAGAGCCTCTGAAGGTTGTGCTGAACGCGAAGCGGGGCAGGCCGGAGGCAGAACTGATGAAAGTACGGATTGCAAGTGACAATATGTCGGCAACCGTACGTTTTTATTCACCGTCCAATGACGGTCAGGCCATGGGAAGAGAAGAGATATTAAATGATCTGAAGAGCCAGGGCGTGGTCTATGGCATCTGTGAGGATGTTCTGGAGGGATTTCTGCAAAACCGGGAATATTGCAAAGACTATGAGATGGCGCAGGGAGAGGAGAAGCAGCGGGGAAAGGATGCGTATGTCGAATACCTTTTCAATACGGATACAAAGGCGCGGCCGACACTGCAGGAAGACGGCAGCGTGGACTTTTTTCACCTGAATACCGTCAATAACTGTAATACCGGCGATGTGCTGGCGAGAATCGTTCCGGCCGTGCCCTCGGTGCCGGGCAGGACCGTGCGTGGCGAGGTGATTTCCGGCGGGGAGCCGAAAGGCGCAAAATTCCGCTACGGAAAAAACGTGGCGCCGTCGGAAGACGGCAGTGAGCTTTATGCGACGGTAAGCGGCCATGTGTCACTGGACGGGGAGCGTGTTTCGGTTTCCGACGTGCTGCTGCTGAAAGATGTGGACAGCTCCACCGGCAATATCAATTATTCCGGCAGTGTTCAGGTTTCCGGCAGTGTATGTGAAAATTTCTCGGTGCATGCGGGCGGCAATGTGATTGTTGAGGGCGTCGTGGAAGGTGCGGAGATTCATGCGGACGGCGACGTAATTATCGCCAGAGGCATGAACGGTATGGGAAAGGGTAAGATTTTCGCGGGTGGTAATGTGATTGCGAAGTTTTTCGAGAATGCAGAGGTGACGGCCGGCGGTTATGTGGACAGCGATTCGATTCTGCACAGTACGATCAGTGCCATGGATGCCGTTCATGTGGGCGGAAAACGGGGATTTATAACCGGTGGTTATGTCTGTGCTTCCAATGGCGTATATGTCAAAAATCTGGGATCGAATATGGGAACGGATACTGTTGTGGAAGTCGGTGTGAATCCGCTGCTGAAACTGAGCATACAGGAGCTGGAAGATCAGATCGCGGAGAATATGAAGATGATCCGTCAGACCCGGCCGGTGCTGGAATCCGTGACGGAAAAACTGAAAAAAGGGGAGGCCGTTTCCGAAAAGCAGCTGGAATATGTGAAATCCCTTTATTTTACGCACAAAAAGGCCCGCGGTATCGTAAACGCGGCAAACGAGAGACTGGATGGTCTGAAGGCAATTCTGGAGAGCAGCAGACATGCCTCGGTAAGCGTATCCGGCAATACGTATGTGGGAACGCGCATTGTGATCGGTGATCTGTCTCTGAGTATAAAGGGAAATGTAAGCTATTGTCGTTTTGTCCGGGAGCGGGGCGAAGTAAAAATGAAAGGCATGTAAGAGCCGGAAGGAATGAGGTGCAGGGATGGGACTGGGACCGATTGAGCTGAATGGTGCGATTTCCAGAACACAGGATTATTCTACCGTGAAACAGAATGAGGACAACAAAGGGATGATCCATCAGGAGGCTTTTCAGACTAAATTTGAAAAGGAGCTGGATCAGAGACTTACGCAGGTAAACCGACAGGAGGATATCCGCAGGGAAGAACGGAAGTTTGACGCAAAGGAAAAAGGAGATAACGAATATTACGGAAACGGCGGCAGGCGGAAAAAGAAAGAAAACAAAGACAACGGAAAGGTAATTGTGAAGGGGCGGCAGTCCTTTGACATCAAAATATAATCATGGGAATAACGGAGATCGTATTGCTGCTTTTGGGAGCCGGCGCTTATGTGGCGAGCTTTCTGATTCCCGAAAAGAAGGGAAAGGGCCGGGAGGCAGACCGGCGGCTGGCAGAAGCGCAGGTAAAGGAACAACTGGAGATACAGATGGAAACGGTGCGGAGCCGGATTTCCGACGTGTTGGAAGAACGGCTTGCCTATGAAACGGAAAAGGCGGAACGTACCATGGAGCGGATCAGCAATGAGAAGATCATGGCGGTCAATGAATACTCGGATACGGTGCTGGATGCCATTCATAAAAATCATGAAGAAGTAATGTTTCTGTATGATATGTTGAGCGATAAGCAGCAGAGTCTGAAGAATCTGTCGATGGAGGCGGAGCGGCGGGGCAGGGAAGTTCTGCAGCAAATCCGGGATGCGGAGGCAGACAGACAGGTTATGGAAGAAGATGGGAGCGAGGAGTCGAAGGTCGGTGCGTTTATTCCTTTTCGACCGGAACCTGCAGAGGGACAGGCTGTGGTACTGCCGCAGGAATTTCCGTATGCTTCCGCTGCAAAAGAAGAGGACGAACCCACATCAGGAATTGCGCCGGCATTTGTTTCCGCCGACGACAGGCCGGCCGGCCGGGTGGATGTGGGACTTTCCTTTGCGAGTGTTGATGAGGACGGGAAAAATAATAACGAAAGAATCCTGACGCTTCACAGGGCGGGCAAATCGAATGTGGCGATTGCAAAAGAGCTGGGCCTTGGCATCGGGGAAGTCAAACTGGTGATCGATTTGTTTAAAGGGGTTTAGTCTGATATGGGATTGAGATATTATTTGCGGGGCTTGGGGCTTGGCATTATAATAACGGCTATATTGATGATTGTTTCTTCCGGCGGGAAAAAAGCGGAAATGACCGATGCGCAGATTATTGCCAGAGCGAAAGAACTGGGAATGGTGGACGGTGTGCTGACGGAACTGCCTGGAGAGGAACAGGCGGAGCAGGGCGATGAAGGCGCGGACGCGGAGCAGACGCCGGCAGCGGACCATGGCGGAAATGACGGCAAAGCGGTGAAAGCACAGGAGCCGGAAAACTCGGAAGAGCCATTGGACCATGGCGGGAATGACGAAGGCACTGCGGATGGCGGGGCGACGGAAAAAACGGCCGGTGAAGCGTCCGCAAACCGGACAGAAACGTTTACGGCTACGGTATCCATATATCCGGGGGAAGGTTCCTATATGGTAAGCCGGAAGCTGGCGGAACTGGGACTTGTGGAATCAGCGGATATTTATGATCGTTTTCTCTGTCAGAACGGCTATGACAAAAAGCTCTGTACGGGCAACTATGAGATCCGTTCCGGTTCAACGGCGGAAGAGATTGCCCGGATTATTACAAAGAGCCGCTAATCTGCGATTTTTTTGTATTTGTTCTGTTTTTTTACTGAAAAACATGGAAAAATGGATGGAATCTGGTATAATAGCAATAAAGTACTATGGAATTGTCGGCAAGTACCAGGACAGGGGCAACGAAGAATCGAGGGTGATTATGGTAGAAGAGAGCAAAACAGGAAAAACAAAAGTAACGGTAACAACGGCGGGCGGGGCGCAGGGAGCGGGATTTGTCAGTATCGAAAAAAAGATTTCGGGAAAATTCGGACAGATGATTGTTATTTGCTGTGTGGTATTGGGAATTGTCATATCTGTCTTGAGTTATGTCTCGTCAATCGCCGCAGTTTCAAAAACAATTGATGAGACATCCGATGTTGCGGCTGCCCATGTAGCCGAAGCGGTTGAGCGTTATGCTGTCATTGCATATGAGACGGGCAGTATCGCAAGGTTGGCCGATCCCGGGAGAGCGGTGGAGGACAAAGCCGCATTGATAGGGCAGAAAGTGGAAAATTACGGTTTTGTAAATGGCCTGTTGCTTGACGGCAACGGTGTGGATATGCTGTCGGGGCAGGACTGTTCCAAAGAGACATATTTTAAAGAAGGCATGCAGGGAAATACATACATATCCACACCGGTATACAATGAAGCGCTCGGAACGGCATCTTTTGTTGCGGCAGCGCCTCTGTGGGAGGGCGGAATACCCGAAACCACACCGGTTGGTGTGGTTGTGTATACCGTGAATGGCGAATGTCTGAACGACATTATGCGTTCCATAAAGATCGGAAAAGGCGGTACGGCTTTTATGGTCAATGCCAACGGTATCACAATCGCCGATATTGATGCGTCTTTGGCCGGTGTGGAGGATACGCTTTCCCTGGGAGAGACAAATCGTAAGCTGAAAAAGTTCAGTAATATTTGCAGAAAGATGGTGGCAGGGGAAGACGGCACCGGGACCTATTCGTACGGCGGGGTCACAAAGGTGGTTGCGTATTCACCGGTTCCCGGGTCGGAAGGGTGGAGCATCGGCGTCGCGGCCGTGCGGAATGAATTTCTGGGAATGTTTTATCTTTCGCTGGTTTTCACAGTGCTGTGCGTGGTTGCCTTTACCGTTGTCGGCATCAGAAGCGGGATCTTGTTGGGCAGGAGGGTTGTAAAACCGCTGGCGGCCGTGGAGGAGCGTCTGAAACTGTTTACGGAAGGAGATCTGCACTCGCCTTCTCCGGTACCGGATACCAATGACGAGACGTCACAACTGATGAATTCGCTTGCGGAGATGATTGAACGCCTGAATGTCGTTGTTTCCGACATCAGTCATCATCTGTCGGAGATGTCCGACGGCAATTTCCAACTTGTTATTGATAAGACATACCGGGGCGATTTTGCGCAGATCAGCGAATCGTTCCGCGGCATTATCGCTGCGCTGCGCGAGGCGATGCATGATATAGACGATCATGCGGAAAATGTGCAGCGGGGAGCCGGAGACCTGTCGGGTGCGTCACAGTCGCTTGCGGAGGGCGCTACAGATCAGGCAAGTGTTATTGAAGAACTGACCGCGACCATTACCGATATTTCGGAAAAGATACAGAACAACGCAGAAAATGCGGAGCGGGCGAAAGCGACCGTGGATAGTATGAACAGTCAGATCCAGGAAAGCAATGAGCAGATGAAAGCCAATACGGAGGCTATGCAGAAGATTAAGGAGGCTTCGGACCGCATTGCAGAGATTATCAGCAGTATTGAAGATATAGCGGATCAGACGAATCTCCTGTCGCTGAATGCGTCGATTGAGGCTGCCCGGGCGGGAGAGGCCGGCAGAGGGTTTGCGGTTGTGGCGACCCAGGTAGGCATTCTGGCCGAGCAGAGTTCGGAAGCGGCCAGAAATACAAAAGCGCTGATTCAGAACGCGGTTTTGGCCGTGGAGGAAGGGACGAGACTGACCAACGCCACAGCAGAATCCCTGTCCGCAGTTGTGGAAAATGCGAGAGCCGTAAATAAAGCGATCGGTGAGATTGCCCAGGCATCTGACAATCAGGCGGAAGCCAGTGCCCAGATTACGCTGGGGATCAATCAGATTGCCGGCGTGGTGGAGGCAAATTCGGCGGCTTCCGAAGAATGTGCCGCTTCCTCGCAGGAATTATCGACACAGGCCGATATGCTGAAAGCGTTGGTTGACCGGTTCCGGTATTGAGAATAACAGGATTTTATATCCTGCGGCATTACCCGTAAGGGTGTATGGCATTGCCCGAAAATCCCCCTTGTCAGGGGGATTTTCCTGTGTTATAATCACCATGTTGTGTAGAAAACACGTCCGTGGATTTATCGTCGGTGCCTCTTGCAGAGCTGTTGTGTGTGCAGAGGTGGCTGATAAAGAGGAAGCGGGCGGAAGAAATTAACCAAACGGAGGTAGAAAAATGAGCGTTATTTCTATGAAACAGTTATTGGAAGCCGGTGTGCATTTCGGACATCAGACAAGAAGATGGAATCCCAAAATGGCTCCCTATATCTTTACCGAGAGAAACGGGATCCATATTATCGACCTGCAGAAATCCGTAGGTAAAGTGGACGAAGCGTATCGGGCAGTAGCCGATATTGTGTCGCAGGGGGGTACCATCCTTTTTGTGGGAACGAAGAAACAGGCTCAGGACGCGGTAAAAGCGGAAGCGGAACGCTGCGGTATGTTCTATGTAAATGAGAGATGGCTCGGCGGTATGCTGACCAACTTTAAAACGATTCGGAGCAGAATCGACAGATTAAAAGCAATCGAACAGATGTCTCAGGACGGCACATTTGATGTACTTCCGAAAAAGGAAGTAATTAAACTGAGAAAAGAATGGGAAAAACTGGAAAAGAATCTCGGCGGTATCAAAGAAATGACGAGAATTCCGGACTCTATTTTTGTTGTAGATCCGAAAAAGGAAAAAATCTGTGTACAGGAAGCCCATACGCTTGGCATTACGCTGATCGGTATCGGTGATACGAACTGTGATCCGGAAGAACTGGATTATATTATTCCCGGAAACGATGATGCGATCAGAGCAGTGAAACTGATTGTATCGAAAATGGCAGATGCCGTAATCGAAGCAAATCAGGGCGAGACGGCGGAGACACAGGAAGCTCTGGAGTCCGCGGCTGCAGACGAAGAGATGGAAGCGTAATCAGACAGAATATAGATGGAGGAAACGGACATTATGGCTATTTCAGCAAGCATGGTAAAAGAACTGCGTGAAATGAGCGGCGCAGGGATGATGGATTGTAAAAAAGCGCTGACCGAGACGGACGGTGATATGGATGCAGCAGTGGAACTGCTGCGGAAAAAAGGACAGGCAAAAGCGATTACGAAGGCGAGCAGGATCGCAGCCGAAGGTCTGTGCAAGGTTGTAATAAAAGACGACAAGACGGCGGCTGTTGTGGAAGTCAATTCCGAGACAGACTTTGTGGCAAAAAATGAGGAATTCCAGAAGTTTGTTACAGCGGTTGCAGAGCAGGCTGTTGCGTCCGATGCAGCGGATATGGAAGCTTTTCTGGCGGAAAGCTGGATTGCAGACGCTTCCAAGACGGTGAAAGAGGCGCTTTTGGATAAGGTTGCCGTGATCGGCGAAAACCTCAATATCAGAAGATTTGAAAAGGTTGTGGCAGAGAACGGCTGTGTTGTGTCCTATACGCATGGCGGCGGCAGAATCGGCGTTATCGTGGAAGCGGATACGGATGTGGTCAACGATGCGATCAAAGAGGCACTGACCAATATTGCGATGCAGATCGCAGCGCTTTCTCCGAAATATGTATCGACGGCAGATGTTTCCGAAGAGTACAAAGAGCATGAGAAAGTAATTCTGAAAGAGCAGATTGCCAATGATCCCAAGATGGCAGGTAAGCCGGATAAGGTGATTGAGGGCGCGGTTATCGGCCGTCTGAACAAAGAACTCAAGGAAGTATGCCTTCTGGAGCAGATCTATGTAAAGGCGGAGGACGGCAAACAGACCGTTTCCCAGTATGTGAGCCAGGTCGCAAAAGAGAACAGTGCGAAGTTTGCAGTGAAAAAGTTTGTACGCTTTGAAACCGGCGAGGGTCTGGAGAAGAAAGAAGAGAACTTTGCGGAGGAAGTTGCAAAGCAGATGAATGCGTAGGGCGAAGTTTGCCTGGTTATTTTGAACGAAGAAACCCTTGTGAATGGTGTGGGAATGCCATTTGCAGGGGTTTTTGGATTTATATGTCATCATTCAAAGTTAGAACGGATTACTTATATGATGCCTCTTATTCTAAGAATATTATTACTTGACCAATACATAGTTGCAAACTGTTGTTATAAAATATGTCTGCTGAAGAAGCCGAAGAGAACGGAAAGGCTAACAGTAAGATCATAACAGAAATCTGCAAGCCGGAAAAAGAACGTGACAAGGATATACATAAACAGGATTCTGTGATCATCACATTATCCCCAATTAATGATGCAGTATGAAAGTATGTGTCAGAGAATCCGCGAGCATTATATCAATTGAAAAGCAGAAAATTTGAAGAAGTTATGGCAGAGATTTATAACAGGCTTGGCTATAAAGTGGAACTTACCAAAGTTACTCGCGACGACGGAAAAGATATAATCCTTAGAAAATCAGATATATTAGGAGATTTTATATATTATGTAGAGTGTAAAAAGTACTCAGGAAATAAGCCTGTAAGTGTTGCATGATTATGATAAAATAGATGGGGTATTGGGACAAGTATTTTAGAGGGAGAAGTGATTTGTCAGATGAAAGAGTACATGGATTATGTGATTAGATTTTTACCGATTGTGATTTCAATCATATCTTTACTGATTTCTCTGAAAACGCATTTTACTAGGATGAGGGAAGAAAGACCCAGTTTCAGTATTGTTCAAAACTTGTGGACAAGTTCACCGTATTACGAACTTATAAATGAGGCAGATTCAAAATTAGATGCTATTCCTAGTCCCAGTTATTATATGTTTATCGCATCAAAGGTATATTTTCAGCTTGAAACGGAACAATGTTTCTCCGTGCTTACGTTATCTCCTGTTTCTTATGATGTGATAGATGAGCAAATAGTTTCCGGCACAACAAAGAATAGCATAGTCAAATCGAAATTACCTTCCAATTTCAGTGCTAAGAAGGGAGAACGGGAAATGATCCGTAGTCAAACCGAACAAAAGGATGGGCTTCAAATGTTTGTAGAAACATATCCATTTCTGGTTATTATTAGCGAAGTAGAATATTCATATAAGCATAAAAAGCGTAAAGACATTTTATTGTCAACGCCTTTGGTAACCCAAAAGATGAAGGAAAGTATGGTAAAGCATATAAGAGAGTACATACATGATAATTATCATCACGAGGTGCTTTTGCCGAATGATTCATCGAGTATATATGCGAAGACCAATACGCAGGTATTGCAGGCTTGTGATAATTTGAAAGAAAACAGCGCTTTTTTTGGCGGGAAAGAAGGAGGATATGGCTTTATTTTGAAAATGATTGGCAGAATGATGATTCCTGTGGATCCTATGGAAAATTATTATGAGAAGGATAACAAGCAGAAAAGAATTCAAAGAGGTAAGTTTAAATGGATAAAATAAATGTGACCGAATACAACGAAAATAAGCCGTTTTTCGCACTCAAATGTGTGTAAAACCCTAAAAGATCAGGCATTTCTTGATACAAACTAAAGGGGAAAGTTCGCAAAGTAAATGAATGCACAAGTGAGATTTGCGGCGAAATTTATAGCAAAATGAAAGGAATCTATGGGTAAATGCTCATAGATTTTTTTTGGACTGTATGTATGAAAATATTGCAAGCCGGCAATAAAAAAATTCTTCATTTATCTTTATTAAAGAAGGAATTTTATCATTGGAACAGGCAGGAATCCAGATTCAAACACTTGAAGATGTTATTAAAAACACGTATACGTTAGAATTTTTGAATATACCGAAATTGAAACAATATTCGGAAGGCGATCTGGAACAAAGGACATGCAAGGGATTATCCATTTGAGCGCTTAATGCGCGACGTAAAAATCACAGAAATTTACGAGGAGATAATCGAGGTTCAGAGAATGGTTATTTCCTCATATATGGGTAGAATCAATACCGGAGTCGAACAATTCACGCAGCAAAACGCCGGGGATCTGTATAGCTCTGTCGCTTTTTCTCCAAATCCCCGAACCGAACGGACCCTTTGCTGCGTCTAATAGATATAGTACCCAAGTCCGGGCGGGGAAATATAACTGACAGCCACAGGGGCTACCGTGGCTGTCGGGCTACAGGGAGAACGCATATGGATACATTACTTAAGAGAGCTAAGAGCCGCGACGGAGAGGCGTTTGTGACTTTGATGCAGGAGAATATGAAGGGGATGTATAAAGTGGCCATCGCCATTGTCTGTAACGATGAGGATGCCGCGGATGCAATTCAGGACACCATTCTGACATGCTGGGAAAAACTGCATACTCTCAGGCGGGAAGAATATTTTAAATCCTGGCTGACAAGGATCCTGATTAATAAGTGCAATGACATCCTGCGGAAAGAACGAAAACTTGTATATGGCGACAGTGTGACGGACATGCAGGTCGGGCAGGAATGCGACGGATTCGGAAATGTGGAGTGGCGGGAAATGCTCCGGTGCGTGGATGAGAAATACCGTGTCGTTCTTGTTCTGTATTATGCGGAAGGTTTCAAAGTCAGAGAAATCAGCAAGATTCTGGGAGAGAGCGAGAGCGCTGTAAAACGGCGCCTGACAGCCGCCCGCAGACAGATCGCGTTGATTTATGATCCCGAAAAAGGGAGGGAATGCAAATGAAGCAAAACGATAAGATAATTTCGGCTTTCCGGCAGGATATTGAACTCCCTGCAGTGGTAACGAAAAAAGCAGACACAGCCTTTGACAAAATATTGTCAGAGGTGCGGGAAGGGACAAATCAAATGAAAGAAAAACAGAACAATCAGGAAAAAAAACGCACGCCTGTATGGGTTAAGACAGCGGTATCGGCGGCGGCAGTATGTCTGCTGCTAATCGGCGTGTGCACGGCAAATCCTGTACTGGCGGCAAAGATACCGGTGATCAGGCGCATCTTTTCCATGCTGCAAAAGACGGCGGAATATCCCGGAGATTATACGAATTATGTACAGCCGTTGCAAGAGGATACGGATGAAACACCGGTGGAAGATGTGGCACAGGGAACGGAAGAAGAGCACAGCGACGGTTATTCCCGGACAGTGGACGGTGTTACCGTGACATTGTCGGAGATATATTGTAATCAGCAGAGTCTGAGCATTTCAATGCTGGTGGAAGCGCCGGAAGCCTTTGCGGATAAAATTGTAACGTATCAGGACGGAAAACAGGCGCTGTTGATCGAGGGGGAAAGCCAGTTCTCGTTCCGGGATGACCCATATGTCGGGGATAACTATGTGTATGGCGCGTTTCTGGATGAGAAAACGTTTGCCGGAATCTGGCGGATTGAGCTTTCGGGAGTGCTGACCGGCGACTTGAAAGATACGAAGCTGGAGGAAGCCTTTACGATGGAAATCGATATACGCAAGGTTATCGGTGAACTGGCAGAGCCGGTGCAAATTGACTGGGGCATGAGTACGGAAGAACTGGACAGTATGTCGGAGGCGGAATTTAACGCGCTGTACGATCAGAAGATCAAAGAGTATGGTATGGATACATTCCCGAACCGGGCGCAGAATTACTGGTTTGAAGGCCCATGGAACTTTACCGTTCCGGTTACGGTCAATGATGCGGACAATCATCGGGTTGTGCTCAATGACGTCAATGCGGACGGACTGGGGCTGCGCGCCGTATCGATGACGCCGTTTGAACTTTCGATCGAAACGGAGCAGGGAGCGGATATGGACTGCATCGTCGTTGTTTTGGATGCGCAGGGAAAGTGGATGGATTCCGGCAACGGCAATGTATCCGTTTTACCGATTGCGGATCATGATGTGTCTGAGATAACCGTTTATCTCTGCAGCTCGGAGACATGGACGAACGAAATCAAAGGTCATCAGGGGGATGCGGATTTTACACAGTATGTCAAAGAGCGGGCGCTCTATGAACGGGAGGTGGAACTGCCGGTTTGCGAAAAATAAACATGGAAGCGGGATGATGCAAACAATACGGCCGAAAATTTTTCTTGACATTTTACATGAAGTGGAATAAAGTAATAGATAAATAAAAGAAACCTGTGAGAAAGAGGAGTAGGCAGAGGGATACCATCACAGAGAACCGCAGACGGTGGGATTGCGGTATGGAGATGTTTGCTGAATGGGCTTTCGAGGGCAGTCCGAACGGATTCGAACAAGTAGGCGCTGCCGGGAACCGCACCCGTTATCCACGCGGCATGTATGAAGTACATGAGAGAAGTGGGCCTTTGATTTGGCCAATTTGAGTGGTACCGCGATAATGTATATTAGCGCCTCAGACATATTGTCTGAGGCGTTTTTTATTCCAGTGGGAAATTCCTGTGGATTTCCCATAGGATGAAAAAGCAAAATCCGCAGCGGGAAGCCTCTTACACGCCTCCTTATCACATGGGAAGAAAAGGAGAACCTGTTATGAAAAAAAGAGTGATGGCAGCAACTATGGCGACGGCGGCGATGCTCGCCCTTACGGCATGTGGAAAACAGACGGGAGAAATCCAATATACGGTCGGTATTTCGCAGTTCGCGGAGCACGGCTCCCTGGATAACTGTAGGGTGGGATTTCTGGAAGGGCTGGCGGAAGCCGGCATTGAAGAAGGAAAAAATCTGACGGTTGTATTTGACAATGCGCAGGCGGATATGGGAACGACAAGCACCATTGCCGATTCCTATGTGTCACAGAAGGTGGATCTGGTCTGTGCGATCGCCACGCCGGCGGCGATGAGCGCATACAATGCGTGCATGAATACGGAGATTCCGGTTATTTATACGGCGGTTTCCGATCCGGCAGGCGCGGGTCTGGCCACAGAGGACGGAAAAAGCATCGGCAACATTTCGGGTACGAGCGACGCCCTGCCGGTGACGGAACAGATGCAGATGATCCGGCAGCTGTTACCGGAGGCGAAAACGATCGGCATCATCTATACGACAAGTGAAGCCAATTCGGTCAGCACCATAGCCGAATACAAGGCGAATGCGGCGGCATACGGTTTTGAGATTGTCGACAGCGGTATCAATACGATAGCGGAAGTGCCGATGGCGGCTGCCGATATGGCGGGCAGGGTGGACTGCATAACCAATCTTACGGACAATACTGTGGTATCGGCGCTGCAGACGGTGCTGGACGAGGCGAATAAGCAGAACATTCCTGTGTTCGGTTCGGAAGTGGAACAGGTGAAAAACGGGTGCGTCGCTTCGATGGGACTGGATTATGCGGCATTGGGCAGACAGACCGGAGCAATGGCGGCCAAAGTGCTGAAAGGAGAGGCGAAAGCTTCCGATCTGCCGTATGAGGTAATTACCGAGGCGGCATTCTATGTCAATACGGCAGCGGCAGACAAGATTGGGCTGACGATTCCGGCGGATATGCTGGAAACCGCGGCGGAAAAATTTGAAGAGATTACCGTGGAATAGACGAAACCAGATACGGTAATCCGGTTAGGAGAGATCGAGTTGGCACTAATATTGAGCGTTTTGGAGCAGGGCCTGATCTATGCGGTTATGGGGCTCGGCGTGTACATTACTTATAAGATACTGGATTTCCCGGACCTTACGGTAGACGGCAGCTTCCCTATGGGGGCAGCCATCGCCTGTGTCCTGATTGCGGGCGGGATGCCGCCCGTACTGACGCTTCCCGTCTGCTTTGTGGCGGGAGCGTTTGTGGGAATGCTGACAGGGCTGATTCATGTAAAGCTGCATGTCAGGGACCTGTTGTCCGGTATTATTATGATGACCGCATTGTATACCGTGAATCTGCGGATTGCGGGTAAGGCGAATCTGCCGATTTATAATCAGGAAACAATATATGACAATCCGCTGACGAATCGTATTTTCACCGGAGCGCTGCAGCCTTTTAAGACGGTTGCCGTGATCTTTGTCATTACGGCTGCCGTCAAGCTGCTGCTCGACTGGTATCTGCGCACCCAATCGGGACTGTTGCTGCGGGCGGTGGGAGATAATGACACGATTGTCACTTCTCTGGGCGTGGATAAGGGTCTGGTTAAGGTTGTGGGACTTTCCGTCGCCAATGGCCTGGTGACACTGGGCGGCTGTATGTTTGCACAGCAGCAGCGGTTTTTTGACATTTCCGTGGGGACGGGTACGGTGGTGATCGGGCTGGCAAGCGTTATTATCGGAACGAGCCTGTTTCGCAAAATCACGGTATGGAAGGTGACAACAAGCGTGGTGATCGGTTCGCTGATCTATAAGGGCTGTGTGGCGCTCGCTATCAGAGTGGGGCTGTCCTCCGGCGATCTGAAACTGATTACGGCGGCGTTGTTCCTGGCGATTCTGGTGCTGGGGACGGAAAGAAAAAAGAAGGTGAAAACGGATGCTGACGCTGCAGAACATAACAAAACATTATAACCCGGGAAGCGTAAACGAGATGTGCCTGTTTGACGGGTTTCACTTTACCGTGCAAAGCGGGGAGTTTGTCTCGGTTGTCGGAAGCAACGGTTCGGGAAAAACGTCGCTGCTCAACCTGATCTGCGGCAGTATTGAGACGGATGCCGGCAGGATACTGGTAAACGGGCAGGACATTACCCGGGAAAAGTCTTATCTGCGCCACCGCAGGATCGGCCGGGTCTATCAGGATCCGTCCAAAGGCACCTGTCCGGCGATGACGATTCTGGAGAATTTGTCGCTTGCGGACAACAAAGGCAGGCACTACGGGCTGCGCAGGGGGATAAACAAGGCGAGAACGTCATATTACCGGGAACTGCTGGCACAGTTAAATCTGGGGCTGGAGGATAAACTTCACACGCGGGTGGGGGATCTGTCCGGCGGGCAGAGACAGGCGGTGGCGCTGCTGATGTCAACGATGACACCCATTGATTTTCTGATACTCGATGAGCATACGGCGGCCCTTGATCCCCGGACGGCGGAGATCATTATGGAGCTGACAGACCGGATCGTCAGGGAAAAGAACGTGACGACCGTCATGGTGACGCACAATCTTCGCTATGCACTGGAATACGGAGACAGACTGGTAATGCTGCATGAGGGGACGGTCGTACTGGACCGGTCCGGCGCCGAAAAGGAGCAGATGGATACGGAGGAGATTATGGGGATTTTTAACCGGATCAGCGTGGAATGCGGAAATTAAAAAGAATCCTGCATGGCAGGATTCTCCGCATGGGTTTCCCTATCCGATCAGCTTATCCACATTCAGGATGTGGCTGACGAGCCAGTTGGTGAGAAAAGTCAGAATATCGTTGATGGCTTCGTCGCTGTCTTCATCAAGCGACTGCAGATCCATTTCGTCCAGTTTGGCGATAAAAGCGTCATGCTGGACTTTCTGCGTAAACATTCCCTTGTAGCCGATTTCCTTCATATAGGATTCTTCGTGGGCAAAGTGAGACTTGGTATAGTCCCGGAGTTCTTCCAGAATTTTGATGATATTATCATATTTATCCGGAATGAATTCATTTTGCTGGAGCTGGTAGGCGTCCTCTGCGATCTCAAACAGCCGCTGATGCTCTGCGTCAACGAAATCAATTCCGGTTTTGTACTCTTCTTTAAATTCATACATATGTATGTTCTCCTTTCGGGCCTTTGCTCTATCTTATCCGTTTTTTTCTGTTTGTGCAAGCATAAAATCATAATCCGGGCGGATTATATCACCATCGCTGGCGGCACTTCTCTTCGCAGTATTTACAGCGGTAAACTTCTTTTTTGGGATCGGTGAGGACGAAAATATGCGGCAGCCCCTGTTCAATCGAAGTGATGCAGCGGGGATTTTTACACCGGATGACATTTTTGATCTCTTTGGGGAGGGAAAGCGGCCGTTTCTCTACAATTTTACCGTCTTTGATGACATTGACGGTAATGGTATGGTCGATAAAGCCGAGAATGTCAAGATTGAGCATATCAATATCGCATTCCACTTTCAGAATATCTTTCCGTTTCATTTTATTGCTGCGGGCGTTTTTGATAATCGCCACCGTACAGTCCAGTTTATCGAGCTGCAGATGGTGATAGATGGACATGCTTTTTCCCGCTTTGATATGGTCGAGTACAAAGCCTTCTTCGATTTTTCCCACGTTTAACATACGGCACCTCCTGTTTTTTCTTCCAGCCCGAGCAGGGTATAGATCAAAGCCATACGGACATAGACGCCGTACTGCGCCTGTTTAAAGTACACGGCCCGTGGATCCTCATCCACTTCCACGGAGATTTCGTTGACGCGGGGGAGGGGATGGAGAATCAGCATGTCGTCGCCTGCCAGAGCCAGCTTTTCGCTGTCGAGAATATAGAAGTCTTTCAGACGCACATAGTCTTCTTCGTTGAAGAAGCGTTCCCGCTGTACACGTGTCATATAGAGCAGATCCAGTTTGCCGATGCAGTCCTCCAGACGGATGACTTCCTCATATGCGATGCCTTTCTCCTGGAGCATTTCGGTCATATAGCTTGGCATGCGCAGTTCTTCCGGTGAAATAAAGAGAAAGTTGATGTTTTCGTATCGCACAAGTGCGTGGATCAGCGAGTGGACGGTGCGCCCGAATTTCAGATCACCGCACAGGCCGATGGTCAGGCCGGACAGACGCCCTTTCAGAGAACGGATTGTCAGCAGGTCAGTCAGCGTCTGGGTGGGATGCTGATGACCGCCGTCACCGGCATTGATAACGGGAATCGTGGAACGGCTGGCGGCTACCATGGGGGCGCCTTCCTTGGGATGGCGCATGGCACAGATGTCTGCATAGCAGGAAATCACCCGAATGGTGTCGGAAACGCTTTCCCCTTTGGAAGCGGAAGAGGAACCGGCGTCCGAGAAACCGAGAACCTGTCCGCCCAGATTCAGCATGGCCGCCTCAAAGCTGAGCCGGGTCCGGGTACTCGGTTCGTAAAAGCAGGTTGCCAGTTTTTTGCCGTCGCACACATGCGCGTACCGCTCCATGTGCTGCTCCATATCGTTTGCCAGATCAAAGAGCTTGTCCAGCTCTTCGATGGTAAAATCAAGTGGACTCATTAAATGTCTCATATCAGATCTCCTTTTAAACGGATTTTCGCAAAAAAATCGAAGGAATGAAATCCCTCCGATTTTAAGTACTTATCATATTGGAAATCCGCGGGAACTTCCGACAGGATAAATACAGTCACTGCGCTGCGGCGGATTGGAGATATGCCGTCTCGGCGGCCCGCCGCAGGCGGAGAATCGCGTTCCCGCGATTTTTTGTTATTCTTTGTAAGATACCAGTTCGGAAACCGGTTTCCTTTTAGGCGCCGCCGGCGCTTCATCAGGATAACCTATGGGAATCAGAGCGACAAGCTCTCTGTCTTCCGGCAGTTCCAGCAGAGCGGAAACGGCGTCGCCGTCGAAGATGCCTACGATAACGGAACCGATTCCCTGCTCATAGGCTGCCAGGCAAAACGCCTCGGAAGCCACACCGGCGTCATACATCTGCCAGGTATCTTTGCGCGGGGTTGTAAACGAACCGTCTCTCTCATAACCGCATCTGTTTTTGATAACGGTAACGGCAATCAGCATCGGCGCATTTTGGATAATCACACCGTTATTGGGGAACATGGATGTGCATTCACTGCCGATTTTATCTTTCAGCGCGCCTTCCACTGCCACATAGCGGACAATCTGGGTATGCTTCCAGCTCGGTGCATAGGATGCGGTTTCGACGATTTCTTCCAATAACCGATGGTCTACTTTTGTATCCCTGAATTTGCGGATGCTTCTGCGTCCTCTGATACATTCTTTTGCAGTCACTCTGAATCCTCCTTTTATTTTTACATTTTTCTTATCATATCACAGAGCATGTTTTGTTTCAATGAAAATCTGCGGGCAGCAGATACCGTGCGGAGAGCGGCACAAAATTTTATGTATAATTATTTACACGTACGCCTGTCATGGGTATAATAATATCTGGTCAGCGGGTACACATGTGTTTGTGCATGTGGCATGCCGGCGCAGGAGGAGAATATTATGGAACTGGATATGACGAAGGGGAAGCCCCTGGGACTGATTGCGCGGTTTATCATCCCGCTTGTGATCGGAAATGTTTTTCAGCAGCTTTACAATATGGTCGATACGGTGATTGTCGGACAGTTTGTCGGGGTGAAGGCGCTGGCTGCGGTAGGCGCGACCGGGACGATTATGTTTCTGATTCTGGGATTTATGCAGGGGCTGACGATGGGATTTACCGTGCTGACTTCGCAGCGTTTCGGTGCGGGAGACGAGGACGGAATGCGAAAGAGCGTCGGAGCGGCAGTGGTGCTTTCCTGTGTTTTTACGGTGATTATGACACTGGCCAGTGTGGCAGGGATGCGGGGGCTGCTGCAGATTATGCGGACGCCGGCGGATATTTTTGAGATGTCCTGGCAGTATATCGTCATTATCTGCGGCGGCATGGGCTGTACGGTGCTCTATAATCTGATGGCAAGTATTCTGCGGGCGGTCGGCAACAGTAAGATACCGCTGTATTTTCTGATTGTATCGGCGGTTACGAATATCATTCTGGATCTGGTGTTCGTACTCGGTTTTCAGATGGGCGTGGCCGGAGCTGCGTGGGCCACTGTGATTTCGCAGGGATTGTCAGGGGCGCTCTGTGTCTTATATGTATTGAAAAAGGTGGCAGTGCTGCGTTTGGAGCGGCGGCATTTTGCACCGGATGCACATTTAATGGTTTTGCAGCTTTCGATCGGTTTGCCGATGGCGTTTCAGTTTTCCATCACGGCCGTGGGGACGATAATGGTGCAGGCGGCACTGAATATGCTCGGTTCGACAGCGGTTGCGGCTTACACGGCGGCCTCAAAGGTGGAGCAGTTGGTGACACAGCCGTTTGTCGCGCTCGGTATGACAATGGCCACATACGCGGGACAGAACAGGGGAATCAATGCCTATGACCGCATCCGGCAGGGCGCGCGGTGTGCGCTGGCGATTTCGACAATCTATGCGCTTGTCGTATTTGCCCTGATTATGGTGTTCCAGCACAACCTGATTGCCATGTTTGTGTCGGAAAATCTGGCGGAGATCAAGCAGTATACAGAGATCTATCTTTTCCTGTGCGGCTGTTTTTTTACGCCGCTGGGGATGATTTTCATTTACCGGAATCTGCTGCAGGGATGCGGCTATGCGCTGATACCGACGGCGGGCGGTGTGGTGGAGCTGGCGAGCCGGGCAGTCGTTGCGGTTACGGCGGCATATTATAAGAGCTTTGCCGGTGTCTGTGCGGCCAATATGAGCGCATGGCTGACAGCGGGGATATTTCTGTGGGTATCTTATCTGGTGATCTTTCGCGGCGTCAGGAAGCGGGGACATTTTTAGAACCGCTCCCGGCGGGAAACGGGATGTCCGGCGGCGGAGCTGCCGGTCAGTATCCGTTCGAACAGCAGGCCGGTAAAAAACCACAGAGGTGCGTAGTCCAGCCGGATCAGACCGTTGATATGATAGCGGGAATGCGCATAATTCCACGGGCAGCGCTCTTTGCGGGACAGCAGCATGCCCGTCGTGTATTCCGCCGAAAAAATACAGACGGTGTAGATCAGGCCGCGAAGCCAGACGGGCATATTTTTAACAAGGGCACAGACCGGCTTCAGGAAAACGGCCATGCCATAGATGAAAAACATAAATACCGAAGTGTTTCCCATACCGGTTTTCTCGCGTCTGCGGAAAGACTGCAGAGCGGTAAAGAGGATTTCCAGGCACCATCCGAGGATGCCGCAGCGCAAAAAAGTAAAGGTCAGTTTTTTCATGTTGTCAGTATTGCCGGAATCCGGAATGTTATTCCGAAAGGAGTTATTATGTGGAAAGAGAAAATACAGAATTTCAGGCAGGCGGCAGACTTTATGGCACAGGTGAGCGCCAGCGGGATGGTGCCGGGGCTGGACAGCATTCGGAGGCTGACGGCGCAGATGGGGAATCCGCAGGATTCGCTGCAGGCAGTCCATATCGCGGGAACGAACGGAAAAGGTTCGGTGCTCGGGTTTGTTTCTACTATATTAAAATGTGCCGGGTATCGCACGGGAAGATACAGTTCGCCGGCTGTCTTTTCCGATTTGGAAAAAATACAGGTGAACGGCAGGTCAATTTCCCGGGCGGATTATGTCAGAGGACTGGAAGCGGTGCGGACGGCGGCGGAGGCGATGGCAGCGGCGGGGCTGCCGTATCCGACGGTTTTCGAAGTGGAAACGGCGCTTGCCTTCTGGTATTTTCGGGAAAGGCAATGTGATATTATCGTGTTGGAGACCGGACTGGGGGGACTGCAGGATGCCACGAATGTGATAAAGAATACAATAGCGGCTGTTATTACCTCAGTCAGCAGGGATCATACGGCGATTTTGGGGGATTCGCTTGCAGAAATCGCAGCGCAGAAGGCAGGCATAATAAAAAACGGATGTTATGTAATCAGCGCGGCGCAGGACCGGGAAGTGATGGCAGTGGTGGAAGGCGTCTGTTCGGAGAAAGAGGCGGCTCTGCGGATCGCGGATGTCTCCCGGGCGGAACGGATCCGGTCCGGCCTGACGCGGCAGCGGTTTGACTATGCGGGGATGCGGAAACTGGAAATTGCTCTGGCGGGCAGGTATCAGATTGAAAATGCGGTGGTGGCCGTGGAAGTGATCGACGCACTGCGCCGCTGCGGGTACCCGGTAACGGAAAAGATGCTGCGGCGGGGACTTCTGGAAACAAAGTGGCCGGGACGCTTTACGATTCTGGCAAAACGGCCGATATTTGTCATGGATGGCGCACATAATGCGGAAGGCGCAGAAAAATTGAGAGAATCGGTGAGATTCTTTTTTACAAATAAACGAATCGTTGCTATAATAGGAGTATTAAAGGATAAGGACTATGAGAAGATAGCAGAGCTGACGGCGCCGCTGGCGTCGCAGATGATCACGGTGACACCGCCGGGAACCGGGCGGGCGCTGCCGGCTTATGTGCTGGCAGAGGCGGTCAGATGTTATAATCCCAATGTAACGGCGGCGGACAGTCTGGAGGAAGCGGTGGAGATGAGTTATCTTCTGGCAGACAGTGACAGTGTGATACTGGCTTACGGGTCTTTATCTTACCTGGGAAAGCTGGCAGAGATCGTGGCAGACAGAGACAGGATCAGGAGAGATGCACATGGTAGATCAGGAGAAGATTGAGGAAGCGATAGGGCTTTTGCTGGAAGGGATCGGAGAAGACGCTTCCAGAGAAGGGTTGGCAGAGACGCCTGCGCGGATTGCGCGGATGTACGGGGAACTCTTTGCCGGTATGCAGGAGGATGCGAAGACGCACCTCTCCAGACGCTTTTGCGTGGAGAGCAATGAAATGGTGCTGGAGAAAGATATTGTGTTTTATTCCATGTGTGAGCATCATTTGATGCCGTTTTACGGAAAAGCACATATCGCATACATACCGAACGGCTATGTTGTTGGTCTCAGCAAACTGGCCAGAACCGTGGAGGTCTTTGCGAGACGGCTGCAGATACAGGAGCGGCTGACTGCACAGATTGCGGATGCTGTTATGAAAGAATTGGAACCACAGGGGGTGATGGTATTGGTGGAAGCAGAGCATATGTGTATGACAATGCGGGGCGTTAAAAAACCGGGCAGCAGGACTGTGACGACTGCGGTGCGGGGGATATTTAACGAAGAACCTTATCTGCAAAACCGGTTTATGACGTGTCTGACGAGGTGAAAAAATGAAACGGGTTGACAGGATTCTGAAGCACAGTCTGTTTCGTTCCTGTGTGGAGAAGACGCGGGAGCGGGAAAGAGACAGAATTTTCTGCAGGCATGATATGGAGCATTTTCTTGCCGTTGCCAGAATTGCACAGATATTGAATCTGAAAAAGAAGCTGAAGCTGGATCAGTCGTGGGTGTATGCGGCGGCTCTGCTTCACGATATTGGCAGGTTCCGGCAATACGAGGACGGCACGCCGCATGATAAGGCGAGTGCGGCGATGGCGCCGGGAATCCTGAAAGACTGCGGATATGACGCAGCGGAAACGGAGCTGATCGTGGACGCCATCCGCAATCACAGAAACGGGGAGATTCAAAGGGAAAAGAGCCTGCGGGGCATTTTATATCGGGCGGATAAGCTGAGCCGGAGCTGCTATGTCTGTCCCGTGGAAAAGAAGTGTAACTGGAAAGATGAAAAGAAAAACAGGAAAATCCGGTACTAGTGATGGAAAGAGAGGAAATAGGTATGTTAAAAATTGGAAATCGTGAGTTTCAGGTATCAAAGGCTGTTTATATCATGGGGATTTTGAATGTAACACCGGATTCCTTCTCGGACGGCGGAAAATACACGGAGATGGATAAGGCGCTGTTTCATGTTGAGGAAATGATTAAAGAAGGGGCGCATATTATCGACGTGGGCGGGGAGACGACAAAGCCGGGATGCGGCTATAATCTTCCGGTGGAAGAGGAGATCGAGAGAGTTGTGCCGGTAATCGAGAAAATTAAATCCAGATTCGACATTCCGATTTCTCTGGATACCTATCACAGCAAAACCGCCGAAGCCGGTATTGCGGCCGGAGCGGATATGATTAACGATATTTGGGGGCTGAAATTTGATCCCGATATGGCCGGCGTGATTGCGAAAGCGGGCGTTGCCTGCTGCCTGGTGCACAACCGGAAAGAGGCGGAATACAATGATCTGTTAAACGACATAGCCGAAAATTTTGCCGAGAGCATTCATCTGGCAGAGCAGGCCGGCATTGCCAATGACAAGATTATCCTTGACCCGGGTATTGGATTTGGAAAGACACGGGAACAGAATCTGAAGATTATCAAAGGGCTTGGTGAGTTTCATATGTTCGGGTACCCGCTGCTGATGGGAGCTTCCAGAAAATCCGTGATCGGTGATACACTGGCGCTTCCGGTGGAAGAACGTCTCGAGGGAACACTTGCCACATCGGTAATTGCGGTTATGAAAGGCTGCAGCATTATTCGGGTACATGATGTGAAAGAAAACGTACGCGCCATCAAAATGACTGAGGCAATTCTGTATGCGGGAAGATAGGAGCGTTTCTCCGCTTCGGAATCCGGATGCGATCCGTATCCGGGAACTGGAAGTCTATGCATGGCACGGGGTATTTCCGGAAGAAACAAAGCTGGGACAGAAATTTTATGTCAATGCAGCGCTTTCTGTCAGCACCTGTGCAGCCGGCAAAGCGGATGACCTGTCGCTGTCTGTCGATTACGGACGGGTCTGTCAGGAGATTCACCGTTTTCTGACAGACCATACCTATCAGCTTCTGGAGGCAGCCGCAGAGCATCTGGCTTGTCATCTGCTTTTGACATTTGCCGGTATCCATGCGTTGGAGCTGGAGATTCGCAAGCCTGCCGCACCGATCCCGCTGCCGGTCGGTTCCGTTTCCGTCTGCATCACACGGGGCTGGAGGCGGGCCGTTATCTCCTGTGGTTCCAATCTGGGGGAGAAAGAAGCATATCTCCGGGAAGCCATGGATAAAATAGCGCATGATATGAAATGCCGCCTTGTGCGCAGTGCGGATTTTATTGTCACCGCGCCGTATGGCGGTGTGGAGCAGGATGACTTTGTGAACGGTGCGTTTTTGCTGGAAACCCTGTATGATCCGCAGGAACTGCTGACATTTCTGAATCGTCTGGAAGCGGAGGCCGGCCGGGAGCGAAAGATACACTGGGGGCCGCGAACGCTCGATCTGGATATTATATTTTATGAAGACAGCGTTATCCGCACGGACAGACTGACCATACCGCATCCTGATATGCAAAACAGGGAATTTGTGTTGAGACCGTTGATGCAGATTGTTCCCGAATGGGTGCATCCGGTCTATGGGAAAACCGTGGCCGGGATTTGGGAGAGCATGACGGGCAGTCATGGCATATAGATAAGAAGACGGGACAACAACCGGAAAACCCCGATGGGGTTATCGCTTCCGATTGTTGTCCCGCTGTGTATTTGGCGGTAAAACAGTCAGGAGAGCAGCTTATCGTATGCCAGCTTTTCGCTTCCCTGAAAGATAATGCTTCCGCAGTGGGAATAACCGTTCTTTGTCAGAATGTGCTGCATCCGCCTGTTCGAAGGATCGGTATCCACGCGGATCCGCTATGTCGCCGCGGACGGTGTCGATATTGGGATAGTCGTCCGTTCATTGGACAAATCCCTGTTCTCTTTGAAACTGCCGTTCCTCATCGATAATCTGATTACAGGCATCGGTATCGACTATCCGGGCGTGTTCCAATGTATACATTTGTTTTTCTCCTTTCGGCAGAAAAAATTCTGCATGGATTGTCTATTCGACCGCCACCGCTGCCGCAGCGGCAGAAAACGTTTCCACCTGTACCGGTCCGTACAGCGGTGTGTGGAATACGGGCGTCGGCGTGTCATAGGCGTTGAAGTAGACATATTGCGAGGTGGCATTGATCTTTTCAAAGACACCGAGGGCGACGATTTCTTCTCCGCTGCCGTCCAGACGCATCCGTTTCAGGGCAGGCTCTTTCTGATCGCTCTTCTGGTAATAGATCATGTCTCCGGCTACATTAAAAAAGTCCAGCCGATCCTCGGTCAGCACTTCCACGGTCTGCGTGGAAAGGGAATAGCGGCACAGACGGTAATCGGAAGAAATATCCATATAATAGATGTAATCGCCCTGCGGAACGGGATTGTATATATTGCCGTTAAATACCGTGGAGATGGCGTTGGTTTCCGTATTCAGGCTGTACAGATAGTGATCGCTTCCCGTACCGCCGAAATAAATACGCCCGCTTTGTACCCCTGCGGGATTGATAATATAATCCGCAATCTCCACATCGTCTGTTTTATCGGTTTCGATACGGTACAGAGAGGTGCCGGTTTTGGTATTGTAAGACTGATAGAAGACCGTGTTGCCTGACAAAGACAAACAGGGCGAAGGAACACGTTTCAGGCAGACCGCGGATTTTCCGTTCTTTTTACAGCGGTATACACCGTTGGTGCGGAATATGGAAGAAAACTGATCCGAAGCGGAGGAGGCAGACTGATAATAATACAGAAAGTTGCCTGCCGCGTTCAGGGAGCTTACCTGCGTGTTGGAAAGCTTCCTGACATCTGTCTCATCAGGATTCATACGATACAGAGCGTAGTTGTCATAGGCGTTTGCGAAATAGACCACATCCTCGTCTTCACAGAACAGCCCGCCGTTATTCAGATTGCCCGCCGTATTCCCCGCTTTTTCCGGCGGATTATCCGGTACCCGTCTGGAAAACCAGATAAAAAAGGACAGTGCGGCAAAGAACAGGACAAAGCCCAGCACAATCAGCAAATTTTTTACAATTTTCATAAAATCCTCCCCTCAAATATAAAATTTGATTTTGTATGGTTATTATAACACTTTCGAGAATCGGATTGAAGTGCTTTGGGATCAATTTTCATATGAGGATTTGAAAAGCAAATGCCGCCGGCCTTCCTTCTTTCTGTGCTTGCATGGGCAGTCAAATTGTTATAAGATAAAGGAAACGTGTCAAAAGCCTGTGGCACGGACATTTTACCGGGAAAGGAAACCAGTTATGACAGACTTGGGCGTGCTCCGGCAGGAGATTGATAAAATAGACAGACAGATTGTGGAATTGTACGAAAAGCGCATGGAAATCTGTGCGCAGGTGGCGGAATACAAGATCCATACGGGGAAAAAGGTATTTGACAGAGCCAGAGAGGAAGAAAAGCTGAAAACGGTGAAGGCGATGACGCACAGCGCTTTCAACAGTCAGGGCGTGGAGGAATTGTTTGAACAGATTATGTCCGTGAGCCGTAAACTGCAGTACCAGATGCTGACGGCGCAGGGCAGTCTGGGAAGGCTGCCGTTTATCGGGGTCGATGATCTGCAGACGGAAGTTTCGCGGGTGGTTTTTCAGGGGGCGGAAGGTGCGTATTCGCAGGCGGCCATGGAGACGTATTTCGGAGACAGGATCAGCAGCTTTCATGTGGATACGTTCCGGGAGGCCATGAGCGCCATCGACGAGGGAAGCGCGGATTTTGCGGTGCTTCCGATCGAAAATTCCACGGCCGGCATTGTCAGTGAGATTTATGATCTGCTGGTGGAGTTTGAGAACTATATTGTCGGAGAGCAGATTATGCGGATTGAGCACTGCCTGCTCGGTGTGCCGGGGACGCAGGAGACGGAGATCCGGACCGTGTTCTCGCATCCGCAGTCACTGATGCAGAGCGCGCGGTATCTGGCGGGAAAAGACTGGAAGCAGATCAGTATGCCGAACAATGCGTTTGCGGCCCAAAAGGTGGCGGAGGACGGGGACAAAGGCCAGGCGGCCATCGCTTCGGCATACGCGGGAAAAGTATACGGTCTGGAGGTGCTGCAAAGAGGCGTCAACCAGGCGGAGGATAATTCGACACGATTCATTATCGTGACCAATCAGAAAATATTTGAGAAAAATGCCGATAAGGTGAGCATTTGTTTTGAACTGCCGCATACGAGCGGCTCTCTGTATCACATGCTGTCACATTTCATTTATAACAATCTGAATATGACAAAGATCGAAAGCCGTCCGATCGAGGACCGGAAGTGGGAATATCGGTTTTTTATTGACTTTGAGGGCAATCTGGCGGACAGCGCGGTAAAAAATGCGCTGCGCGGCCTGCGGGATGAGGCCAGAAATATGAAGATACTGGGAAATTATGTGTCGGGAGACGGCAGAGGGAGCGGATTATGAGAGAACAGGAGCTGTTACTGTACAGAAATCTGGATGAAGCGGGTCTTCTCCGTGACATGGCGTGGCTGATGGAGCATTACGGGGATGCGTATTATAATAAAGAAGACCGGACGGCGCTGCTATACGACTGTATGCACAGACTGCTGGAGCTTGCGGGCAGTCACGGGTTTTACGGAAATCTCTGGCACTGTTATCTGTCCAATCTGCTGGCAAACCATGAAAACAGCTACAGCATGGCATGCGAAGTAGTCGGCAGTGTGGAGGGGACGATCAACGAGGCGGCGCTGCATGATTTTGCAATTCTGAAAGAATTTTATGACTATGATTTCGGCAAAGTGGCGGCGGCGCTGCAGGCAGACGGGCTGTCTCTGCTCTTTGACTACCGGATCGGCGCCCGTCGGAGCCGGGTGTACAATACCCGCATCCGGGACCGGATCTGTGAGCTGGCGGAAAAATTTGCACGGGCGGCCACGGCGGCAGAGATGAAAGATACGATGACGGCATTTTACAAAGAGTACGGTGTCGGAAAGTTCGGACTACATAAGGCGTTTCGCATCGAGCATACGGCACAGGGAGCGCAGATCCGGCCGATTCGGAATATCGCACATGTCAGACTGGATGATCTGGTCGGCTATGAGATACCGAAGAAAAAGCTGGTTGACAATACGGAAGCCTTTGTGTCGGGGCGGGCGGCGAATAACTGTCTTTTGTTCGGTGATGCGGGAACGGGGAAGTCCTCGTGTATCAAGGCGATTGCCAACGCCTATTACCACCGGGGCCTGCGCATTATCGAGCTGTATAAGCACCAGTTTCAGGATTTGAATGATATTATCGCACAGGTGAAAAACCGGAATTATAAGTTTATTATCTATATGGACGATCTGAGTTTTGAGGATTTCGAGATCGAATATAAATATCTGAAAGCGGTGATTGAGGGCGGACTGGAGAAAAAGCCGGACAATGTGCTGATTTATGCGACATCCAACCGGCGCCATCTCGTCCGGGAGCGGTTCAGCGATAAGGCGGACCGGGACGATGACCTGCATACGAGCGATACCGTGCAGGAAAAGCTCTCGCTCGTATCCCGCTTTGGCGTAACCATTTATTTCGGCTCACCGGATAAGAAAGCGTTTCAGAATATCGTCAGAGTTCTGGCGCAGCGCAGCGGCATTGTGAAACCGGAGGCGGAACTGCTGGCGGAGGCAAACAAATGGGAGCTGTCCCACGGCGGAATGTCCGGACGGTGCGCGCAGCAGTTTATTGACTATCTGGCAGGAAAAAAAGCGGAGGGGTAAGTGAGATGGGCGTTAAGACGTTTGCGGCAATCGATGTGGGCTCTTATGAGCTGTCGATGAAAATTTTTGAGATTTCTCCCAAAGATAAGCTCCGGGAGATCGATCATATCCGCCACAGAATCGATCTGGGGACGGAGACATATACGACGGGGAAGCTGAGTCACGGAAAGGTGGATGAGCTTTGCCGGGTATTATGCGAATACGGGGACATTATGAAATCCTACCGGGTATCGGACTACAAAGCCTATGGGACGAGTGCGATCCGGGAAATGGAAAACCGGGAAATTGTGCTGGAGCAGATCAAGATGCGCACGGGCATCCATATCGATATGTTGAGCAATTCCGAGCAGCGTTTTCTGGATTATAAGTCGATCGCATCGAAGGGCGAGAGCTTTAACGGACTGATCTCGAAGGGGACAGCGATTATCGACATTGGCGGCGGCAGCCTGCAGGTTTCCCTGTTTGACAAAGATTCGCTGGTGACGACCCAGAATGTACGTCTGGGCATTTTGCTGATCCGGGAGCATTTGCTCAAACTCAAACCGAAACAGTCGCAGTATGCGGAGATTATCGAAGAGCTGTCAGGCGGCCAGATTGAGGTATTGGAAAAGCTGTATCTGAAAAACCGCAAGATTGAGAATATTATCGTCGTGGACGAATACATTTCCAATGCGATGGCCAAGAAGGACAGAAATTATCTGGAGCATTATATTGACAAGGATACCTATCTGAATTTTGTGAGAGAAATCCGGGAATGCTCGCTGACCGAGATGGGGAAATATCTGCAGATGCCGGAGGAAAGTCTGGTGCTGCTGTTTATCTCTTCCGTGCTGGTGACAAAGCTGCTGCAGACAACGGGAGCGGACAGACTCTGGATACCGGGCGTGACGCTGTGCGACGGCATCGGTTATGAATATGCGGAAAAAAATAAGATTTACTTTGCCACCCATGATTTTGAAAAGGATATTATCGACTGTACCCAGAATATCAGCAAGCGGTATATGGGAAGCAAAAAGCGGGGCGAAACACTGGAAAAGATTGCCCTGACAGTTTTTGACAGTATGAAAAAAGCCCACGGACTGGGGAAGCGGGAGCGGCTTTTGCTGCGGCTGGCGGCGCTGCTGCATGACTGTGGCAAATATATTTCCATGATAAATGTGGGGGAAGCGTCATACGAGATTGTGATGTCAACGGAGATCATCGGCATTTCCCACGCAGAGCGGGAGATCGTGGCAAATGTGGTGCGGTATAACTACCGGGATTTTGACTATTATCACGACGGCAGAAGCATCGCCGATAAACATTCGTATCTGGTTGTGGCGAAGCTGACGGCGATCCTGCGTGTGGCGACCGGACTGGACCGGAGCCATAAGGAAAAATTCCGGGACATCACGGCGTTGCTGAAAGACAGACAGCTTGTCCTGACGGTTAATACACCCTATGATATTACCGTAGAGAAGGGACTGTTTTCATCAAAGGCGGCGTTTTTCGAGGAAATTTTCGAGGTAACACCTGTTATTAAAAGAAAAAGGGGAATATAGCGATGGCGGAGAAAGAGAAAAAAACAGATTATACCAATCCGAAGTATTATTCAAACCGGGAACTGAGCTGGATTCTGTTCAATACCCGGGTGCTGAACGAAGCGCGGGACAAAACGATTCCGCTGTTCGAACGGCTGAAATTTTTAAGTATTACGGCGTCCAATCTGGATGAATTTTTCATGATCCGGGTGGCCTCCCTGAAAGATATGGTGGCGGTAAAGTATGACAAACCGGATATTGCCGGCATGACACCGCAGGAGCAGCTTGCCGAGCTGGACCGGGTAACGCACGAACTGGTCAATGCGCAGTATTCTACATATACCCGTTCGCTGCTGCCGCTTCTGGAAAAAAACGGACTGCATGTCATCCAGACGCATGAGGAACTGACAAAAGAGGAAGGCGAATATGTGGACCGGTATTTTAAAAACAATGTTTATCCGGTGCTGACGCCGATGGCAGTCGATTCCTCCCGCCCGTTTCCGCTGATTCGCAATAAATCTCTGAATATCGGCGCGCTGGTGCGGAAGAAAGGTGAGGAAAAAGAGCTGGAGTTTGCCACGGTACAGGTGCCGAGCGTATTGTCCCGCATTGTGGAAATACCGTCCCACAGTGATGTGCGCAAGGTGATTCTGCTGGAGGAAATTATCGAGAAAAATATCGATCAGTTGTTTTTGAGCTATGATATTGTGTGTGCGCATCCGTTCCGCATTATGCGCAACGCCGATCTGACGATCGAGGAGGACGAGGCGGCCGATCTGCTGAAAGAGATCGAAAAACAGTTGAAAAAGCGTCAGTGGGGCAAGGCGATCCGGCTGGAAGTGGAGGCCGGCATCGACAAACGGCTGCTGAAGATTATCGAAAAGGAACTGCATATCAAAGAGGAAGATCTGTACCGCATCGCGGGACCGCTGGATCTGACATTTCTGATGAAAATGTACGGCATGGAAGGGTTTGACCATCTGAAAAAGCCGGGCTATACACCGCAGCCGGTGCCGGAGATGGAAGGAGACGGCAGTATATTCGAGAAGATCCGCAAGGAGGATATTCTGTTATTCCACCCGTACCAGACGTTTACGCCGGTGGTGGATTTTATCAAACAGGCGGCGAAAGATCCGCAGGTGCTCGCGATCAAGCAGACATTATACCGGGTGAGCGGCAATTCGCCGATTATCGCGGCGCTGGCACAGGCGGCCGAAAACGGCAAACAGGTGTCGGTGCTGGTGGAATTAAAGGCACGGTTTGACGAGGAAAATAATATTGTGTGGGCAAAGATGCTGGAAAAGGCGGGCTGCCATGTTATTTACGGACTGGTGGGACTGAAAACGCACAGCAAGATTACGCTGGTGGTGCGGCAGGAAGAGGACGGCATCGCCAGATATGTCCACCTGGGAACGGGGAATTACAATGACGCCACGGCCAAGCTGTACACCGATACGGGGCTTTTGACATGCAGTGAGGCTATCGGTGAGGATGCCACGGCCGTCTTCAATATGCTGTCCGGCTACTCGGAACCCCGGAGCTGGAATAAACTGGCGCTGGCGCCGCTGTGGCTGAAGGACCGTTTCCTTTCCCTGATCGGCCGGGAGACGGAATATGCCCGTCAGGGCAGGAAGGCGAAAATCATAGCCAAGGTCAATTCTCTCTGTGACCGGGACATCATCGCCGCCCTGTACGAAGCGAGTACGGCCGGCGTGAAGATTCATCTGATTGTCAGGGGCGTCTGCTGTCTGCGCGTGGGCATTCCCGGTGTCAGTGAGAATATCAAAGTGCGCTCGATCGTCGGAAATTTCCTGGAACACAGCCGTATCTTTTACTTTGAAAATAACGGTGAGCCGGAATTTTATATGGGGAGCGCGGACTGGATGCCGCGGAATCTGGAGCGGCGTGTGGAAATCCTCTTTCCGATCGAAAAAGAGGAATTGAAGCAGAAGGTGATGCACATACTGGATCTGCAGTTAAAAGACAACGTCAAGGCAAACGTGCTCACAAAGGATAACACATACGAAAAAGTGGACGGGCGGGGAAAAGAACGACTGGATTCACAGGAGGCATTCTGTCAGGAGGCCATGGAACGGGCCGCCGGAAGGGAGGAGGCCTACCACAGCCGCATCTTTATCCCGGAAATCCATATCGAAGAATAGCGAAAAGCAGCAGACAAAAAAGAAACGGACAGGAAAGCATACAAAATGGAAACGAAGAACGCAGCAGGGCGGAAAGAAAAACAGATTATACTGGCATCGGCGTCGCCGCGGCGCAGGGAACTGCTGGCGCTGATGGGACTGACATTTCAGATTCTGCCAAGTGAAAAAGAAGAGATCGTAACGGGCAGCACCCCGGGAGAGATTGTGGAAAATCTCTCGTTTCAGAAAGCGGAGGATGTGACTGCCCGGCTGCCTTGGACGGTGCGGGAAGACGGGCAGGAGCCGGATGCGATCGTAATCGGTTCCGATACGATCGTGGTCTGCGACGGCGAAGTGATGGGAAAGCCGCATACGCAGGAGGAAGCCTTTGCCATGCTGCACCGGCTGCAGGGCAGGAGCCATGTGGTCTATACCGGTGTCACGGTGATGTGCCGGGCGGCGGATACCATAACATACGATACGTTTTCGGAAAGCGCCGTTGTCACCGTACATGCCATGGATGACGCCGAGATCCGCGGTTATATCGCGAAAGGGGAATCGATGGACAAGGCCGGCGCTTACGGCATTCAGGGCAGTTTTGCCGTATTTGTGGACAGGATAGAGGGCGAGTACAATACCGTGCTCGGACTGCCGGTCGCCGCATTGTATCAGGTATTAAAACGATATTTGTAGAAGGAGACGCATATGAAAAGAGCGGTTGTTTTTGATCTGGACGGAACACTTTCGGATTCCATTGTATCCATTGCCTACTGCGCCAATCGGGCGCTGGAAGCGTTCGGGCTGCAGCCTTTTGCGGTTGACCGGTACCGGTATTTTGTGGGAGACGGCGCGGCGGAACTGATCCGGCGCACCCTGCAGGCGCAGGAGCGGGACCGGACGGATCTGTATGACAGTGTGAAGACGGAATACGATAAACTGTTTGCGGTAGACTGTATGTATCAGGTCAAACCTTACCGGGGCATTCCCGAGCTGCTGGAAGAACTGAAAAAGCGCCGGGTGCGGGTTACGGTACTCTCCAATAAGCCCCACCCGAATACCTGTAAAGTGATTCACGATCTGTTTGGGGATGATATATTTGATGTGGTACAGGGACAGACGCCGGAGATCGAGAAAAAGCCCAGTCCGGACGGCGTATATCTTATAGCGGAAAAACTGGATATTCCGGTATCGGACATGCTTTATGTGGGCGATACCAATACGGATATGCAGACCGGAAAAAATGCCGGCGCTTTTACGGTCGGTGTGTTGTGGGGATTTCGCGACCGGGCGGAACTGGAAGAAAACCATGCCGACGCAATTATTGCCCATCCGCTGGAATTGCTGGATTTGCTGTAAGGGAATCCGGCTTTCCCGGATATGGCAGCGACATTGCCCGGACAGGAGAAAGGAGAGAAGATATGCAGTTTGATGATGCGGTGCTGGCATGTTTCTTAAAACACCAGCTTCAGCTTTTCCCGGAGACGGTAGCGGAGAGTCCGGCGGAAGCAGAACATTTTCTGGAGGATTGCATGGCCGTGGTCGTGGATTCTCCGCAGGCGGTCTGGGATTATTTCGATGCCGCCGGTATCGATGTGGAAGGGGCGGACGAAGAAGCGATACTGGAAGCGGACGAAGTATTTGCGGTCGGCGACGGCCGGTATCTGATCGTGGAAGGCTAGGAGCTTTACAGTTCAAAGAACGATTCCAGAAAAGGCACCAGACCGTCATGGTTATTGTCGGTTTTTGTGATAACATCCGCCGCGTCGCGTGCGCTCTGTGAGCCGTTGCACATGGCGACACCCAGACCGGCGGCCTCCAGCATGGAGATGTCATTGTCCTGATCGCCTGCGGACATCGTGCGGGAAACGGGAATCTGCAAATGCTGTGCCAGCCGTTTCAGGGCGGCGCCTTTTCCCGATGCGGCCGGGAACATTTCCAGCAGACGGTCTGTCGAGCAGATCAGTGTGATATGTCCCTGAGCCCACGGCAGCAGCGATTCGCGCAGCGCTTCAAGCTTATGGCGGCCTTCCAGACTGATGGCCAGGCATTTGAAAGGCGGCTCCTGCAGTTCGCCGACGATATTGTCTGTCAGTACAACGGGCAGATGGATCGTTTTCCGGTAAAAGACAAGTTCCGGCGACATCTTCCTGCTGACAATTGAAGTATCGGTGTAGGCATGGCTGTGTATGCCCGCTTCCTCCGCCGCACGCAGCAGACAGGCGGTTTCTTCCATTGTGAGGCGGATTTCGGAAATGCGTTCTCCTGTCTCCGCGCTGACGATCTGTCCGCCGTTATCGGATATGTAAAACAGACCCCGGTCGGAGATCGGCAGGAGGCTGCGGGCCTCTTTCATACTGTTTAAATGCCGGCCGGATGTCAGGGCGATATAGTGGCCCATGGCAGTCAGCTTTTCCACGGCCGCAATGGTGGCCGGTGTCATTGTTTTTTCTCTTGTCAGAAGGGTTTCGTCCAGATCCGTAAAAAATATTTTCTTTTCCATTTCTGTTTTTTCCTCCCTATTTTTATTTTCAGTGGGTATCCCGAAAGCGGTACAGATCATCCAGAATAGAGTCGGGTACGGCCAGTCTGCCTTTTCCGCATCCGAGATCAATATCCGTCTTATTGGAGCCGTGGAAATCGGAGCCGCCGGTAATCAGCAGGCCATATTGGCGGGCAAGGCTTTTCATCCGGGTTTCTTCTCCGGCGGTATAGGTGGAATAGATGGCCTCGATACCGGCCAGTCCGCATTCCGTCAATGTCCGCACCAGATGGTCCAGCCGGGCATCGCTCATGCGGTAGAGGGGCGGATGTGCCAGTACGGGTACGCCGCCCGCTTTTCGGATCAGCCCGACAGCCTGCACGGGCGTTACCTTTTCCCGGGGGATAAAGCAGGGCGCATGATCGCCGATATAGCGGTCAAAGGCTTCGCGCATACTGCCCACACATCCGTGTTCCAGCAGATACCGGGCGTAGTGCGCCCTTGTGATTACGGCGCCGGGAAACGCCTGCTGCAGATCTTCATAGGTAATGGAAAGATTGACATATTCGGACAGTTTCCGGCACATTCTTTCATTGCGCTGCGTCCGGGAGGCGATAAAGTCTGTCAGCGCCGATAAAAAAACAGGCGTTTTGTAATCAATGGCCAGCCCGAGCACATGCACGTCTTTCTCCTCATAGGAGGTGGAAAATTCGATGCCGGGCACAACCGTCACAGGCTGTCCCTGTGCGGCGGTCAGGGCTTCCTCCAGCCCGTCCGCCGTATCGTGGTCGGTCAGCGCAAAAGCGGTCAGGCCCTTTTCCACCGCATAGCGGACAAGCTGCGCGGGGGTCATGGTGCCGTCGGATTTATTGGAATGTACATGTAAGTCTATCATAAGCGATCGCTCCGCCTCAGTTGTCGTCTTCTTCTTTCTGCGCCGTGTAAACCGTGCGCTTTCTTGCCATTTCATCGTTTTCCAGATATTCGTCATATGTCGTGATTTTGTCGATCAGACGTCCGTCCGGAAGGATCTCCATAATGCGGTTGGCGGTTGTCTGCACAAACTGGTGGTCGTGGCAGGAAAACAGCGCAACGCCGGGGAATTTAATCAGTCCGTTGTTGAGCGCGGTGATGGATTCCATATCCAGATGGTTGGTCGGCTCGTCGAGCACGAGACAGTTTGCGCCGGAGATCATCATTTTGGAGAGCAGGCAGCGCACTTTTTCACCGCCGGAGAGTATTCGGACTTTTTTAACCCCGTCTTCGCCGGCAAAGAGCATCCGGCCCAGAAAACCGCGGACATAGGTTACGTCTTTGATAGCGGAATAGCCGGTCAGCCAGTCGGCGATTGTCAGGTCGTTGTCAAACTCCTGTGTGCTGTCTTTGGGGAAATACGCCTGTGAGGTTGTGACGCCCCATTTGTAGGTTCCCTCGTCCGGTTCCATCTCGCCCATCAGAATCTGGAAGAGGGTTGTTTTTGCCAGCTCGTTGCTTCCGACAAATGCGACTTTGTCGTCATGGCCGAGGATAAAAGTAAGATTGTCCAGCACTTTCTCGCCGTTGACGGTCTTGGAAAGCCCTTCGACCGAGAGCACCTCATTGCCGATTTCACGGTCGGGCCGGAAATCGATATAGGGATATTTCCGACTGGACGGCTTGATCTCGTCCAGTTCGATTTTTTCCAGCGCACGCTTACGCGAGGTGGCCTGCTTGGACTTGGAGGCGTTGGCGGAGAAACGGGAGATAAATTCCTGCAGCTCCTTGATCTTTTCTTCTTTTTTCTTATTGGCTTCCTTCATCTGCTTAATCAGAAGCTGGCTGGATTCAAACCAGAAATCATAGTTCCCGGCGTAGAGCTGTATTTTTCCGTAGTCAATGTCCGCCGTATGCGTACAGACTTTATTCAGGAAATAACGGTCGTGGGAGACGACGATAACCGTATTCTCAAAATTGATGAGAAATTCTTCCAGCCATGCGATGGCGTCGAGGTCGAGGTGGTTGGTCGGCTCGTCCAGCAGCAGGATGTCGGGATTGCCGAACAGCGCTCTGGCAAGTAGTACCTTTACTTTTTCGCTGCCGTCCAGCTCCTTCATTGTGACATTGTGGAATTGGGTGTCGATTCCCAGACCGTTCAGCAGCATGGCTGCGCCCGATTCCGCTTCCCAGCCGTCCATCTCGGCAAATTCCGCCTCCAGTTCACTGGCCCGGATGCCGTCCTCGTCGGAAAAGTCCTCCTTGGCATAGATCGCGTCTTTTTCCTTCATTATCTGATAGAGCCGTGCATTGCCCATAATCACGACATCCATAACCGGATATTCGTCATATTTGAAATGATCCTGTTCCAGAACGGAAAGCCGCTGGCCGGGCGTCATCACAATATCGCCCTTTGTCGTGTCCAGATCGCCGGAGAGGATTTTCAGAAATGTGGATTTTCCGGCTCCGTTTGCGCCGATCAGACCATAACAGTTGCCCTCCGTGAACTTAATATTGACATCTTCGAACAGGGCTTTCTTGCCCACCCGATAGGTAACATTATTTGCACTGATCATAGATTCTAACCTTTCTTATACTATATTGATTTTCTCGTCCTTACCTATTTTACAGAAAATACAGGATTTTGCAAGGAAAATATGTGATGTGGGAGACGGGAATTGATCGCGTCACATCGGTGTCCCCACTTCAATCAAATTGCCGTCCAAATCATAAAAACGAATTACTTTTTGTCCCCAGCTATGCGTCATAAGTCTGTTCACATATTGGATTGCGGGGTAGGACTGTTCCAGTTTTTCAATAAATGCCTCTATATCCTGTTCCTCAAAATAAAGTTCACAGGAATTGTTTTTCGGAATAATATCTCTCCCCAAAAACTTTTTCCAGATTTTTTCGTCTTGAAGCACAAGTCCTTCCGTTAAAATCATGTTACCGTCATTGTCAAGTACCAAATCAAGACCGAACAAATCTTTGTAAAACTGTTTTGATTTTTCAATATCTCTCACAACAATTAAAACGTTCTTTAATCTCATTGTCTGACACATCTCCCATTTCTGATGAAAATACACAGAATACTATAACACAAAATATATGAGAATTGGTAAACGGATTCAAACATTACATGATTACCGCTTAGGGAAAAGATAGGAGAGAATTATTTACAGGCGCCTGTTTACCGGTTATACTGATAATAACAGGAAAGGAGATGACGTAAATGAGCAATCAGGTAATCGTGATAAGCCGCCAGTTTGGCAGCGGCGGGAGAAAAATCGGAAAGGCTTTGTCGGACAGGCTGCATATACCATATTATGATATGGCATTGATTGAAATGGCATCGAAACGGAGTGAGGCGGATTATACGTCGCTTCTGGAAGTGGATGAAAAGCGGATTAACCGGAAGTGGTATGAGTTTTCCATGGAAGTGGGACTGGAATATCGGATGAAAAAAATTCCCATGAATGAGGAGTTGTTCAACCTGCAGGCGGAGATTATCAAGGATCTGGCGGGCCAGAATCCCTGCATTATCATCGGCAGGGGAGCGGATTACATATTGCGGGATAATGACAGGATGCTCAGCGTATTTATTCATGCCGATATGGAGACAAAGCTGGAAGTGGTCAAACGGCATTATAATCTTTCCCGGGAAGAGGCGGCGGCGCTGATCCGCAAAACGGACAAACAGCGGAGCGCATATTACAATTATTATACCGAATACAAATGGGGCGACATCGGCAACTATGATATTTCCCTGGACCGGGGCAGACTGGGCATTGAGCGGTGTGTGGAGATTCTGGAAAAGCTGTACCCGTCTCTTTAGGTTTTTTTAAGAATATGAATAAAAAATGAACATATTTTAAGAAAACCTTATTTTTGTTCACAGAGTGTTTACAAATAAAAAAGAACCTTATATACTCCTGCTTGTAAAGATAATACAGTTACAGACAGGAGGAATGATTATGAAAAAGAGAATGGCAGCAGTCATGCTGGCGGTTATGATGACATCGGCGATGGCAGTCGGATGCGGTGCGCAGGAAGGGAATGTATCGCCGGAAACAGAGACGACGGCACCGGTGGAAAATACAGAGGTACCGGTGGAAGATACGGAGGCGCCGGCCGAAGATACGCAGACACCTGACGCAGAGGACGGCAGCGCGGATGACGCGGAAGGGGAAGACACGGAGGCAGACGGCACAGAGGCAAAGGACGCGGCTGACGGTGAAACGGAATTGACGGAGACAGAGAATGCCGAAGTGGAAACGCCGGCTCCCGGGCAGACAGACGGCGGCGGGGATGACGCCGTGGAGGAGAAGCCGGAATAGACGGCGATCCCCCTGTCAGGCATAGTAAATTCCATATCCTCTTGAATCTCCCGGCCTTTTTTTGTATAATAAAAACACAGTCTGCCGCGGGCATTTGCAGGTTGGGCCGGAGGCGGTCAGACAAGGGAAATCAAAGGGATGAGAGGTATATTTTATGGGATATGGAGCGCTGCCTTTGGAGAAAAGGCTGAAGGAGAACATAAGAAATTACAGGCTTTCCAATCTGTATCAGGTGGAAACGCTGAAAGGGCAGATGCGGCTCTTGCATGAATTGACAGGGATTAAGATTCTCCTGACGGACAGGCACGGGGAAAAGATGGCAGCAGTGGGAAATTTCGCGGATTTCACACCGGAGGTGGTGGGAGAACCCGGCAGGAAACTGCGGGTGGCAAACCGGACGGTCGGACATGTGTATACACGGGAAGAAGAGGTCGTGGCCGGAAAGGAACGGCTTGCGGCAGATTTTCTGGAGCAGCTTGTTCGGATGTGGGAACGGCTTGGAGAGGAAGTTTTCTGGAACCGGGAGAGCGCCGTATACATAGATGAGATGGAACTGGAACGGAAAAACGGAACGGTGGGCGAAAAAGAAGACGTCCTGACGGGCCTTTTCAATAAGACATATTTCAAAGAGCGGATGAAGGCGATGGACGAATCGGAGATTGTTCCGGTTGCCGCCGTGGAAGCCAATATCAATGACTGGAAATTTGCAAACGACCACTTCGGGGACGAGGAGAGCGACCGCCTGATTCGGATTGTGGCGCAGATTCTCAAAGAGGAAGCCGGCGAAGAATATCTGCTTGGCCGGGTGGACGGTGACGTGTTCCATATCATTATTCCGGCGCCGGAGGACGGTGAGGCGGAAGACTACATGGAGCGGATTCAGAAGCGCTGTAACGATTATGTCGATACAAAGTTGACACCCTCCGTGGCAGTGGGGCTGATGTATAAAAGTAACGTGGAAGAAAAACTGGAAGACGTGTTTGCGGATGCGGAATACCGGATGTTTGAGAATAAATTTGAGATCAAGCAGGATCCCACTTATCAGGCGAGACTGCATAAAAACGTGAAATAGACAGCATGCCGGACGATACAGGAAACGACAATTTTATTGCCGTTTCCTGTTATTTTGTGCGGAAATGACAGGCATGCCGCGAAAACGAAATATAAAATCTAAAATAAATATTAAATCGGCAGATAGTGATAAACTTAAGAAAATAAGAGAAAAACGGAGATAATACTATAAAAACAAGAGAAAACAACAGAAATATACTGATGAATTGAGTTGCATAAGCACAGGCAAAAAACTAATATATGGATAGTTCTTAGCACTCAACTCGAACGAGTGCTAATAGAGGAAATGGTAAAGGCAAATCGTAAAGGAGGCAGTCTACATGAAATTAGTACCATTAGGTGACAGAGTCGTATTAAAGCAGTTAGTTGCAGAAGAAACAACCAAATCGGGAATCGTTCTTCCCGGACAGAGCAAGGAAAAGCCTCAGCAGGCGGAAGTGATTGCAGTTGGACCGGGCGGTGTTGTAGAGGGCAAAGAAGTAAAGATGGAAGTAAAAGTGGGCGATCAGGTGATCTATTCCAAATATGCCGGAACCGATGTAAAGCTGGATGATGAAGAGCTTATCATTGTAAGACAGAGCGATATTTTAGCAGTAATTGCGTAACTGATTAATATAATTTAGGAGATGACGAATATGGCAAAGGAAATTAAATATGGAGCAGAAGCAAGAGGCGCTTTGGAGACCGGTGTAAACAAACTGGCAGATACGGTACGTGTTACACTGGGACCGAAAGGAAGAAATGTCGTTCTGGACAAATCCTATGGCGCTCCGCTTATCACCAACGATGGCGTTACCATTGCAAAGGAGATTGAACTGGAAGATGCATTCGAAAATATGGGTGCACAGCTTGTAAAAGAAGTTGCCACCAAGACAAACGACGTGGCAGGCGACGGCACAACGACGGCTACCGTTCTGGCACAGGCGATGGTAAATGAAGGAATCAAGAATCTGGCAGCGGGCGCAAATCCGATTATCCTGCGCAAGGGTATGAAGAAAGCCACCGACTGTGCAGTGGAAACAATCGCTAAAATGAGTGCAAAAGTCAGCGGCAAAGAGCAGTTTGCAAGAGTTGCGGCAGTTTCCTCCGGTGATGAAGAAGTCGGCAATATGGTTGCGGATGCCATGGAAAAAGTAACCGGTGACGGCGTTATCACAATCGAAGAGAGCAAAACCATGAAGACCGAACTTGACCTTGTGGAAGGTATGCAGTTCGACAGAGGGTATATTTCCGCATATATGGCAACCGATATGGATAAGATGGAAGCGATTCTGGATGACCCGTATATCCTGATTACCGATAAGAAGATCAGCAATATCCAGGAGATTCTGCCGATGCTGGAGCAGGTGGTACAGTCCGGTGCAAAACTGCTGATTATTGCAGAAGACGTGGAAGGCGAAGCGCTGACGACACTGATCGTAAACAAACTGCGCGGTACCTTTAACGTAGTGGCAGTTAAGGCGCCCGGTTATGGCGACAGAAGAAAGGCCATGCTGGAAGACATTGCCATCCTGACAGGCGGTAAAGTGATCTCCGATGAACTCGGCCTTGACCTGAAAGAAGCGACGCTGGAAGACCTTGGACGTGCAAAATCTGTCAAAGTTCAGAAAGAGAATACCGTCATCGTGGACGGTGCCGGCAACAAAGAAGAGATTCAGGCAAGAATTTCCCAGATCAAGAGACAGGTGGATGAGACAACATCTGATTTTGACAAGGAAAAACTGCAGGAGAGACTGGCAAAACTGTCCGGCGGCGTGGCGGTTATCCGTGTCGGCGCAGCGACGGAAACAGAGATGAAAGAAGCAAAACTCCGCATGGAAGACGCGCTGAACGCGACAAGGGCAGCAGCGGAAGAAGGAATCATTTCCGGCGGCGGTTCCGCATATATTCATGCCGCAAAAGAAGTGGCAAAACTGGCTGATACGATGGAAGGCGACGAAAAGACCGGTGCAAACATTGTGCTGAAAGCACTGGAGTCTCCGCTTTACTTTATCGTTGCCAATGCAGGCATGGAAGGCAGCGTTGTAATCAACAAGGTAAAAGAGTCCGAAGTCGGCGTCGGCTACGATGCGCTGAAAGACGAGTATGTGGATATGGTGGCTGCAGGCATTCTTGACCCGGCCAAAGTGACAAGAAGCGCACTGCAGAATGCAACAAGTGTTGCATCCACACTTCTGACAACGGAATCCGTTGTGGCAAATATCAAAGAAGATGCACCCGCAATGCCCGCAGGCGGCGGCATGGGCGGCATGATGTAACGCTTCGCGGAGCGGCACCATGACAGAAAAGATACTCCGTATCCGGTTATACCGGTATGCGGAGTATTTTTGTCATAGAGGAAATCCTTTGTACGCAGCGCCGGGCCGAAGTTTACTTGAAATGCATCGTAACCTTTGCTAAAATATACGCATGGGTACGGATACCGTATGGAAACGGAATCCGGTCGGGACGGACAGGAACGCTTCTCCGGAACAGATCGCGGATAAAAGAATTGCCGACAGGAAAACACCGGAAAAACCTTAAGGGACAACGAAAAGAGACTATCGCTACGGAGGTGCATGATGAAAAGAAGGATGATAACGGGCCTGATGCTGATGACAGCGCTGTTTACCGGTATTTCGCTCACCGCCTTTGCGGAGCCGCAGAGTAAACTCCCGCTGATAAAGAGTAAAGCGGCGGAGGAGACTGCGGAGAGCCGGGCAGACAGGGCGGAGACGGATGAAGACACAGACGGCGGAGCGGACCGTGATGCCGGTGCGGATACCGCGGCAGAAGACGTATGCCGCAATACGGTCTTTACGACTTCTGCCCGGATGCAGGAGATGATGGGGACATCGGATTCCTCCTGGTCGGTATTGTATCTGCCGGAGGTGGAGCGCAGCTATTGGAACTTTTGTGCGGACGGGGAATGGGATCGGCGGGAGCTGCCGATGAACCTTGTCAGCAATGCTTACCGCAATCTGGAGATGTTTCTCGACAACGGCTACCTGCTTGACTATCAGGAGCTGGCCGATTATGCGGCCGACTATCTGGAGAGAAAGGGTGAGGCGGACACCTACTATCAGATATTGACAGACTGCCTGAAAAATCCCTACCTGTTAAATAAACCACAGGCAGATGTCACCGATTATACATATAATGGCAGAGATTATTCCGCGGTATTTGATCCGGATTATTATTATGAAACCAACCCGGAGCTGCAGACATCCATCGGCTTCAATCCGCCGGAATTGCTGCGCCATTTTGTGGAAAAGGGCATTATGGAAGGGCGCAGGGGAAATGCGGAAGTTGATATGGATGCTTATATCGCCTATACGGACGGCGAGATCTTTCTTGCCATGGCAGGGGTGCAGCCGCCGGGACCGGTGCCGTGCGTGACAAAATACAGCTACAGCAGAGCCAATTATTACGGAAAACTGCTCGGCCATTATGAATATCCCGATATGACGGAGGAACATACCGTGATACCGGAAGAAGAAAATGCAGCAGACTGGTAGAAATTATATTGGGAAGTATGGTATAATCTCGGCAGAGATTATACCGCACGATATTTGGGAAAGGGTGTACGAAATATGAAAAAGTTAGAAGAATACGTGAGAAGCATACCGGATTTTCCGGAAGAGGGAATTATTTTTCGTGATGTGACGAGCGTTCTGCAGGACGCGGAGGGGTTGCATCTTGCCATTGACACGATGCAGGAAAAGATAAAAGATCTGGAATATGACGTGATAGCAGGGCCTGAGTCGAGAGGCTTTATCTTCGGAATGCCGATCGCTTACAACAATAAAAAACCGTTCGTTCTGATCCGCAAGGCGGGAAAACTGCCATGCGAGACGGTATCCGTCGACTATGATCTGGAATACGGCAAGGCTACGATAGAGATGCATAAAGATTCCGTGAAAAAGGGACAGAAAGTTCTGATCGTGGATGATCTGATCGCCACGGGCGGCACGACAGAGGCGATGGTGAAGCTGATTGAGTCTCTGGGCGGCGAGGTAGTCGGCATTGTGGTGCTGATGGAGCTGGCGGGACTGAAAGGCAGAGAGCGGATTCGGGATTACAGGCTGGAATCGGCTATTGTCTATGAGGGCAAATAAACAGGAAATGCTAAAAAAATGCGGGCTGGTGATGATATATGACGGAAGCGAAAAAAGAAAGTGTATTTGATGACGGAAGAATGGAATCGATTGCGGAGTTTCAGAGCCCTGAAGCGCTGTATCAGGATTTGATCTCTCATGTCAGGAAATACCATCCTTCCGATGATATTTCCATGATTGAAAAAGCATATCAGATTGCTTATGAGGCCCACAGGAATCAGGTGCGCAAATCGGGTGAGCCATACATTATCCACCCGCTCTGTGTGGCGATCATACTGGCGGATCTGGAACTGGACAAAGAGACAATCGTAGCCGGACTGCTCCATGATGTCGTGGAAGACACGATTATGACAGAGGAAGAGATCACGGCGCAGTTCGGAGCGGATGTGGCCCTTCTGGTGGATGGTGTGACCAAGCTGCAGCAGCTGCAGCTTTCGGGCAGCACCCATGCGCAGTCGGGCGACAGCGACCGGGTGGAAATGCAGGCGGAAAATTTGCGGAAGATGTTTCTCGCCATGGCGAAGGACATTCGCGTTATTATGATTAAACTGGCGGACCGGCTGCACAATATGCGGACGCTGAAGCATATGCCGCCGGAAAAACAGAAGCGCATTGCACAGGAGACGATGGACATTTACGCCCCCATTGCACAGCGGCTTGGCATTTCCCGGATTAAGATTGAGCTGGATGACCTGTCTCTGAAATATCTGGAACCGGAAGTTTATTATGATCTGGTGGATAAGATCGCGGTCCGCAAAAGTGTCCGCGAAAAATATATCCAGTCTATTGTGGATGAAGTCAGCAGTCACGTCCGCGCCGCCGGCATAGAGGCGAAGATTGACGGACGGATCAAACATTTTTTCAGTATCTATAAAAAAATGAAAAACCAGGATAAGACGCTGGATCAGATCTATGATCTGTTTGCGGTGCGGATTATCGTAAATACGGTAAAAGACTGCTATGCGGCGCTTGGGGCGATCCACGAAATGTATAAACCCATACCGGGGCGGTTTAAGGATTATATTGCCATGCCCAAGGAAAACATGTACCGGTCGCTTCATACGACGCTGATCGGCAGCGCCGGACAGCCCTTTGAGATTCAGATCCGCACGTATGAAATGCATAAGGCGGCGGAATACGGCATCGCGGCGCATTGGAAATACAAAGAGGCATCCGACGGCAAAAAGGTGGAGGCGCAGGAGGAGGAAAAGCTGGTATGGCTGCGTCAGATTCTGGAATGGCAGAAGGATACCGATAACAAAGAATTTTTAAAACTGCTCAAAAGCGATCTCGACCTGTTTTCGGATAATGTCTATTGCTTTACACCGACCGGGGACGTGAAAAATCTGCCGGCCGGTTCCACTCCGATTGACTTTGCCTATGCGATTCACAGCGCGGTGGGCAATAAGATGATCGGCGCGCGCGTCAACGGCAAGCTGGTGACGATCGATTACGAGATTAAAAACGGCGACCGGATTGAAATTCTGACATCGCAGAATTCCAAGGGACCGAGCCGGGACTGGCTGAATCTGGTAAAGAGCACGCAGGCCAAGAGCAAGATCAATCAGTGGTTTAAAAACGAGCTGAAAGAAGACAATATCATCAAGGGAAAAGAGATGATCCAGCAGTACTGCAAAGCAAAATCGATTGATACGGCGCAGATACTTCGTGCTCCGTATACGGAGTATGTCATGCAGAAATACGGGTTCCGGGACTGGGAGTCTGTTCTGGCCGCGGTCGGACACGGCGGTCTGAAAGAGGGGCAGATTGTCAATAAGATGCAGGAACTCTATGACAGAGAGCATAAAAAGGAGCTGACGGACGAGGAAGTGCTGGCTTCGATAACAGGCGGGCACAACAGGCGGATGCATGCCAGATCGTCGAGCGGCATAGTGGTAAAAGGGATTGATGATGTGGCGGTGCGGTTCTCGAAATGCTGCTCTCCGGTGCCGGGCGATGAGATTGTCGGGTTTGTCACAAGGGGCAGGGGCGTGTCGATACACCGGACGGACTGTATTAATGTGCTCAATCTTTCCGAAATGGAGCGCGACCGGCTGATCGATGCGGACTGGCAGGCGGCGGATAAGACAGGAGAGCGGTATCTGGCGGAGATCAGTATTTATGCCAATAACCGCAACGGATTGATTGCCGATATTTCCAAAGCGCTTACCGAGAAAAACATTGATATCCTTTCTCTGAATACCCGTGTGAGCAAGCAGGGCGTTGCAACGATGATTGTGGCCTTTGAGATCGGCAGCCGGGAAGAACTGCAGCGCATTATCGACAAGGTCAGAGCCATTGACAGTGTAATAGACATTGAAAGGACGGCGGGATAATATGGCGGAATTGAAAATCGGGCGTCTGATGATGGGCGTTTGTCAGACAAATTGCTATTTTGTTTACGAAGAGGGAAAGCGGGAAGTTATCTTTATCGACCCCGCTGACAACGGGGCTTATATTTATGACAGACTGCAGGAAAAAGGATTTACGGTGGCCGGTATTTTGCTGACGCACGGACACTTTGACCATATCTGGGGGCTGGCGGAACTGCGGGAGCACAGCGGTGCAAAGGTATATGCATACGCGGGAGAAAAGGCGCTCTGCGGCGATGCGCGTCTGAATGTCTCCGCCGGCGCGGGCAGGGCGTGTACGGCTGATGTGGACGTATACGGAAACGACGGCGATGAGATTACGATTGCCGGGATCACATGCCGGCTGATCGCTACGCCGGGCCATACGGAGGGAAGCTGCTGCTACTATTTCCCGGACGGCGGTTTTTTAATCAGCGGGGATACCCTGTTTGCGGAGTCTGTCGGAAGGACGGATCTGCCGACCGGAGATATGGGAGCGCTTGTGCGTTCGGTGAAAGAAAAGCTTTTTGTTTTGCCCGATGAGACCCGGGTTTATCCGGGGCACGGCGAGGCGACGGAAATCGGTTATGAGAAAAAATACAATCCCTTCTGCGGATAAATCCTGCGGAGGACAGCGGCGGAGCGGACGGCTGCGCGGCAATGGTGGAAGGCTGAAACAATGATAGCGGTGATAGTAAATACGGAAGGATACGAATATGATATACATTCCCTTGTCAAAGCGTTTTATCCGCAGTCGGATGTAAAGGTGTTTGTGGAAGGGGAGAAGGAATTTACTTCGGATGCGGGGCTGCCGATGATCCGGATTGTCAGGAGCAGGGAACGGATTCTGCTCCTTTCTGCGTGTAAGGGAACGGAGGGGGAAGGAGCCGGCGTTATCCGCAGAGAAGCGGCGCTGGAGCCGGAATCCGATAAAGTACGGGTTAAGAATATCCTGAAGCAGATGCTTTATCAGGTGTTGTCCGAATATACCGGCAGGACACTGCCGTGGGGGACTTTGACCGGCATCCGCCCGACCCGGATTGCAATGACGTTTCTGGAGCAGGGACAGACGCCGGCGGAAATATTCCGGTATATGCAAGACACGTATTTTGTCAGCGAGCAGAAAGGACGGCTCTGTATCGACATTGCGCGGCGGGAGCGGGAACTGCTGTCCCATATCCATTACCGCGACGGATACAGCCTCTATATCGGGATTCCGTTTTGCCCGACGACCTGTCTGTACTGTTCCTTTACCTCGTATCCGCTGGCCGCGTGGAAGACACGCATGGGAGACTATCTGGATGCGCTGGAACGGGAGATTGCCGATACCGCGCAGATGTTCCGGGACCGCGTGCTGGACAGTGTATACATTGGCGGCGGTACGCCGACAACGCTGCCGCCGGAAGCGCTGGAGCGGCTTCTGACGCGTGTGCGGTCTGCGTTTGACTTTACGCATGTGCAGGAATTTACGGTGGAAGCGGGACGCGCGGACAGTATTACGGAGGAAAAACTGCGGCTGCTACAGGCATACGGCGTTACGCGTATTTCCGTCAACCCGCAGACGATGAAAGAGGAAACGCTGCATCTGATCGGCAGACAGCATACAGTGGCGCAGGTGGAGGACGCGTTCCGCCTGGCACGGGCATGCGGATTTACCAACATCAATATGGATATTATTCTGGGACTCCCGGGGGAAACGGAGGAAGATGTGCGCCGCACGACGGAAATGATCGAAGCGCTCGGACCGGACAGTCTGACGGTGCATTCACTGGCTGTCAAACGGGCGTCCAGATTGAGCCGGTGGATTGCGGAAAACGGCCTGCAGGCAATCCGCAATACGGACGCCATGATGGAGATTGCGGCCTCGTCCGCCGGGGCGATGGGAATGGAGCCGTATTATCTGTACCGGCAGAAAAATATGTCGGGGAATTTTGAGAATGTCGGCTATGCCCGGCCCGGCTGTTATGGCATCTATAATATTCTGATGATGGAGGAGATGCAGACGATCGCGGCGCTGGGCGCCGGCTCGATCAGTAAGCGGGTATACCCGGACGGCCGGATTGAACGGTGCGAGAATGTGAAGGAAGTTTCCCAATATATCGAGAGAATCGGGGAAATGATAGAAAGAAAACGTGTGTTATTAGAAGATTAAAAATTTTAAATTCTGACTAAAATTGTTGTGTGATGTGGATCCAGGGTATAACAAAGATACCAGAAGCCCAACAAAATCAGTGTAAATCTACAGGTTCTCAAGGAGCGTTTCGGAAATAATCGAAACGCTTTTTTCGCCTTTTTAATGAGTGATAGAGCGGGTTTTATACAACATTTCGCGGCGACGGATAAACATTTCACAGCAATCAAATTGTTTTGGCGTTTTTGAAAGGCTATAATAAGATATTTATTTATATCAGCATGAAAAGAGTAATGAAGAGGAGGTGGCGCATTGATCTGTATTGCAATTTGTGATGATGAAAAACATATGTCGGATCATATAAGGTCTTTTGTTTCGGATTTCTTTCGTAAAAAGAACCGGGAAATCAGCCTCCGTATGTTTTCCGGCGGCGAAGAGCTGCTGAACTACGGTGGGCAGATTGACATCCTGTTTCTGGATATTCAGATGAAGGGCATGGACGGCATGGAAACGGCAAGGAAACTGAGGGCGGACAGGTTCCGGGGATTCCTGGTCTTCATCACGGTGCTGAAAGAAATGGTATTTCAGTCTTTTGAGGTACAGGCTTACGATTATCTGGTCAAGCCGGTGGATAAAAAACAGTTTGAAAAGACGATGGAGCGCCTTTACGATTCCATGCAAAACGCCAGTGAAGACAGCCTGCTGGTGCAAAAGGGATATGAGGGGCGAATCATCCCAAAAGATGAGATTGTCTTCTGTGAGATCATAGACAGGAAAATATATCTGAACCTGACTTCCGGCGAGGTTGTTGATTA
>CAJUCC010000043.1 GCA_910585205.1 uncultured Lachnospiraceae bacterium
CAAAATTCCCGAAATCCCTTGATTTTAAGCCACTTTCACACAAAGACGAAACAACACGCATTTCACATTGTACTTACAATGGTCGAGTGCTAATATTGTGTGAAAATTTTATGAAGTTTTGACATAAATGCCTGCAAAGCAGGTGTACGGTTTGATGACCGTCTCAAAATACCGCCTGTCGCCGCGCGCAAATTGATTGTCTGTTGCAAGCCAATCGCCCCATGCTTCGTTGAAACAATCCATTTCCCATGTTTCCACCGTCTCGATTCTGTCGCTGTGGCCGATGAGTTCTCTCCAGCACTTCGGATTTTTAAACAAATCGCTGTCATCTCCAAGCCAATCGGAAAGAAGCGCCCGGGCACGGCCTGCATATGCATCCTTCAGACCGGGGATTCCAATCAAAACCACACCGTTATCACCCACAAACGGCAGAATCTTTTCCTCAAAAAATCCCCTGCTTCCCGCAAAATAATGATAAGAATCGATGCTAATCACGGCACGGAACTGCTTTTGGGGAAAATGCAGATCGTTCGCATCTTCACAGACAGGCGTTATCCGCTTTCCGACACCCCACGCAGCAAACCGTTTCCCGTTTTCTTCCGCGCTTATCCAAAGATCGTTTGCAAAGACATCCGCCCCGGTCTCTTTGGCAATCATCAGACTCGTCAGTCCCGTCCCGCATCCCAGATCAAGGATCCTGTCACCGGGGGCAAGCCGCAACGGATATTTGTCAAGCAGTTCCGCCAATATTCTTACGCTGTTGGGTCCCATCATTGTTTCTGCCGTAACATACTTATTATAGTTATCAATATTCACTCCCCGCCTCCTTCCGATTTTCACCCGGCACTCGATTCCAGCCGCTTTTGCAGCTCTTCCAGGCTCATAGAGCCTTCCATATACGTATACTCGCCTGTCGCGTAAGATGCACATTCCGCATCGGAAGCCTCTCTGCCATCGATATAACTGACTCCGTAACAGCCGATCGATCCCTCTTCCTCCGGATCCGGCACGCCGTTTCCGTTGGCATCGTCAAAGTTATACGTTTCGATCTGTACAACGATGTCCAGCGTATGCCGACTGTCGGCCGCCATGTATGTCGTATACAAAATGGCGCCCGCAAAATCGTTGTTCACATTCCGCAGGCTGTTTTTCCGCGCACAGTATTCGTACCCCGCATTTCCCATGGCCCCATACGGCCACCGGTCCATCAGACGATACACGGTCCCCGCCTCATACGTGTACAGGCTTACGCAATAGCCCTCATTCCCGGCAACCAGCTCCGGTATTTCGTCCGCATCGAAATAAATCAAATCGAACCCTGTCATGCCTTCCAGTGCACACAGTCTGCCAACCGCCCGATACGCTTCCCGATAATCGCCGAACGCACCGTTTTTCTTTCCCTCTGTCAGAAAGCCGCGGATTCCCGAAATAGAAAGTTCTTCCGCCTGCGCCGTGATACCGTCGGACAACGCCTCCTGCACGGTAAACGTGCGCTCATGCGCCCCCACCGCATCATGCGGAAAGCCGTAATATACCGCCGCAAACGCAGTACCGCCATATGTCTCAATCAGCACAATATCCGTACAGCCGTCAAAATTGACATCATAGAAAGATACCGCATCCAGACTGTCAAACGCTTTTCCGGCCAGCCGGTCCGGCACATAGCCCGCAATCTCCTGCAGAATTTCCCCGTCCTGTATGATCTGCATACGAAATTCCGGGTTTTCCGCAGAAGGCGCAAACGGAACAACCCATACTTCCCCGCTGTATTCGCTCAGCGATACCGAAAAAGTCTGCGCGGCAATACAATCCGCCCCAAACATTTCCCGCAGTTCTCCGTCGGCCGCTTCCGCACCGTCTCCCGCAGGCAAATCCGCCGACGCCCTCTCCGGCGCGTCCGGCGATCCCTCCCCGGTTTCCTCCGCATTGTCAAATTCTTCCGCATCGCCGTCGGTGTCTTCCTCCAACACCTCTTCCAGAATCCCCGCTTCTGTGTTTTCTCCGCCTTCCCTCCGGCCGCATGCCGTAAGCATTACGCCGAAAGCCAATACCAACAAAAACAGGCCCGCTTTTTTTCGTATGTTCTCCCGCATTTTAATTTACTCCCCTCTGACACGCTCGCATCCGCTCACGGTACCGGCGCATTTCCGACCTGCACCGAATCCCGTATCCGCAAAAATTCCTCTTCTGTCGTTTCCCATACCGCCGCACCCGGTGACGCCATAATCAGATATGTTCCGCCATCATCCCGATGCTCCGCGGTCTTATAGATTACCGTCAGCCAAAACGAATCTCCCGGCAGCCCCGTATACATCGTCCCGGTTATGCCGTTTTGCAGTGTAAACGGCTCTACCGCTGCCTCGGTTCCGCAAATGCCGAATTTTTGCGGCTGATACCCGAAGGAAAAAACCGCTTCAGGGGAACTTTCCGGCCAGAAATCGATAGCGCACTGCATCCCATCGTCTTTTTGGTCCATGTCCTGCGCCGTCCGGATCGTATACTCCCATCCGTCGGGAAGGGTGACGGCGAGATACACGCCCTCCTGCTCATATACCACCGGGCTTTCCGGCTTCTCTGTCTCCTGCGGAGCCTGCTGCGATTGTGTCTGCGCCGCTTCCTCCGTCCGGGGCTCCGGCCCTATCTGCGCCGCGTTCCCTGTCTGCGCGGCCGTCTCCGCACCTGCACGCCCACAGGCTGTCAGCAGCATCAACAGTGCGGCCGTCAAAAGTCCCGCCGTAACGCTCTTCGTCTTCATCTGCCTCACCTCTCTCTTTTCATAACGCCTGCCCGAACGCCGCGCCGGCAGTTGTAGTATACCATAATCCGCTATTCTCTGCTATATGCGAGCGTTTTCTCCGTGTATTTGCGTTCCATCTCATGTCGAATCTTCCGATTCGCAGCCGTATCAAACAAAATCGAGAAATCATAATCCGCCGGATACAATTCCGCTTAATTGACAATCTACGCCCCAATTCTCGCCCACTGCTGCCAAATTACCGACTTACTGTAATGATTTTGTTCATAAAGAAACCTCCTTTGATAACGCTTTTGTATATTTACTCATCATAAATACGGCATATATGGCAACTAATAATTCTGTGATTGGCATTGCAAACCATATGGAATTTGCCCCTGCCACAATCGGTAGCAGCATAATTAAAATTCCACTGACAGTACAGCCTCTGAAAACAGATACACAAAAAGCGGCTCTTGGTTTCATCA
>CAJUCC010000044.1 GCA_910585205.1 uncultured Lachnospiraceae bacterium
CACCGCCGCTGCGGACGGCGCGAATGCGGTGGCGAGTGTGGAGGAATACTTCCTGTCCTCTTGAAAATATGTTCGGTGTTGACAAACGTGGTTTTCGATGATATATTTTATTTAAAGATTTAACAATTTCGTAACAAATTTTAACATATTGGAAATAGTGATAAATCGAAAAACAGGCCACGTTTGGAGGACATTATGAGACATAAGAATGCAAAATTGGCAGCATATGCACTGATTGGGGTGATAGCGATCAGCGGTTCCTGCGTCAGGACGGAAGCGACCGGCGTATCCTCTCTCCTGCCGGCTGCCGGGCTTGCACTTACGATGGAAGAGGGAAGCTCGCAGGAAGAGGTTGCATCGGCGAAAGATGTGACGGCGGCCAAGGCGGGTGCAAAGAAAAGCAGCTCCGCAAAGGAATCGAATACGGAAAGCAAAAAGACACCTGCGGCAAATGAGGATGCCCGGGCAAAGAATGAAAAGAAAAAAGAGAAAGAGGCAACCGATGATTCGGTAAAGGAAGCCAGCAGCAAAGAAACGGAAGAACAGGAAAAGCTGTCTCAGGAGGAAAAGGAATTTTCCAAACTCGTGATTGCGCGGGTAAACGATTATGTCAATATCAGAAGTATTCCCAGTGAAGAAGGAGAAATTCTTGGCAAACTGTATGATAAGTCGGTAGGCGATTTTATCGAAGAGGAAGACGGATGGTATAAGATTAAATCCGGTACGGTGACAGGATATGTAAAAGGTGAATACTGCGTGACCGGTGAGGAAGCCATTGCCCTTGCAAAAGAAGTGGGAACGCGGGTGGCTACCGTCACCACCACCACATTAAAGGTGCGGGAGTCCGAAGGGATGAACGCTCCGGTGCTGGGCCTGGTTCCGATTGATGAGGAATTATCCGTTGTGGAAGAACTGGACGGATGGGTTAAGGTAGACATCGAGGAAGGCTACGGTTATGTATCTTCCGAATACGTTTCTCTTCGCACGGATTTTGTAAAAGCAGAGTCCAAAGAGGAAGAGGAAGCGAGACTGGCAAAAGAAGAAGAAGCGAAAAAAGCGGCAAAAGAGGCGGCTAAGAAGGCAGAAGAGAAAGTTGCAAAAGACAGAGCCGATAAGGAAAAAGCCGAGAAAGAAAAGGCACAGAAGAACGGACAGGAAACACAGCAGCAGGCGGAAGCAGCTCCTGCACCGGCGCCGGCTCCCACATCGGGCGGCAGCGATCTCGGAAATGCAGTTGTTGATTACGCGATGCAGTTCGTCGGCAATCCCTATGTGTATGGCGGCACCAGCCTGACAAACGGTGCGGATTGTTCCGGGTTTGTTATGAGCGTGTATAAGAACTTCGGCGTTTCCCTTCCGCACTCCTCCTCGGCGGACAGAAGCCAGGGTTACGATGTGGGCGGCCTTGCCAATGCGCAGCCGGGTGATCTGGTGTGCTATTCGGGTCATGTGGGCATCTATGCCGGCAACGGACAGATCGTTCATGCAAGCACGAGCAAGACGGGTATTATCGTATCCAACGCAAATTATCGGAATGTGCTTGCGGTAAGAAGAATCTTTTAGGAAACTGTAACGGCAGATGCACTGCAGGTTCAGGCCGTGTGGCTGCGATTATTGAATAATTAAGAAATGCAGGAAAACAGGGCGTTCCCGTTTGGGGACGCCCTTGATTTATGCTCTGCGGTTCCTTTCCGTTGCCCCGTCGAATCGTAACGCCCGGTAAGCCGCCGTTTTTCTCCGAAAAAGATAATTTCAGCGCATATTGCAAACCACACTTTAATTTGGTAAAATATACTAAGAGCATTCCCGGATGCACGAAAAATTATCGGAAAGGGGATAACAGCATGAAAATCATAATCAGCGGAAAAAACATTGACGTAACGGAGGGCCTGCGAAAAGCCGTACAGGATAAAATCGGAAAACTGGAGAGATATTTCACACCGGAAACGGAAGCGCAGGTGACGTTGAGTGTGGAGAAGGACAGGCAGAAGATTGAAGTGACAATACCGGTAAAGGGCAATATCATCCGTTCCGAGCAGGTCAGCAGCGATATGTATGTTTCGATCGATCTGGTAGAGGAAGTGATTGAAAGGCAGTTAAAGAAGTATAAAAACAAGCTGGTGGATCAGAAACAGGCATCCAGTTATTTTAAACAGGAATATATCGAAAAGGATTATATGGATGATGAGGAGGTTAAGATCATCCGCACGAAGCGTTTTGACATCAAGCCCATGTACCCGGAAGATGCGTGTATCCAGATGGAGCTGCTGGGACATAATTTTTATGTGTTTAATAATGCGGAAACCGAGCAGGTCAATGTCGTTTATAAGAGAAAAGGAAATACTTACGGACTGATCGAGCCGGAACGGTAATTGACCGGATAAGAAAGACGGGTAAAAAGCGATTGCTTCTTACCCGTCTTTTTCTTGTTTTACGGTGGAAACAAGCCGTGCCGTTTCCGGGAACAATTTATTCCAGCGGTCCGATCTCGACGGCGTGAAGCTGCTGCAGGAGCCGTTCCTTTTCTTCCGGATCACGGTCAGACGCACCTGTGAACTCTCGCAGTATGGCGGTGAAATATTCATCGACCCAGGGAAAGGCGTTGTAAAGACCGTGAACGCTCCATTCGGAAACCGGAGTAATCTGCATATTGGAACCGTTGACCGATACGGATTTGTCTTCATACCCGTCAGGTTTTTCTTCAAAGCTGGCCGTCACATAACGCACGGCGCCGTGCATGTCGTATCCGTAGCCGAAACCGACAAACTGTGCCTGCAGATGCTGTGTGAGTTTTATGCCGACACAGACATCAATCCGCAGTTCTCCCTCTTCCCCATAAGGTTCCATATCAATCGCGTATGTATACGAATACAGATAAATATCTTCCTGTTTCACGGAACGGTATCGTTCGAAGGAAAGGCCGGAAACCGTGTCGGGATATTGTTCCGCCACATAATTTTGAATCTGCAGGGTACAGCTTTCCCAGTCCAGGAGTGCCTGAACGGTTGCCGGTTCTTTGTCCTGAACGAGACAGGCAATATCGGAAATGCCGTCGCCCAGAAGTACCAGATTTGCCCAGGCTTCGCCGGACTGCGTTGTGCCGACAGGCCAGCTTCCGGGCGGACTGTCGAAACAGTACTGCGGCGTGGAAAAAGCGGTGGGCGGCCCCTGCTTTTTGAGGTAGGCGCTGCCGGCGGCCTGCAGTATCATGCCGGGGTAAATCAGATCGGGATTTCGGATCTGCGAACGATTGTCCGCGTACAGATCCGGATACCGGCCGCCGTCGTTCCACAGTCCTTCGGCAATTTTCCATAAACTGTCACCGGGCTGCACTTCATAGTCCTGTGTGTCTTCCAGCAGCCGGATGTAGGAATCCGAGCCGCCGTCGGTTTCGTAGAGGAACGGACAGACCGGATCCTGCGCGGCGGCAGCCAGCGGCGGCAATGCGGCCAGCAGCAGGGAACTCCCGATCAGGCAGCCGGTTTTTTTCAAAAACTCCATGCCGACGCCTCCTTTCCGAGCCAGATATTATTGTACAGTGTTTCGCAGGGGACAACATACCCGGCAGGCACCGAGCGTCCGTATTTTTCCCAGAAACCGCTGTCGGTCCGAAACGGTTCCAGTTCTGCCGCAGAGAGCCATGCGGAAAACGTGTTGTTCTGATTTTCGGATGTCACGGCAGCCGTTGTCAGAGGATCGAGAGAAATGCCGATAACAAAGTCCTTCTCTTCGGTCAGATAAAAGAACGGCCGGCAGATATAATAATCTTTTAATTCCGTATCGGTGTTCGTAAACCATCCCAGAAGAATATCCGTGTCTTCTTCCGATGTAAAAATATCACCATAGCGGGCCGCGGCGGCCTGCATCCACAGATCGATAAACGCGGCGTCAATGCGGAATATATCCGGCAGTGCATAAATCTGCCCGTCTGACAGATCCATGTTCAATGCGCGCTCCGTGTATTTAACCATATAGATCGGATACCCTGTCGCGTACAGTTCCCGGAAATGAACGCTTGCCAGGAACTGACTGTGGAAGGGAATGTCGCATCTGACATCGTCGGCGTAAACGGAAAAATATTCTTCCTGAAACGCACGGACATCGGCATCGGGGTTCAAATGCCAGTAATTGACCCGGTCCATTGCCATGTCATATAGAGCAGCGTTCAGGGTTTCCTGTACGGCGGTGGCCGGGATTTCCAGACGGGGATATTCTATGGTCAGAACGTCCCAGTAGTCATAGGTGTCGGAATATTCCACGAGGTATTGCTCTTTTTGTATCGAGTATTCCTGACAGCCCTTGTTTTCGAGCAGGTTGTGCACCGGCTGTTTCAGTGTTTCCGCCGGCTGTGCCTGGACAGGGCGGCATACGGCAGCCGCTGTCAGCAGTGTGCAGAGTGAAACGGCAGTCAGCAGTCGTTTCAGCCGTCTGGCTTTCCGCATGATAAAAGCGGCGCCGGTACAGCCGGGGGTGATGCTTGGATTTTTCATAGGCGGTTCCTTCCCTTTTTCATGTCGTGGTCAACACTTCCATGATATTGTCAAAGATATTGCCTCCGCATGCCAGGATACCGCATTTTTGCGTACAGTCGAGACGGTCGGAACCGATTGTCGTAATTTTGCCGCCGGCCTCTTCCATAACGATGGCAGCGCCGGTATAGTCCCACGGATTCAGTCGGTATTCAAAAAAACCGTCGCATTTGCCGCAGGCGCTGTAGCAGATTTCCAGCGCGGCAGAACCGAATCTGCGAAAATCGCCGCACAGGGGAAATAAGCGGGCCAGCGTCCGTATGACTTTTTCGTTGAGTTCTTCGTAGTAAGGGGAAGTTCCCGCGCAGAGAACGGCATCTTCCAGCGGCCGCTCGATCACATGGATGGGCATATCGTTTAAGAAGGCGCCCTGTCCGCGGGCGGCGGAAAACAGCTCCCGCGTAAACGGATTGTATACGACACCGAGGACAGCGCGGCCCTGAGAGGCCAGTCCCACGGAAATGGTGGACATGCCGTTGCCGCAGATAAAATTGCGTGTGCCGTCGATCGGGTCGATGATCCAGAACGGATCGGCGGGCACGGCGGTATTTTCGCTTTCTTCCAGCAGGTAAGAGGCGTCCGGAAGCAGCGGTTTCAGAGCCGCTACCAGACGATCCTGCACGGCAATGTCCATGTCGGTGACAAAGTTGGAGTGCCCTTCTTTTTGTGAAATGGAAGAAATGGCGGTTTTCGCCAGGAAACTTCCGGCAGATAGTACGATTTCTTTTACCTGAGGGAGCAGAGTGCGTAACTGCTGCCCGGTCAGTGGCTTTTTTTCTGTCATATGATTGTGCTCCTGTCATGCGGAATATGTAGTAAAACCCGGTTTCAGATACCAATATTATACGCCTGTACGGGGGAATGGGCAAGGGGCGTGTCGACGACGGTGTTCTTTCTTTTTCCGCCATCTCATATATTGAAAAGGAATACGGAAACGGGAAATGCCGCGGACGGCTGCGCGGCAGGGATGAAATTATGAGGCGTCTGCGTTATATCAGATATGCGATCAGAGTGGAGTGCGCTCTGCTCGTTTTGCTGGGGCTTTTTTTCTGTGGGAGGGAAACGGGAGCGCTGCCTGTTGCGGCGGATCCGGATACATCGGCCGCCGCAGAGCGGGAGGCGCAAGGAGCAGGGAGCGGCGAAACGGAGGAAAACGAAAAGCGGGATTATATCAAATGGGTGGAATTTCATGCGCCGGCGGAAATACTGACGGCGGCGTATCGCCTGGATGTGGAGACGAAAAACGAGAAGGTGCATCTGAACTGGGTGGATTTGCTGGCATATGTGGCGGCAAAACACGGCGGGGAATTTCCGACGGGGACGGAGAAAGAGCTGGCAGATGCGGCGCAAAAGCTGCGGAGCGGCGAGACGACGATGGGGGAACTGACAAAAGACATGCAGTATTTTTCCTATTACAGAAAGGCTTACGGGGCGATTCTGGACGGCTTTGTCGGTGATTATAAAATACAGAGGCAGCAGGAGGACGGGACACTGCGCTGGGAGAACTGTTATGGCCTGAAGGCGTTTTCTCCCATCGCAAAAGGGTTTTACTATGAGGATTATGATGATTTCGGTGTCTCCAGAAGCTACGGTTATGCCAGACCGCATCTCGGGCACGATATGATGGGGCAGATTGGCACACCGATCATTGCCGTCGAGTCCGGTTATGTGGAGGCGCTCGGATGGAACCGGTATGGCGGCTGGCGCATCGGCATCCGCAGTTTCGACAAAAAGCGGTATTATTATTATGCGCATCTGCGGCAGAATTTTCCCTATCAGAAGGCGCTGAAGGAAGGCAGTGTGGTAACGGCGGGAGACGTGATCGGCTATATGGGCCATACCGGTTACAGCAATACCGAGAATGTAAATAATATCAAGGTCGTGCACCTGCACTGGGGGTTACAGTTGATTTTTGACGAGTCCCAGAAAGACAGCAACAACGAAATCTGGATCGACTGTTATCAGCTTTCCCGTTTCCTCTGTCAGAACCGGTGTGAGACGCAGAAGAATGAAGAGACAAAAGAATGGAACCGAATTTGTGAAATGCGCGATCCCTCTGTTGACAAATACCGCAAGAACTGATAGGGTATATAGTAGAAATTTTCCATAATAATCTATTTAAGAGAGGGAGAAGAAATGAAAGAAGAAAGACAAGCGAAGAAACTGAATCTGAAAAGAAAATGGTCCGTGCTGATAGCGGTTATGCTCGTTGTGACGATGCTGGCAGGCTGCGGCGCAGAAGCACAGACGACATTTACAGCGCCGAACGGTACATACAGCATCCAGATGGACGAGAGCTGGAGCGCTGAGGATATGGGTGACGAGTACACACTGGCGATCTTCAGCAAGGATGAGACAAGAGGCATCATCGTAATGCAGTTTGTAAAGGATGAGTGGGAAATCGGAGACATTTCCGAGGTAAAAAGCGCGATCGAGTATACATACAGCATGAACTCGGTGGCAAGCGCAGATGCACCGGCAAGCGTTCCGGGCATGACCAATATCAGCGCTGATACAAGCGGCATGATTTTGGAAGGACAGTCGGAAGAGTGCTACACCGTTTATGGTGAAACCGATTACGCTTACTATTCGATTATTTATATCGCAAAGAAAGTAACGGACAAGAGACTTGAAAAATTCCAGGCAGTATGCGGAACATTCGCTGAGAGCGTTTCCCAGTAAGGGACAGTATGACGGTACATGGCAGGAGCCATGTACCGTCTGTTTTTTTGTTCTGTCAGGAAAGACTTTGCCGCGCGATTCTTATTTAGATTATGGAGGAAAACAGATGAAACGCAGATATATCAGGTATATTGTGACAGCGGTTTTCGTGCTGATGATTGTACTTTTGTTATGGGGAGGTTATCGGATTGTCGCGGTAGCGGAGGAGGAGATTTTCGTATCGCCTGAGGGGACCAATACGATCATCGTCCGCTACGATCTGGTGTGCCGTCCGACGATTTATAAAAAAGGGCTGCTGCTTCGGAAGAAGATATTCGATTATCCGGGCAACGGTTTTACGGAAACGGTGCACTTTGGTGTGGAGTGGCTGGCGGAGAACCGGATCCGCTTTACATATGATGATACAGACGATGAATATGACGAGGAATATGTCATTACGATACCTTAAAACCATTGCAAAAACCAAAGCCCTATGATACAATAAAAACAGCGTACAATGATAAAAAAATAACAATCATTGCGAGTCCTGACAATCAGGTATTTTTATGGAAAATGGAGGAAAAACAGAATGGCAAAGAAGATTGTATTAGCAGGTGCATGCCGTACCGCAATCGGAACAATGGGAGGTTCCTTAAGTACAACACCAGCAGCGGAGCTTGGGGCAATAGTAATCAAAGAAGCATTACAGAGAGCGGGCGTTGCACCGGATCAGGTTGACCATGTGTATATGGGCTGCGTGATTCAGGCTGGTCTGGGACAGAACGTAGCGCGTCAGTCTGCCATCAAAGCGGGGCTTCCGATCGAAGTACCGGCAGTTACGACCAATGTCGTATGCGGTTCCGGCCTGAACAGTGTGAATATGGCGGCACAGATGATTATTGCAGGGGACGCTGATGTTGTTGTGGCAGGCGGTATGGAAAATATGTCGATGGCTCCTTATGCGATTCCGCAGGGGCGTTACGGATACAGGATGAACAATGGTGTTCTGGTAGATACCATGATTAAGGATGCGCTCTGGGATGCATTCAATGATTATCATATGATTACAACGGCAGACAATATCTGCAGAGAATGGGGCCTGACAAGAGAAGAATTGGACGAGTTTGCGTTAAAGAGCCAGTTAAAGGCAGAAGAAGCACAGAAGAACGGCGCATTTGAAAAAGAGATCGTTCCGGTTATGATTAAGAAGAAAAAAGAGATGGTTGAATTCAAAGTGGACGAGGGACCGCGTGCAGGTTCCACGATCGAAGGTCTGCAGAAGCTTCGCGCCATCAATAAGGACGGCTTCGTAACGGCAGGCAATGCTTCCGGTATCAACGACGGCGCAGCGGCAATCGTCGTTATGAGCGAAGAGAAGGCAAAAGAACTCGGCGTTACGCCTATGGCTACCTGGGTGGCAGGTGCACTGGCAGGCGTAAGACCCGAGGTAATGGGGATCGGTCCGGTTGCGTCCACAAAGAAAGTTATGGCTAAGACAGGCTATAAGATTGAAGACTTTGATATTATCGAGGCGAACGAAGCGTTTGCGGCACAGTCCGTTGCAGTGGGCAAAGACCTTGGCATCGATGTGGACAGACAGCTCAATCCGAACGGCGGTGCAATCGCTCTGGGACATCCGGTCGGTGCATCGGGCTGCCGTATTCTCGTGACACTGCTGCACGGCATGCAGGCGAGAGGCGCGAAGAAAGGCTTGGCTACACTCTGTATCGGCGGCGGCATGGGCTGCTCCACAATCGTAGAAATGTAAGACAAGGCGAAAGGGAGAAAACCGATGGAATTTATTTTATACGAACAAAAAGGTGCGGTAGGCGTTATCACAATCAACCGCGAGAAAGCGCTGAATGCGTTGAACTCTACCGTACTGGAGGAATTGGATCAGACACTGGACAATGTAAACCTCGATGAAGTAAGATGCCTGATTGTAACGGGTGCAGGACAGAAATCCTTTGTGGCAGGCGCAGACATCGGCGAAATGAGCACACTGACAAAGGCAGAGGGAGAAGCGTTCGGCAAGAAGGGCAACGATGTGTTCCGCAAGCTGGAGACATTCCCGATTCCCGTAATCGCGGCGATCAACGGCTTTGCACTGGGCGGCGGCTGCGAGATCTCCATGAGCTGCGACATCCGTATCTGTTCCGAGAACGCCGTATTCGGACAGCCGGAAGTGGGCCTTGGCATCACACCGGGCTTTGGCGGCACACAGCGCCTTGCGCGTCTGGTAGGTGCAGGCATGGCAAAACAGATGATCTATACCGCTAGAAATATCAAGGCGGACGAGGCGTACCGGATCGGCCTTGTCAATGCGGTTTATCCGCAGGATGAGCTGATGCCGGCGGCGGAAAAGATGGCGAACAGCATCGCGAAGAACGCACCCATTGCAGTGCGCAACTGCAAGAAAGCGATCAACGAAGGACTGGATGCGGATATGGATGCGGCGATCGTAATCGAAGAGAAACTCTTCGGCGACTGCTTCGAGACGGAAGACCAGAAATACGGCATGGCATTTTTCCTTGACAAAAACAAGGAAAAAGTAAAAGAGCCGTTTAAAAACTGCTGAGATAACAACGAATTACAGCGCTGTAATTTATGTCGGAAGGAGCGGGCCCAGGCCGGCTTCTTTCCGGCGGAAACAATATAAAAATCAGGAGGAGAGACGATGAAAGTAGGTATTATCGGTGCAGGAACCATGGGTTCCGGAATTGCGCAGGCATTTGCGCAGACAGAAGGGTATGAAGTATTCTTATGCGATATTAACGAGGAATTTGCGGCAAACGGAAAAAACAAGATTGCCAAAGGTTTTGAGAAGAGAGTCGCAAAGGGCAAAATGGCGCAGGAAGACGCAGACAAGATTCTGGCAAAGATCACAACCGGCGTTAAGACAATCTGCACGGACTGCGATCTGATCGTGGAAGCTGCGCTGGAAGTTATGGATATTAAGAAGCAGACATTCAAAGAGCTGGAAGACATCTGCAAGGAAGACTGCATCTTTGCAACCAATACATCCTCCCTTTCCATTACAGAAATCGGTTCCGGCATTAACCGCCCTGTAATTGGTATGCACTTCTTCAATCCGGCTCCGGTTATGAAACTGGTGGAAGTGATTGCAGGTCTGAATACACCGGCTGAGACGGTTGATACAATCAAGAAAATTTCCGAAGAAATCGGCAAGACACCAGTACAGGTGGAAGAAGCTGCCGGATTTGTTGTAAACAGAATTCTGATTCCCATGATTAACGAAGCTGTCAGCATCTACGCGGACGGCGTTGCGAGTGTGGAAGGCATCGATACGGCAATGAAACTGGGCGCAAACCATCCGATGGGTCCCCTGGAACTGGGCGATCTGGTTGGTCTGGACATCTGCCTTGCCATTATGGAAGTGCTGTACAATGAAACGGGCGACTCCAAATATCGTCCGCACCCGCTTCTGAGAAAGATGGTCCGCGGCGGTCTGCTTGGACGCAAGACAGGCAAGGGCTTCTATGATTACAGCAAATAAAGAATAAACGATGGAGGAATAAAGATCATGGATTTTACTTTGAGCAAAGAACATGAAATGGCGAGAACTTTATTCAGAGAGTTCGCTGAAAAAGAAGTAAAGCCTCTGGCTCAGGAGGTAGATGAAACGGAAGTGTTCCCCAGAGGAACCGTTGACAAAATGGCAAAATACGGTTTTCTGGGAATTCCGGTGCCGAAGGAATACGGCGGACAGGGCTGTGATCCGCTTACCTATGCGATGTGCGTAGAGGAACTTTCCAAAGTATGCGGCACGACCGGCGTTATCGTTTCCGCACATACTTCTCTGTGCATCGATCCGATTATGACCTACGGTACGGAAGAACAGAAGCAGAAATATGTTGTCCCGCTTGCAAAAGGTGAGAAACTGGGTGCGTTCGGTCTGACCGAGCCGGGCGCCGGCACGGATGCACAGGGACAGCAGACAAAGGCTGTTCTGGACGGAGACGAGTGGGTGCTCAACGGCAGCAAATGCTTTATCACAAACGGTAAGGAAGCTGACGTGTACATTATCATTGCCGTAACGGGCAAAGTGGAAAAACGCGGCAGAGTTCAGAAAGAAATCTCCGCATTTATCGTGGAAAAAGGAACACCGGGATTCTCCTTCGGTACCAAAGAAAACAAGATGGGTATCCGCGGATCTTCCACATATGAACTGATCTTTACGGACTGCAGAATCCCGAAGGAAAATCTGCTCGGCCAGAAGGGAAAAGGTTTTGCAATCGCAATGCATACACTGGACGGCGGCCGTATCGGAATCGCCGCACAGGCTCTGGGTATCGCAGAGGGCGCATTGGAGACGACCATTGCCTATGTAAAAGAGAGAAAACAGTTCGGACGCTCCATCGCACAGTTCCAGAATACACAGTTCCAGCTTGCAGACATGGCGACCAAGGTGGAAGCGGCACAGATGCTGGTATATAAAGCGGCTATGGCAAAGGCTACCCAGAAAGTATACTCTGTGGAAGCGGCGAAAGCGAAATTATATGCGGCGGAAGTTGCTATGGAAGTGACGACCAAATGCGTACAGCTCCACGGCGGTTACGGCTATATCAGAGAATATGACGTAGAGCGCATGATGCGTGATGCCAAGATCACAGAGATCTACGAAGGCACCAGCGAAGTACAGCGCATGGTTATCAGCGGCGCACTGCTTAAGTAAAAGAAAGAAAAATATAAGGAGAGAAAATACAATGAAAATCGTTGTTTGTATTAAACAGGTGCCTGACACAAAGGGCGGCGTTAAGTTTAACCCTGATGGTACACTTGACAGAGCGGCAATGCTTGCCATCATGAATCCGGACGACAAAGCAGGTCTGGAAGCTGCACTGCGTTTAAAAGATCAGTATGGTGCAGAAGTAACGGTATTGACCATGGGTCTTCCCAAGGCAACGGATGTTTTGCGGGAAGCCATTGCAATGGGCGCTGACAAGGGCATCCTTGTAACGGACAGAGTACTGGGCGGCGCGGATACATGGGCAACATCCACCACCATCGCGGGTGCGATCAGAAATCTGGAATATGACCTGATTATCACAGGCCGTCAGGCAATCGACGGTGATACCGCACAGGTAGGTCCGCAGATTGCAGAGCATCTGCAGATTCCGGTTATCTCCTATGCACAGGACATTAAAGTAGACGGCAATACCGTTACGGTACAGCGTCAGTATGATGACAGATACCATGTGCTCGAAGTACAGATGCCCTGTCTGATTACGGCACTTTCCGAGCTGAATGAGCCCCGTTATATGACACCCGGCGGAATCTTTGACGCGTGCAAATCCGAGATCACCACATGGGGCAGAGCCGATCTGAAAGATGTGGATGACAGCAATCTGGGACTTGCAGGTTCCCCGACTAAGATTGCAAAAGCGTCCGACAAGGTACGCAAGGGCGCAGGCGAGAAGGTAACACCCGATTCTCCCGAAGATGCAGTGGCTTACATCGTTGGTAAATTCAAAGAGAAACATGTCATTTAAAAAATAAGGTGGTGAACGAGATGAACTTAGAAGAATATAAAGGCGTATATGTGTATGCACAGCAGGTTGACAATGAGATCAGCGGCATTGCATACGAATTACTTGGAAAGGCAAAAGAACTGGCCGCTCCTCTGAATACGGACGTAACGGCAGTTCTGATCGGTTCCGATGTCAAGGGACTTGCGGATTCTCTGGCAGAGTACGGCGCAGACAAAGTCATCGTTGTGGATGATCCCGAATTGAAAGATTACAGAACGGAACCGTATGCACATGCACTTTCTTCCGTAATCAACAAATACAAACCGGAAATTATGCTCGTAGGCGCTACGGCGATCGGCCGTGACCTCGGTCCTACGGTATCCGCAAGAGTGGCTACCGGTCTGACGGCAGACTGTACCGTACTGGAGATCGGTGACTTCCCGCTGGTAGCGGTTCCCGGCAAAGAAGACGAGCAGAAACACAATCAGCTCCTGATGACCCGTCCGGCATTCGGCGGCAACACCATCGCTACGATCGCATGTCCGAACAATCGTCCGCAGATGGCTACCGTACGTCCCGGCGTTATGCAGAAAATCGAGCCGATCAAAGGCGCAAAGGCAAACATCGAAGAATTCAATCCCGGATTTACACCGGATAAGAGATATGTGACGATCAAGGAAGTGGTAAAGGCCGTTTCCAATACCGTTGATATTATGGATGCCAAGATTCTTGTATCCGGCGGCCGCGGTGTCGGAAGCCCGGAAAACTTCAAGATTCTGGAAGATCTTGCCGCAGTACTCGGCGGTACGGTAAGCTGTTCCCGTGCAGTTGTGGATTCCGGCTGGAAACCGAAAGATCTGCAGGTAGGACAGACCGGCAAGACGGTTCGCCCCAATGTATATTTCGCAATCGGTATCTCCGGTGCAATCCAGCACGTGGCAGGTATGGAAGAGTCCGATATTATCGTTGCCATCAACAAAGATGAAGATGCACCGATCTTTGACGTGGCTGATTACGGCGTGGTAGGCGATCTGAATAAGATCGTACCGGCTCTGACAGAGAGCCTGAAGGCAGAACTGGCTGCAAAATAAATGCGGCGCATAAAATAACATAATATATCAAAAAGACCGGAGCTGCATGGCATGCAGTTTCCGGTCTTTTTATTCGATACGAAAAAATACGCGGTCATATCGCCGGGGAATCACACTGCGGAAGCAGTCTGACTTCCCAGGCTTCCCATGGCGCGGGAACTTCCAGTTTGCGGATCATATCTTCGAGAACGGTTTCCGGGATGTGCCGCTCCCGTTTCCGGTTCCTGCGCAGCAATTCCTGCAGAGGCGCTTCCAGATACAGTATCCGTACTCTTGCGCCGTAACCCGCAAAAAGCCGGACGAGTTTCTGGCGCGTCTCGCAGACAATATTGGTGGCATTCCAGATAAAGGGCTGTTCCCTGCGCAGAAAAACCCGCGCCTGCTCCAGTGCGGTCTGTGCAACGCGGCCGGAATGTTTTCCCGGTGCGATCCCCATTGTCTCCCGGATGTGATCCAATGAAATGACGGGCAGCCCGCCGCCGTTTTCCGCAATCCAGGTGTCCTTTCCCGAGAGCGGCAGCCCCGACAGGAGAATCACGTCAAATGTCGTGCCGTCATACAATACGGCATCCTGTGGCAGATCGTCTTTGTGAAAATACTGAAAACGTGTGTACGGATTGGCAAACGGATAGGGAGTTTCCCGGATTCCGAGTTCGTTTACATAATCCCGGAACAATTCCACCTGTTCGCAAAGGCTGTCTGCGGTATCGGCGATACGTCCGGTGACATCCGCTCTCGAGAGGAGGTATAAGAGATGCAGGGGAATGCTTTCGGCGGCCCGACAGAGATCGAAAGCCGGCCGCTGCTTGTTCCAGAACCAGACCGGCAGCCCGTGAAAACGAATCAGTTTTGCCACGACTTCCCGCTGCCAGAAAGAAAGGCCGAAACGCTCTGCTTCCCGATAGGCCATGCGGCGGAAGATTTTCTCCCCGACAATGGTGTGCTTCGGCGAAATCCGGGTTCCGTTTTCCTCACGGGTACAGACCGTCTTTCCGATGTCGTGAAAGGCGGCTGCCAGAAAGAGCAGTGTCTGCCGGTCTGTGGGCAGCCCGTTCCAGTCCGGGGAGGCGGTCAGCGCTTCACATACCAGTTCCGTATGCCGGTATGCGTCACCTTCGCCGTGGAACGCCGGATTTTGCGGAACCTGTTTCAGGGCGGAGAGCCGGGGATATGCGTCTGCCATCCGGGGCAGAGAGAAGCCGTCGTCCCGGATGGTATCAAGTACGGAGCGGTTCATTACGGTCTCCTTTCTTCCGTGCATCTGCAGGCATCGCAAAAAGGTCGGTGCCTTCGGCGAGACAGTTTGCGACAAGGGGACGATTGAGCCAGTGGCTTTCCGAATCGAGAATCGTGCTCAGAAAAGACGGCCGCACGAACTTGAGCCGGTCTGTCACGTAATCCCCATCCTCCACTTTGATATAGATGCCTTCCATTATGCCCGAGAGATCTGTCTGTCGAAGCGCCTGTTCCGGTTCTGCGCCGCCCTTTTGACATTGGATCAGAAAATTCTGCCGTGCCTGCCCGGAAATAAACAGGCTGGGGCCGATCTGCTTTGCAATCTCATCGGCGCTTTTACAGATCCCCTGTGACAGTGTGCGGACGGAACGGATAAAAGGCGTGCCGCTTAAAAACACCCTGCGCCTGCGGGTGGAGAAGAATTTTCCTTCCCGCGTGTCAAAAATATCGAATTCCATAAAGTAGTGGGGCAGCCGGTCGTAAAAGACTGTGTGTTTGGCATACAGCCATTCTCCGTACATAATATATCGGCTGCCAAGGAGCTGCCGCAGCGGTTCTTCAAAGCATCCGGCCCATGTTTTCAGCAGATCGAACTGTCGTTCACCGTATCCGCCGTTTAAGAAATGTCCGCGGCTCTGCAGATACATCCTGCCGTCCGTTCCGAAGGAGATGCCGCAGTTCGCCCCGTCAACCTTTTCTTCCAATACGAGATATTTGCCTGCGATCTGTGAAAAGGGTACACTTTTCAAATCCTCGTCCCCGTGCTGCTTTCTGGAACCTTCCAGGTGCCGGGTGCGGGGATATTTATATATCTGTTCCATAATAATCCCTCCTTTTATCATAATATCAATAAACTGCTTCGACAGACAATACAACACCGGCCGCTGACAACGCAGACGAAACGGCTGCGATTTTTCGGCGGCTGCGGGTTTGTTTATTTGTCTGTCGGGATATGGGATTACATGGCGTCCTCCGTTCTGAAAAAAATGGATAAGTAACAAATTTTAATATAGCAGGAGAAATCGGTGTTTGTCAAATGCAATGCCTGTCCGGATTCCCGGGCGTTACGGTGTGGAGATTTTCCGATTTCTGCCCCGTCACTTTTGTCTGCAATTTATCCATTCCTGCGTTTGTCATATCCTGCTCCCTTTTGGAATAATACTTGCAGAAATAAACGTTTTACGGTATGATGGAGAGGAAAACAGTGAAATTTGCACAGGAGGTAATTTATGAAAAGCAAAATTTTAAGCGCATTATTGTGTGTCAGCATGATCGCAGTTATGCTGACGGGCTGCGGCAATGCATCGCAGGAAGCGGCTCCGGCGCCTGAAACGGAAAGTTCTGCTGACGGAGCAGAGGCGGAAGCGCCGGCGCAGGAAGAAGAGCAGGTGACGGCATCCGAAGCGTCTGCTGACGGCAGCTACGAGCTGGCTCTTGTAACGGATCTCGGTACGATCGATGATAAATCCTTCAACCAGGGTGCGTGGGAAGGCATGGAGCGGTATGCAAAGGAAAATAATATTTCCTATAAATATTATCAGCCGCAGGAGGGAACGACGGATTCTTATATCGAGACAATCGGACTTGCTATCGAAGGCGGTGCAAAACTGGTTGTATGCCCCGGATTTTTGTTTGAGGAACCGGTGTATATCGTACAGGATCAGTATCCCGAAGTATGCTTTATCCTGCTGGACGGCGAACCGCATGACGCTGATTACAACTATAAGACCAACGACAATGTAATGCCGATTCTTTTCCAGGAAGATCAGGCCGGTTATCTGGCAGGCTATGCGTGCGTAAAGGACGGCTACACGAAACTGGGCTTTATGGGCGGTATGGCAGTTCCGGCGGTTATCCGTTACGGTTACGGATTCGTACAGGGCGCGGATGCGGCAGCGCAGGAAATGGGCGTTGACGTAGAGGTTATGTATAATTACACAGGTGCATTTGCGGCAACACCGGAAGCACAGGCAATGGCGGCAAGCTGGTATCAGAACGGCACGGAAGTGGTATTCGGCTGCGGTGGTGCAGTGGGCAACTCCGTAATGGCAGCGGCAGAAGAAGCAGGCGCAAAATTTGTAGGTGTTGACGTGGATCAGTCTCCGGAGTCGGAAACGGTTATCACATCTGCGATGAAGGAGTTAAGCAATTCCGTATATGAAGGTGTGAAACAGTTCTATGCAGGCTCTTTCCCGGGCGGCAGCACAAGCGTATTTACCGCCGAAAATGACGGCGTAGGGCTTCCCATGGATACTTCCAAGTTTGAGACATTCTCTCAGGCCGATTATGATGCGCTGTTTGCGAAACTGTCGGGCGGTGAGATCACAATTCAGAACGGTACGGAAGACAGCACGACGGCAGATCTGACACTGGCGAAAACAAAGGTGAACTTTGTAGAGTAATCCGGACAGATTTTGAAGAGAACAGGGGTGCTTTTGGGCACCCCTGTTTTGTATAACGGGAAATTGCTTTGCAATCTCCTGCTGCGTAACCAAGGGGGTAAAGGATGGACTATGTAATCGAAATGCTGAATATAACGAAGGAGTTTCCCGGCATTATAGCGAATGATGACATTACGCTGCGCGTGAAACAGGGGGAAATCCATGCGTTACTGGGGGAGAACGGAGCCGGAAAGTCTACATTGATGAGTGTTCTTTTCGGATTGTATCAGCCGGAAAAGGGTGTTATTAAAGTAAGGGGAAAAGAAACTGCCATCAAAGGGCCGCTGGATGCCAATGCGTTGGGAATCGGTATGGTGCATCAGCACTTTAAGCTGGTTCATAATTTCACCGTGCTGCAAAATATCGTATTGGGGATTGAAACGGTAAAGGGCGGCATGATCCAGACGGCGGAAGCCAGAGCCAGAGTTATGGCGCTGAGTGAAAAGTATAATCTGCTGGTGGATCCGGATGCGCTGATTTCCGATATTACCGTAGGGATGCAGCAGAGAGTGGAAATTTTGAAAATGCTCTATCGGGATAACGATATTCTGATCTTTGACGAACCCACGGCAGTTCTGACACCGCAGGAGATCGACGAACTGATGCGGATTATGAAGGAACTCACAGCCGAGGGGAAATCCATCCTGTTTATCACGCATAAGCTGAATGAGATTAAAGCGGTGGCGGACAGATGCACCGTTCTGCGGCGGGGCAGGTACATCGGGACGATCGATGTGGCCGACGCGGATAAGGAAACGATGTCCGAGATGATGGTGGGACGCAAGGTCAATCTGACGGTGGAAAAATCCCAGTCCAGGCCGGGGGATGTGGTTCTGGAAGTAAAAGACGTCTGTGTGAAGTCCGTGCGGGAGGGGCATGCACAGAATGTTGTCGATCATGTGAGCTTTCAGGTACGCAAAGGCGAGATTGTCTGCATTGCGGGGATTGACGGAAACGGTCAGACGGAGCTCGTGCAGGCCGTCACCGGCCTGGGAGCGATGAGCCAGGGAAGCATTCTGGTGAACGGTGAGGATATGACGCATAAATCGATCCGATATAAAAATACCCACGGTATGTCGCATATCCCGGAGGACCGTCATAAACACGGACTGGTACTGGATTATAACCTCGCGTATAATCTGGTTCTGCAGCAATATTTCGAACCGTCTTTCAGCAAGGGCGGATTTCTGAAAAAGGACAAAATCAACGAATATGCGGATATGTTGATTGAGAAGTATGACATCCGAAGCGGACAGGGGAAAGAGACGATAACGCGGAGCATGTCCGGCGGAAATCAGCAGAAAGCCATTGTGGCGCGGGAAATTATGAAAAATCCCGATATTCTGCTGGCGGTACAGCCCACGCGCGGACTGGATGTGGGCGCGATCGAATATATTCACAGACAGCTTGTGGCACAGCGGGATTCGGGCAGCGCAATTTTGCTGGTATCTCTGGAACTGGATGAAGTTATGAACCTGAGCGACAGAATTCTGGTTATCTTCGAAGGGGCGATAGTGGCGGATCTGAATCCGAAGGAGACAACGGTACAGGAGCTGGGACTCTATATGGCCGGATCAAAGCGGAAGGGGGAGGAAAAAAATGCGTAAAGGGAAATTTGATTATACGGGTATCTTTTCTTCTGTCTTTGCCATTATCATCGGCTTGCTGGTCGGGCTTGTGATATTGATTATCTGCAATCCGGGCCAGGCGTTCCCGGGGTTTGTCACGATTTTGACCGGCGCTTTTACGCACGGGGCCAAGGGTGTGGGACAGGTGTTCTATTATTCGACCACCATTATTCTCACCGGGCTTTCCGTCGGCTTTGCCTTTAAGACGGGGCTGTTTAATATCGGCGCCAGCGGACAGTTTATCGTAGGCGGGTTCGGCGCGGTCTATGTCGGCGTTATGTGTGAAAATCTGGGCAGTATGCACTGGATTGTGGCATTGCTTGCCGGTGTGTGTTTCGGCGCCATCTGGGGAGCCGTGCCCGGTCTGCTGAAAGCGTTTTTCAATGTAAACGAAGTTATCTCGGCGATTATGATGAACTATATCGGCATGTATGCAGTCAACTGGTTTGTGAAAAGCTATAAGCCGATCTTTAACAATCTGCGAAATGAGAGCAAGCCGGTCCTGAGCAGCGCCAATATTCCCAAGATGGGGCTGGACAAGATCTTCCCGGAGTCCAGTATCAACGGCGGATTTATCATAGCGGTCCTGGCCGTCATTGTGATATATCTCATTCTGGACAAGACAACGTTCGGTTATGAGCTGAAAGCAGTGGGCTATAACCGGAACGCGAGCCGGTATGCGGGCATCAATGAAAAGAAAAGCATCATCCTTTCGATGGTGATTGCCGGTGCGATTGCCGGGCTGGCAGGCGCGTGCCTCTATCTGGCAGGGACGGGCAAACATATCGAGATTGTGGATACGATTGCGGATGAAGGCTTTACCGGTATTTCGGTTGCCCTGCTCGGGCTGTGTCATCCGATCGGAATTCTGTTTTCGGGTATCTTTATCGCGTATCTGACGGCCGGCGGTTTTTACCTGCAGTTATTCGAGTTTTCTACGGAGATTATTGATATTATCGTGGCTATTATTATCTACTTCAGCGCGTTTGCCCTGATTGTCAGGATTTTGATGCAGAAGTTCGGAAAGGGCAGGGCCGGAAAGAAGCCGGGGGATGCAGCGGAACCGGAAACGGCGCAGAAAGGGGGAAGTAAGGCATGAGTGTAGTATATTTTATTTTTCAGCAGACAATGTTTTTTTCCATTCCTCTTCTGATTGTGGCTCTGGGCGGTATGTTTTCGGAGCGCAGCGGCGTTGTGAATATCGCGCTGGAAGGCATTATGACGATGGGGGCGTTTACCGGTATTCTGTTTCTGAATCTGACGGGCAAGCGTATGAGCGGTCAGGGCCAGCTTTTGATTGCGATTGTGATTGCCATGGCAACGGGGGTTGTCTTTTCTCTGTTTCATGCCTATGCCGCCATTAATATGAAGGCAGACCAGACGATCAGCGGAACTGCGCTGAATATGTTTGCGCCGGCGTTTGCCATTTTTGTGGCAAGAATTATTCAGGGTGTGCAGCAGATTCAGTTTTCCAATACGTTCCGTATCGAATCGGTTCCGGTATTGGGGAGCATTCCGTTTATCGGGGATTTGCTTTTTAAAAATACCTATATCACGACGTATATGGGAATCGCGATTTTGATTTTATCGACTGTTGTGCTGTATCGGACCCGCTTTGGCCTGCGTCTGCGGGCGTGCGGGGAACATCCGCAGGCGGCGGATGCGGCGGGCGTCAATGTATATCGGATGCAGTATGCGGGCGTTATCATTTCGGGCGCCCTGGGCGGACTGGGCGGACTGGTGTTTGTCGTGCCGACGTCCACGAACTTTAACGCCACGGTTTCCGGTTACGGTTTCCTTGCGCTGGCGGTACTGATCTTCGGACAGTGGAAACCGGTGCGGATTATGTGGGCGTCTCTGTTTTTCGGACTGACAAAAGCCATCGCGGCTGCTTACTCGGGCATCCCGTTTTTAAGCAATATGGGCATTCCCAGCTATCTGTATAAGATGATTCCGTATATAGCGACACTGGTTGTGTTGATATTTACTTCCAAAAATTCACAGGCACCCCGCGCCAGCGGTGTTCCTTATGACAAGAGTGCGAGATAACGACAGACAGAAAATGAAACAGACAGATGCGTCGCAGGCAAAACAATGCCGGCGGCGCATCTGTCGTCTCTGCCTAGAGGATTTCCGCAGTCAGGATTTCAAGGCCGATCGCTATCAGTACAAGGCCGCCCAGTATCGCAGCCTTGTCGGAGTATTTTGTTCCGAACTGCCTGCCGATTTTCAGACCTGCCAGACAGATTGCAAACAAAAGGACCGATGCGATCCAGGGAATATATTTTTCAAACATTGTGAAATACCGGAGCATGGTATGGACGCATGTCCAGCCGATCATCGGCATCAATGCCTGAAAGAAGGCAAAGACGCCCGCAATGCCGCACATTTTTTTCTGTGCATATCCGGCTCATGCAGTCCGTTTGCAAGTGAGACGGAAAAAGCGTCCATTGCAAGTCCGGAGCCAAGCAATGTGCTGTTAAGGAAAAACAAGAGATTCCATTTCATCTTTGACAGCCCCCCGTTTATTTGCATTGTTTCCCGATCATATCAACAGAGCGGATACGAAAGACACAGGTTTTGGCGAGTGCGGCGGGAGGAAAGGAGAACGTTTCCGCCGTTTCGGCGACATGTCCGAGCAGCCGGTTCAGCGCATCTGTCTTTTCGTCGTCGTCTTCCAAAAACACTGCCGTGCCGCTTCCCGTCACACTTTCATACCGCCAGCCATAGGAGCAGGGATTCCCGGCTGTCCCCGCGATCGGTTCCCCGTTACAGTCCATCTGAAAAAACACCGTCGGATTTTTCCGTAAAATATCTGTTTTGCGTCCTTCGCAGGCGCTGTGCAGATATAAAATCAGAGCGTCCCCTTCCCGCCGATAACCGAAATTCATGGTCACGGCATAGGGCTTTCCATCGTCCACCATAGCCAGATGAATGGTTTTGCAACGTTCGATTATTGCAAAAACGGCATTTATATCCGTGATTTCCCGGTCTTTTCTGCGCATCTTATGCAGCCTCCTTTTTGACTTACCTGATCAAATCTGTATAAATCATAGCATGATACGATGTTTCTGGCTACCGTGATTTTGGGAGGGGAGGAAAGGAGAAAACCGTGTGACAAAGGAGATGTCCGTAATTCTTTTCCCGCTCTTTCGGCCGTGCAATGGCCTGTCTCTGCGCCGCTTCCGCCTCTTTCTTTCCGGAAACAAAGAAAACCAAAAATAAATAAAGAAAATAACAACCATCATATTGACAAAACCAGGGGTAATGCTATAATTTTATTATAAATTTATGGCAAAATTGCACGAAAAAAGAAAAAAACAAAAAGAAAGGGTGAAAAAATGGTAACGATAAAAGGCGTGAAATATATGTCCGATTTTGAGGCCAAAAATGCGATTATCGATATTGGCAAGCGCATGTATGCCAGAGGGTTTGTGGCGGCAAATGACGGGAATATCAGCTGTAAGGTCGGGCCGAATGCGATCTGGGCGACGCCGACAGGGGTTTCGAAGGGCTTTATGAAACCGGAGATGCTTGTGAAGCTGGATCTGACGGGCAAAGTGCTGCAGGGAAGCGCGCGGCCTTCCTCGGAGATCAAAATGCATCTGCGGGTATATGAGGAAAATCCGAATGTGATGGCGGTGACACATGCACATCCGCCGATCGCCACGGCCTTTGCGGTGGCGGGCATCGGACTGGAAAAGCCGATTCTGACAGAAGGGGTGACGACATTGGGCGTTGTGCCGGTGGCAAAATACGCGACGCCGGGGACACAGGAAGTGCCGGATTCCATCGCTCCGTTTGTCAACAGCTACAACGCGGTGCTTTTGTCAAACCACGGGGCGCTTACCTGGGGCAAAGACGCATATGAGGCATTTTACAGACTGGAGTCGGTGGAATATTATGCCAGCCTCCTGATGTACACGGGCAATATTATCGGCAAGCAGAATCCGCTGTCATGCGGACAGGTGCAGACGCTGATTGACAACCGGAAAAATTTCGGCATTACGACGGGGGGAACGCCGCCGTGTTCGTGCGAAGCGACAAACATGGAGGACGTGATTACGAATGTTGTTACCGGAGCGCAGCGCAATGACGATGTGTCCGGGCTGAAAGGGGTGACGCCGATCGTAAAACCGGGAACGGGAAAGAGCGCACAGGCGCCGGGATGCGGATGCGGCAGTATTCCGCCGGAGAAACATGAGCGCAGCGCCAGGACAAAGGAAGAGATCATTGCCGAGGTCGTACGCAGGGTGACACAGGAGATGAGCAGATAGACAGGGAGGTAGTTTCATGGAAATTACGGCAAAGGAGATAGAACAGATCGTCAAGACGGTGCTGGCCGGTCTGGAATCCGGCAGTGCCAAAGCCGGCGCTGCCGTTGCACAGGCTTCGCCGAAGGGAGACCGGGGCGTATTCGTGCGCTGTGAGGATGCCATCGACGCGGCTTATGAAGCGCAGAAAAACTGGTATATGAATTATAAGGTGGAAGACCGGGAGCGCATTATCGCGGCGATCCGCAAAGTGAGTCTGGAACATGCGGAAGATTTTGCACGGCGTGTGCGGGACGAAACCGGCATGGGGCGTTACGAGGATAAAATTCAGAAACATATCAGCGTTATCAACGGCACGCCGGGTACGGAATGTCTGAAAACCGACGCCATTTCGGGGGATGCGGGACTGATGCTGGAAGAGAGAGGGCCTTTTGGCGTGATCGGCGCGATCACACCGTCGACCAATCCGACCGAAACGATTATCAATAATACGATCGGCATGATCGCAGGCGGAAATGCGGTTGTCTTCAATGTGCATCCCGGTGCAAAGCGCACCTGCGCTTATGCGCTGCAGATTCTGCATGATACGATTGTGGAAAACGGCGGTCCGGCAGGGCTGATTACGATGACGGCAGAGCCTACGCTGGAAACGGTGGACATCCTTACCTCCAGCCCCAGGATCCGGCTGATGGTGGGAACCGGCGGCATGCCGATGGTAAATTCCCTGCTTCGCTCCGGCAAAAAGACGATCGGGGCGGGTGCGGGCAATCCGCCGGTTGTGGTGGACGAGACGGCAGACATCAAACTGGCTGCGAAGGAGATTTACAGGGGCGCTTCCTTTGATAATAATCTGCTCTGTCTGGCGGAAAAAGAAGTATTCGCGGTAGAGTCAATCGAGAAAGAACTGATTTACAATATGATAAGCGAGGGCGCTTACCTGCTGAATCCGGCGCAGACGGAAACGCTGCTCGGCATTGTATTCCAGAAGAAAGACGGAAAATATTCCGTCAATAAAAAATGGGTCGGGAAAAACGCGGGGCTGATGCTGGAACAGCTCGGCATTACGGACAAGCCCGATACGAGGCTTCTGATCTGCGAAGTGCCGCACGATCATCCGTTTGTAATGGTGGAGCAGTTGATGCCGGTGCTTCCCATCGTCAGCTGCCGCGATTTCAAAGAGGCGGCAGAGTTTGCCGTGATCGCGGAATGCGGCAACCGTCATACCGCATCCATGTTTTCCAAAAACGTGGATCACATGACATATTTTGCAAAGATGATCGAGACGACGATTTTTGTGAAAAACGGCGCCACACTCAAGGGTGTGGGTATCGGCGGCGAGGGCCATGCGACCATGACCATTGCGGGGCCGACGGGCGAAGGACTTACCTGCGCCAAAAGTTTCACGAGATTTCGCAGATGTCAGTTGGCTGACGGCGGCCTGCGGATTGTCTGATAAGGAGAGCGGAACATGGCGAAAATGGCGATTGGATTTCTGGAATGCGCGGGTTATGCGACGGTGCTTTATGCCATGGATAAGGCATGCAAGGCAGCGGAGGTGGAGATTATCGGCGTGGATACCATTAACCCGAAAGATACCAGCGCATTTATTCCCATGACGGCGCAGGTGAAATTTGCGGGGACGGTCTCCAGCGTACAGATTGCCGCCGAAGTGGCGAAAGAGGCGGCGCTGCGGTTCAATGACGAAAAAGAAGTGCTGACAGAAGTGATTGAACTGCCCTATGACGGGACGGAATATCTGGCACATATATCGAAAATCAAATTTTATCAATAAGAATTAAGGAGGATATAATCATGGCAATGACAGCAATCGGAATGGTGGAGACAAGAGGACTGACCGCTTCTATCGAGGCAGCGGATGCAATGTTAAAGGCAGCGGATGTGGAACTGGTGGGAACGGAAAAGATCGGTTCCGGTCTGGTGACGGTGATCGTAAAAGGCGAAGTGGGCGCGGTGAAGGCGGCTACGGAATCGGGGCAGGAAGCGGCATCGAGAATCGGTGAACTTGTGGCAGTTCATGTGATTCCGAGACCGCATCAGGATGTGGAAAAGATCCTGCCGGTATTGAAATAAGAAAATGGCGGGAGCGTGATAAGCGTGACGTGGAATGCGATAGGGGTAGTGGAAATTACAGGTTATGCAAATACGGTTGTGACAATGGATTCCATGCTGAAAGCGGCGGATGTGGGGATTGTGAGTTTTCATAAAAAGCTTGGCGGCAAAATGGTGCGCGGCGTCGTGGCGGGGGAAGTTTCCGCAGTGGAAGCCTCTCTCGACGCCGCAGAAGGCAGCAGGAGCCGGATCGGAGAAGAGAATCTGAAAATCGCCGTCTGCATCAGCAATCCACACCCGGAAGTTGTAAAACTGTTGAATATGCTGGATAAGCTGGAGGCGTGAAGGTCGCGCCGGGAAAGGAGACAATAGAAATGGCGGATGGATTTAAGAAGGGTATGCTGGCCCTTGGCATGATAGAGACAAGGGGACTGACGGCTTCCATCGAGGCGGCGGATGCAATGTTAAAAGCAGCGGATGTGGAGCTGGTGGGAACGGAAAAGATCGGTTCCGGTCTGGTGACGGTGATGGTACAGGGGGATGTGGCCGCAGTCAAGGCAGCGGTCGAATCCGGACAGGAAGCGGCGTCACGGATCGGTGAGCTGGTTGCCACCCATGTGATTCCGAGACCGCATCTGAGCGTGGGAAGCATTCTTCCTTATGCAAAATAAACGGGATGAAGGGATGATCTATGGACGAGTATACAGCACTGGTAAGTAAGGTGACGAAACTGGTGATGGAACAGATACGGGAGCTGACGGAACATCCCGACCGGGTTCCGGTTGGGATTTCCGCGCGGCATATCCATCTGGAACGGCCGCATGTGGAGCAGCTGTTCGGTGCGGGTTACCGGCTGACACCGATGAAAGCGATCAGCCAGCCGGGGCAGTATGCGTGCGAGGAGACCGTGGAAGTCATCGGCCCGAAGGGAAAGCCGCTGAAACTGCGGATTCTCGGACCGGAGCGGACGAACACACAGATTGAGGTCTCCCTGTCTGACAGCCGCATTCTGGGCATGATTCCGCCGGTGCGTTCCTCCGGGGATGTCGTGGGGACACCGGGCATTCGGATACGGGGGCCAAAGGGAGAGGTTGAAGCGGCGCAGGGCGTTATCATCGCAGACCGGCATATCCATATGACACCGGAGGATGCGAGATGGTACGGTGTGACAAACGGGCAGCGTGTGCGCGTGCTGATCGGCGGAGAGCGGGGCGGGATCATGGATCATGTGATAATCCGTGTCGCTCCCACATGCAGCCTGGATTTTCATATTGATACGGATGATGCCAATGCCTTTCAGCTTCAGCAGGGGCAGACGGTGCAGATTCTGAGAGAGTAGAAACGGCAAAGGAGACATACCATGATTTTGGGAACGGTAAAAGGGACCATCGTGTCCACGAGAAAGTTTGACAATCTGGTGGGCTATAAGCTGCTGCTGGTGGAGCCTTATTCCTATGCGGGGGAAGAGACACGGATACTGGTTGCGGCGGATTCGCTCGGCGCAGGGATCGGTGAACTCGTACTGGTGACAACGGATAACACGACACAGCATGCGCTGGAGCGTTCGGCGCCGATTGATGCCTTTATCGTGGGCATTGTGGATGCACCGCCGGTAATGGGAAAATGACGGAGGAGAGAGATGATGGAGAAGGCGTTGAAGGTGCTGGCGGTAAACGATCCGGCGGTATCCGCTTATGTGGATAAGAGATACGGGATTCTGGACCGCTATGACGGCAGCGTGCAGTTTGATGTGGTTCCCTGGAGCCGCTATTATGCGACGATGATGGATGTGTTTGCGGGAAAGGCGCAATATGACATCGTCATGGTGGCGGGGCATCTGTGGGCGTGTGATTTTATCCGCAAAGGGTATCTGGCGGAACTTTCCTATGACTTTGGAGATATTCTTCCGGTCATTGCCGCCGAGATGCAGCTTGACGGGAAAACGTATCTGTCGCCTTCTTTCTGCGACGGCCATATGATTACCTACCGAAAAAGCGCATTGCGGGAGGTGATTGGCGGAACATGGGGCGAGATCGTAAGGCCGCAGGAATTGATACGGGCGGCGGCGGCGATCGCGGCGGCGACCGGAAAACCTTCGCTGGCGCTGAAAGCGGACGCATCGGAAATCTTTACGGATGCGTTGCCGTATCTGCGGATGACCGGCAACGACGTCTATGAGGGAGAGAAGGCCGTCTGTGACCGGGCGGGCGTAGTCGGGGGGCTGGAGGAATACTGCGGACTGAAAAAGATAGCGCTGCCGGGAACGGATACGTTCGGCAATGCGGAAGTGGCGGCGGCTATCCGGGAGAAAAAAGCGCCGCTTGCCGTGACATGGAGTGGCCAGATGGGCGTGGTATATACGGATGACTGCCTGGAAAAGGACGATATTGGCTTCGCTACCTTTTTCACGGCATGGAATGTCACCTGGTCGTTTGCGGTCAGCGCGGTCAGCGAGAAGAAAGAGGAAGCGCAGGCGTTTCTCGCATACCTTCGCAGCGCGGAAGTGGATGAAATCGCGGGGGCGGTCAGCGGCGCGCCCGTGCGCCGGTCCAGTTACGAAAAGGGACGGGAAACATATCCGTGGTATGACTGCCAGCTCAAAATGTTTGAAAGGGCGGTGCCGTTGCCGAATATGCCGTTTGCGGGCGATAAAAACGGTATCTTGTATCGGGAGATCGCAGAAGCCTTTGCCGGACGCAAGACGGCGCTGCAGGCAATGCGGGATGCGCGGGAGGCGATCAACCGGATCGGATAAAGGAAGGACACGGACAATATGCGTGTGGTTATAATCGGAGGCGTTGCGGCGGGGATGTCGGCCGCCTCCAAAATCTCCAGAACGGACCCTTCGGCAGAAGTGGTCGTATATGAGAAATATGGTTTTCTCTCCTATGGAGCCTGCGGACTGCCCTATTATGTGGGCGGCCTGAACGACGATTACAGGAGGATGATTGCCCGGACGCAGGAAGAATTTGACGGGATGGGCATTCGGACTTTTTTGCACCATGAAGTGACAGGGGTTGATTTTGCGGCCAAAACGGTGCGGGTCAGAGATCTGTCCGCGGGGACGGAACGGGAAGACACCTATGATAAACTGATGATTGCCACGGGAGCGTCGCCTGTGATGCCGCCGTTTCCCGGCCGTGGACTGATGGGCGTGCATGTGCTCAAACGGATGGAGGACGGTATCTTTTTAAAAGAGCTTGCAAAACAGCCGGAGATCCGCAACGTGGTCATTATCGGCGGCGGTTATATCGGCATCGAATGTGCGGATGCCTGTCTGCACCTCGGGAAATCGGTCAGGGTTATCGAAGCCGCGCCGCGGATACTGGCTTCTTTTGATGAGGAGATGGCAGAGCTGGCGGCGCAGGAGCTGACCGATAAGGGCGTGATGCTCTGCACGGGAGAGAAGGTAAAAGGATTTGCGGGGACGGATTATGTGCGTCAGGTGGAGACAGACCGCGGCACATATCCCGCGGATCTGGTTATTGTGGCGGTCGGCGTCAGGCCGGCTACGGGCTTCCTGAAGGGAACGGGCATCCGCATGGCGGATAACGGGGCGATTCTGGTAGACCGGGAACTGCGGACCTCGGTACCGGACGTGTATGCGGCCGGCGACTGTATTCTCGTGTACCATAAAGAGACCGGGTCCGATGCCTTTCTGGCTCTCGGCACCGTGGCCAATAAATGCGGCCGCATTGCCGGCGCCAATATCTGCGGCGCGGGCCAGACATTTACGGGGGCTCTGGGGAGCGCCGCCCTGAAAGTGGCGGAACTGGAAATGGGCCGGACGGGACTGGGCGAAGCGCAGGCGCGGCAGCTCGGATATGATTATAAGACGAAGATTGTGCGGGCGTACGATCATCCGGCGTATTATCCCGATCCGACGCCGATCACGATCAAGCTGATCTGGGAAAGGGAAACAGGCAGACTGCTCGGCGCGCAGGCATGTGGGAAAAAAGGGGCTGTTATGCGGATTGACATATTCGCGGTGGCCATTCACAACAAAATGACGACACAGGAACTCGGCATGACGGATCTGGTCTATGCGCCGCCCTTTGCCGGGGTGTGGGATGCCGTGCAGATCGCATGTAATGCGGCCAAATGAGAAAACCGGGGTAAAATGAGATGGATAAATTGATTTCTTTGCGGGAAGCCATAGCGTCTGTGGCGGACGGCTCGCTGGTGGCGCTGGGCGGCAATGTACTGCACCGTGCGCCGATGGCGGCCTGTATGGAACTGGCAAGGCAGGGCAGACGCGGGCTGCGGCTGGTCAAGACGGCCGGGGCCATGGATGTGGATCTTTTGTGCATGGCGGGATGCGTGGCAAGTGTGGACGCTGGCTTTATCAGTTATGAGACGGAATATTCGCTGGCTTCGCATTATCGGCGGGCCGTACAGGAAGGCCGGGTGGCGGGCAATGAGCATGCCTGCTATACGGTGATCTCGGCGCTGCGGGCCGCATCGGCGGGGATTCCCTTTATGCCCGTTAAGGGGCTGCTGTACGGGGATTTGCCCGCGGTCAATGATTACTTTGCGGAGGTGACGGACCCCTTTAGCGGGCAGAAACTGTATGCGGTCAGAGCTATCCGCCCCGATGTGTGCATTGTCCATGTACAGAAGGCGGAACGGAACGGCAACGCGGGCATTCAGGGGCCGAAATTTGACGATGTGCTGATGAGCCGTGCGTCCGGTAGGGTGATTGTCACGGCGGAGACGATTGTGCCGGACCGTTATTTCGCGCGAAACGGACAGGATGCCGACATTCCGCATTTTCTGGTGGAGGCGGTCGTACACGTGCCGAAAGGAGCCGCGCCCTGCTCCTGTGCGGGCTTTTATGAGATTGACCGGACGGCGCTGGACGCGTTTAAGGCGCTGAAGACGGAGGCGGAACTGGCAGCGTATCTGGCCGTGCACGGACAGGATACATACGGAAGAAAAGGCGGCGGAAACGGGAGATGGGAATGGTGAGAGAGAATGATTACAGAATCTGCGATCTGATGGTCTGCGTCATGGCACGGCTGATCTGCGACGGCGACACGATTTTCCACGGCGTTTCTTCTCATATGCCTATGATTGCGGTTTTGCTGGCGAAGCAGATGCAGGCGCGGCATGCGGTGCATCTGAATATACCGGGCGGTGTGGATCCGGCTCCGGTGCATCTGAAAAAGGAGACGAGCGCGGGAGCCGAACTGCTGGAAAAGAGCTGCGCGTATTTTCCGCTGCAGGAAGTGTTTGACCTTTCCATGCGGGGCGGGCTGGACGTTGCGTTTCTGAGCGGCATTCAGTTTGACAGAAGCGGGAATGTCAACGCGTCGGTGATCGGCGATTATCACAGGCCGAAAGTGCGGATGCCGGGCGGCGCGGGCAGCGCCGTGCTGATTCCCACGGTAAAGCGCGCGATTCTCTGGCGGACAAAACATGATAAGCGCACCTTTGTGGAAAAGGTGGACTTTGTCACGACGAGGGGAAACATTGACCGGATCGTAACACCGCTGTGTGTGTTTCGATATGAAGCGGGGTGCCTGGAACTGGATACGGTTCATCCGGGCGTAAGCTGTGAAGCGCTGCAGGAACAGACCGGATTTCCGCTGGACTTTTCCGCGGTCAGGCGCACGCCGCCGCCCACGCAGGAGGAACTGAAACGGCTGCGGCAGATTGACCCCAAAGATTACAGAAATCTGGAATTTATAAAATAAGAGGTGCATGATGGGAGCAGAGAGAGTAAATGCGGTAAAGACGAGCTTTTTCGGAAAAGGGGCGATCTCGCTTCTGCCGGCGGAGCTGAAAAAGAGACGGTACAGTCGTGCGCTGCTGGTGACAGACCGCTTTCTGTTCGATACTAAGGTGGCAGAGCGGGTTGGGGACGAGATTTTGAAGGCGGATATGGAATACGCGATCTATTATGAAGTGACACCCAATCCGACGACGGAAGTGGTGAATGCGTGCATTCAGGCCGCCCGCGCGCTGCAGGTGGATGTGCTTGTCGCCGTCGGCGGCGGCTCCGCCATCGATACGTGTAAAGCGGTCAGCATTGTACTGGCCAATGGCGGCAGCGTGGAAGACTATGAAGGAGAAGAAAAGTCGGGCAGACGGGGGATCCCCATCGTAGCGGTCAATACGACGGCGGGTACCGGCTCGGAGGTGACAAGCTTTTATATTGTCACCGACAATGTGCGCCATTCCAAGATGTGTATGGTCGATACAAACTGTATGGTGGACATTGCGATCAATGATACGGATTTTATGATGTCGATGCCGCCGGGGCTGACTGCGGCGACCGGGATGGATGCGATGACACATGCGATTGAGGCGGCGCTGACATGGAAATCCACGCCTCTGACGGACAAGGACGCATACTGGGCCATCCGGGTAATCCGGGAATATCTGCCCAGGGCTGTCAGAGACGGCAGTGATGTGGAGGCGCGGGAGATGATGGCGTATGCGCAGAATGTGGCGGGGATGGCCTTTTCCAACGCCGGTCTGGGCATGGTGCATGCCATGGCGCACGCGCTGGGCGGATTTTACAATCTGCCGCACGGTGTCTGCAATGCGGTATTGCTGCCTTATGTGCTGGAATATAACGGAAGATTTGCGGAGGCGGCGCCGCGGTTTCGCAGAATCGGCGATGCCCTGGGAATCGGGGCGGCGGAGCCGGATGCGGTTAAAGCGGTTGTAAACGCGGTCAGGGCGCTCAGCGCGCAGGTCGGGATTCCGGCCGGTCTGCGGGAACTGAAAAACGTGAAGGAAGCGGATTTCCCCGCACTGGCACGGCTTGCGATGGCGGATACCTGTATGAGCGCGAACATCGGAAAAGCTGCGCCGGAAGATGTGATCGGCGTATACCGGGCTGCCATGTAATATACGGGCCGGATATATGAGAAAGGAGGAAGAGGATGGCAAAAGCAGCGGAGAAAAAGAGCGGCGCGGCCGCCGCGGGGACGGTAATTGCCTCTCCGGTCCCGGCGGTTGCGGAAACGGCGGAGAAAGCGGTACAAAATGCGGAAAAAAACGGCGGAAACAGCGGCACAAAGGGCGTGGTGAACTGGGGGAACGAGATCAATACGCTGCCCTATTATCTGCTGTGATGGGTAAAAGTTCACAAACGTTGTTTTTTCGGCAACTAAAACCGTTTAGTTGATTTACCAAACGGAGTTTAGTGAAAATGCTGATAAAATAATGTGAAGAAAGACGAAAAGTGTTGAAACTAACGGAAAAGCAAAAAAGAGATTCGTGAATCTGCACGAATCTCTTTTTTTCAAATCGGCGCTCCGGGCGCG
>CAJUCC010000045.1 GCA_910585205.1 uncultured Lachnospiraceae bacterium
ATAGCAAATAACTGCACGACAACGGAGGAAGGGACAGTGCTGGATGGCCGGCAGGGGAAAGCACTGCAAGACCAGATAGTGGAATTGCGGGAGGCAGATAGTGAGATAAATAGCAATATAGATGCGTTAAAAAAACCTGTAGCTGACGGGAAAGCCCTGATCGCGTCAGCGATAACCTCCAAGGGTGTTGCAACAGAGGCGGATGCTGCGTTTGAAATTATGGCTGCAAATGTCCAAAAAATTAAGAATGGTTATACAACTAAAAGTCAATACATAGAAATATTCATGTACTCTACAGGAACATATCGTGGAACTTTTAGCAATCTTTCGAGAGTTAACGGTATTAGTCGCATGAATTTTTCGGTCTCAACCGGTTCAGGAAGGCAGCGCGGTTTTAATTGGTCTTTGAGTGGAAACGTTATTACATTCAACGTGACAGGCGAAGAAGGTGGAACAAACCAAACTCTAGGAGTTACCGGATTTCAGATTGTATGATAATTAATTGAGAAAAAATAAGCCTGTTACAAACAGACCGGTATTCGGTTTTTTTTCATTTGTTTTTAGTGTATGTCCAATAGCTTCGACACTGCTTCCAATGGCATACCCATCCCCCAGATTATCACTCCAGCCGACTTGTTCTGTGGCGGAATAATATCGCCTTCCGTCAAAGGTATATTGTTCAGGCACGGTTAATATCACGGTATTTTTAGGTGCTGAACCAATCCAATAAGATATATAGAGCGCCTTAAGCAGTGGAATATAATATACAAACCGTGGAAGGTGTGAATTATATCCTGTGCATTTGATTGTTATATCTACCCAACCCATATTGCTATTTATCTCACCATCTGCCTCCCGCAGTTCCGTTATCTGATCCTGCAAAGCCTTCCCCTGCCGGCCGTCCAGCACCGTCCCTTCTTCTGTCGTAGTGCAGTTGTCCACCACGCTTGCAAATGCCCCTGTTTTCAGATCCGACAACCATTTTTTTATCTTCCTGCATATCGTCCCCAGCGTATCCCGTGGCTGTATGTTCTCCCGTTCTGTGACCTCCTCATCGGTAAAAGATATTTCCACCGTGTCCAGATTGTCGCGCAGATCCTGTATGTTGCCGATCGTAGCGGTGGCCGCAGCATCCACTTCAAGAGACACATGCTGCGCATTCCCGACTGTCGTAATCAGCTTTACATAAGCGCCGGATACCGTGACACCGTTGTACGGCGGTATGTAGCAGTTCCCGGAGACTTCGGTTGTTACCGCATAGAGGATTTCCCCCTCATCGGGGTCATCCGCGTACAGTCCCAGAGCCCGCATATAATATCCTTCCGTCAGTTCCAGATTATTAAACGAGGTTTCTATTTTAACAGCCACATCGTTTGTCCTTGTGATCTTTGCAATCAGGCTTGTCTGCTTTATATCCGCAAGGGCCTCCAGCCCTTCCAGTTGTTCCGGTTTATACATTGTGCCGGATGTCGCTATTTTGGTAAATTCCATGCCGGCATTTTCCGCAATCATCTTGGCGATCAGCGTCTGCCCTTTTCCCGTAATTATTAATTTCGAAAATTCTGCCATTCTTTTTCCCTCTCTGTTCTTTTCAATCGTCTGTGATTACCATATCCACAGTATTGATAAAACTGCCGCCGTACCGGGCCGTCCCCTCTGCCATAACCGTTTCCTGACTGTCATTTGTTATCAGAAAGCATTCCGCAAACCCGCTCCCCCCTGCGATTGACGCCTGCCCTTCGGATTCCACGAGAATCGTGTTGCGCACGAAAACAGTCATATTGCAGGGAACCATCCCTTCAATCAGGCGTTCCAGCTCTTCGATCTGACCATAGAGTGTGAGGCTCACTTCCAGCTCGATTGTATACCGTTCATAATGTTTCGTAACAGTAAAATCACTGCCGCCGCATAAGACAATCAACTTCTCCAGCAGCATCCGCTCCGTATACGGAAGTGCACGAAACCATCTTGCCGCCACCCTTCTGCGCCTTGATTCGAGGGTGTCCGTGCCGGACGGACAGATTTTCAGCATCTGTTCAAACCGCCCGATGCCGTATTCGTCCGCCGTCTCGATAAACGCATTGCGCAAAGTGCGGTCGGCCGCCTGCCATGCAATCGCAAACTCAGGGTTCTCCGCATCCAGCGCTTCCCGGACTTCTCTATATTCCGCCATAAACGGAGGCAGATAAGAAACAAGGTCAACTTCCCGTATCATCCGCTCACACCCCCATATACCGGTATCTCAAATCCGCTTAATGTCAGGTTATTTCCCTCACCGTTTATCAGGGTATCCTGAATGTCCACGATGCCGGGAATATTCAGGATACGGGCTTCGATCTGACTGATTCTCACGACCAGATACGGACGGTCGGCCCATGCCCTGCGCAGTTCCAGCAGGTATTCGGAGACGGCTTCGTCGATGGCTCCCTGCACACTGTCCCTGCTGTATCCCACTTCCAATGAAATCTTTGTCTCCACGTTGACTGTGACAGCCGCCGCGCTCTTTACCGTCACCACATGCCCGATCGGCGCAAGCCCATATCCGTCCCCGGCGTTTTCCGCGGGGTCGATCCGGTTTTGCACGGCCGCAACCAACGTGTCGGAATCGGGGCCGTATTCCGCATCGGTAATTGTCAGAAGAACCGCGCCGCCGGTCGTCAGTTTCTTTTGCGCTGCCGCCGCATAAACCGCTGTCAGCCAGGCCGCGATTTCCCCGTCCAGCGTTTCGGCCACACGTTCATACCATGCCGATACGGCTGTAGACGGTATCATCTCCGCAGGGGAAATATCCGCGTTCCAGACCCTTGTGACTTTTGTCCTGCCGACGCCGGGAATGGCGTTGGTCTTTTCGATATAATCCGCCGCATTGCCGCCGAATGCCTTTTCCGCAAAAGAAGAAAAGTAACGCTGCCGCAAATCCTCCGTCTCCTCTTCGTCTTCACCCGGAATCAAAACCTGCGTCAGCTCGGCGCCCTGCAGTCCATTGATATAGTCGATCGGTGTCATGCTCCCCAGATAACGGTTCCCTGCCGCCCCGGCCGTCTCACATTCCACCTGATACGCTCCGTCCCCGATCTCTTCGGTGACGCGGTAATTCATCGAACCGATATTAAATCGTTTTCCTGTCACATCAATACCCGCAGGGGAAAATTCTCCCCGCAGTACTGCCCTGACCGCCGGATACGGCGTGATTCCCCGTTCCCGGCAGCGCAGAATGAGAAATTCCCGCGAAGCCGTATCCCCGTATGCCTCCCGCAGAATCGTATCCAGTTCGAGATACAAAATCTGCAGTTCGACTGCTGTCGGGGAATGGGTGTCCCAGATAACGGAGCCCTCCCGTTTGTCGAGCTTATCGGAGACGTGCGCAAGCATCCGGTCACGGATCGTCTCATACGTCGTATTTTCAAACATTAAAATGTAACCTCCCTTCCCGCCTGCACATCCCCGAAAATGGTATGTGCCGTAAATGATACATGGACAACACCCTTTTGCGGGAAATCAAATACAAAGCCGTCAACACTTTGTATCCGGTCATCCCAGAGCAGCGCTTCCGTAATGCGGCGCTTTAATTCCGGGCATACATATGTCACCGGCCGGCCAAACAAACCCTGCAGTTCAACCCCGTAGTTCCAGCTGTACATCACATACCGGTATCGCTCGGTCATAATGGCCTTATATACCGCCTGTGTTACCGCCTCCAGTCCGTCCGCCGTATATCCTCTTACATGATTTTTGTCCGTCTGAATTTTATAGGTTTTATCCGGCCGCCTTGCAATGATAAAGTCTTTTGCCAAAAGACCGGGCGTCGAAGGAATCATACTCTGCCTCCTGTCCGGTCAAGAACAAGAAACTTTTGACCTTCCTGCTGCCTTATCATGACAACGCCCTCACCCACATGGAGGCCGTTATGTACCGTTACCTGCTTTTTCCCCGTTATCCGGTGTATATGGGGAGCGGACGTTTCGGCCCCTGCGTCTTCCTGCGCTGTTGTTTCCCAGTCAGCGCTGACCGTTGTAACATAATCCATCACATTTCCCGTCAAAATAAGCTGCCTCTCACCGAGTGTCAGTTTTTGTTCCATCCGAATCCGCAGCGGCGCCTCACAGACAACCTCTCCAAAACAAATATGAACCGGTTTGGCGGCCTCCTGTGCCTCTATTGCCGCCCTTTTTATTTTTTCCACCAGCCCTGCCGCATCAGCCAATAAAATCACCTCCTGTGAGTGTCAAATCCATACTGTGTTCGCTCTCCTGATAGATGTGTCTACAACGCTCCACCAACAGTTGGCTCTGCAAACCGGCATCGCCGAGATCCAGATTTACAGCGAGCAGGCTTCCTGCCCTTACCCGGTTATCACCCACCACACCGGTGAGCTTCAGACTGCGTGTCTTCTTATTATACAGTTTCAGGAGCGCATCCACCTTCGCCTGCCCGTTCTCGCCCTCTTTCATGGTTTCGACATATTGTAAAATGCCCCATAACCTCATGTTTTCAGGGCTGGATGCAATGCAGCAGTCTCCGTTTTTTACATCCTCATTGTCACGAATCAGTTTAATCCGATTATACGTATTCTCATCAATGGATGATGTATACTCAAAGTTTTCGCTGCTGTCCGCATCCAGCAGCAGACACGCCTGCCGCGTACCCACAATCATGGATGACAGCCGTTTCAGCGTAAGTTTTCCGAAATCATCATACAGGACAAACTTCTCACCGGTGTTTGTGGTCGTCAGTTCAAGCGCATTTTCAATCATCTCAAAAAATGATGTATTTTTTTCCACCCGGTACGGAATGACATAACCCGTATTTTCCAATACCCCTACTTCCAGAGCGTAATCCTGCGCCAGCATCCGTATCAGTGCATCCGCCGTCTGGTTTTCATATAAAATGCTGTCTTTGTTTTTTAGATAGCGCAGCTGATCGTAGGCCGTAATGGTAATAATCCCTTCCCGGTCGCGCTGCTGTCTGAACACAAACCCGGAAAATACCGGTTTCTCATCCACACGAAGCTGTATCATGGAACCTTCTGAAAAATGCCGTATCTTATCATTTACAACTTTGCAGGTCAGCTTCCCCGGAGAACCTCTGCGTTCGGTCGTCCATTCGATTCCTTCCTCCACAGCGGGAATATACGCTTTTTCGGCTGTGGGATCAAAGATTACAATTTCCGCTTTCATTCTTATGTTCCTTTCAAAACATCCGGGATTATCAACACCTGTCCCGGATAAATCAGATTCGGACTGCCGCCGATCAGTTCTTTATTCGCGTGATAGATAACGGTATATTGAGAACCGTTTCCGTAGAACTTTTTGGCAATGTTCCAAAGGCAGTCGCCTTTCCTGACCTCATATGTCTGCGCCGTCGGTGCATTGTCCGTTTCCCGTTGTGTCTCAATACTTGCCTCTGTTCCGTCTGCGGCAATCGAGGCTGTCTTTGTCCCGTAATCCCGCCACTGTTTCAGTTTTATTTTCACCTTCACGTCGAATCCCTCTTTTGCATCCTCCGTGATCTTATAGTCTTCCATGGACATTCGCATATTGGTATCATACAGTGACCCGCCCTGCGGCATTCTCCGGCAGACGATAAACCGGAACGGCCTTTTGCATGTCTTTAAGGCTTCAAAATAATCCAGGAAAAAATGCGCATCCCGAAATCCGTCCTGGTAGACCGCAAACGGGTACGGCACCTGTGGCAGCATGCACTCCAGTTCAACATCCGTCAGGCCGGCCGTTTTCAGTATATTGACCTCCCCACCGTTAATCAGCGTAATCGTCTTATTGACGTTGTTTATTTTCATTTCCAGTTTCTGAGGCGTGACAGGCAGCAAACACCCGTCCAGATAAAAGTCATACCCGTTCTGCGTCATCCGGCATGCACCCCTTCCGTCATATTGTCGATCGCTTCCCCGACGGCATAGTCCAGTCCGGAAACAATGCCGTCCAGATCCATGGTCGAAGAAATATTGTTATAATTCGTCTGCTCGATTTTGATTTCCGAAGTCGTATAGCGGTTAATGGCCTCCTGCTCCGCAATGTCGCGCAGATATTTCAGCTCTTCCTCCGATGTCTCCACGGAATCGGCAATCGTCCCGGTATCCCCGGCTATGTCCGCAACATAACCGCCGCCATCTCCGACCGGCGTGTAACCGCTGCTTTCTCCGTTCCATACATAATCATCCGCCTGCGGAATATTCGCCGTTCCAAACAGCCCGGAAAGGAAACCGTCCGCCTTATCGGCAACACCGTCTCCCCAGGCAGCGCCCGACCGATATGCGTCCGCAATCCATCCGTCTTCAAAGGTGTCAAAGGTTTCCATGCCCGCATCAAACGCCGCCGAAACATCCTGAAAACTCATTTTGTTATTTTCCGCCTGCGCCGCTTTATCCGCATACTTGCCGGCCGCATCGCTGATTCCGGAGTAATCGATTGACACAAACGGAAGATTATTCAATTCTTTGCATATTGTCTCAATGACCGTAAGGACCGTTGAGAGCATACGATACCATCCTGCCTGGACAAATGTAAGCGCATTGTGAAATGCCGCTCTGATGTTATGTCCGAGCGCCGCAACCGCAGCCGCTATGCCAAGCGCTATATTAGCGGCAGTCAGGCCCAGATTTTTAAAAAACTGAATACATACATTCACGCCGCCGGTAATCGCTCCAAATGCGCTCTGTGCGATATGTCCGGCGCCGGAAAAATGATTTGCCAGCGCAATGACCGCTGCAATCAATCCAAGCACCGCCAATACAATCCACGTGATCGGACATGCCAGCAACGCCGCATTGAATCCTGTCTGTGCCGCCGTTGCAGCCAATGTGGCCGTTGTCCCCGCCGCGGTCACACCGGTCCGAAAGGCTTCTCTTGCCGCACTGACAGCCGATAAGGCGCCCGTAACAGCCTGAATCGCATTTTGCGCCATCAGCACGCCATTATAAATGATATAAGCCGCCATGACCGCACCAATGGCCGGGCCGATCAGGCCCCAGTTCTCCACAACAAAACCCGCAATGCCTGCCATCCATCCAAACACCCGCGCCGTCATCTCACCGACCGCTGCAATTCCTCCCATGGCGCCGTTGACAAATCCCTGAAAGATCTCACTGTTTGCCAGTTCGCTTATCCGTCCGAGAACCGGCTGAAAAGCCCACAGGGCATAGTTCTGAAAGGATGTCCAGATCTGGCCAAAAGTTACGGGCAAATCGGAAAACTTCGCGTTGGTTTCATCGGCAGACGAAAGCATGGCGGCTTTTACCAGTTCCGCCGTTATCAGTCCCTTGTCCGCTATTTGTGCCATATTCCCCTGCACATTGCCCGCCAGTTCGGCCGACGACATCCCCATGGCGGACGCCACAGCGTTCAATACATCACTGTTTCCCTCGATGTATCCGGCGATACTCTGTATGGCATCGGGCGCCTGTCCGAACACACCGCTAAATTCCTCACCGCTCAGAACACCGTCCTGCATTGCCTGCGTAAGCTGCTGCATGGCGGACTGCGCTTCGGATGTCTCCATCCCGGCCAGTGCAAACTGCTTATTGATCTGCTCGACAAAGGCAACCGTTTCTCCATTGTCAGAAAAAGCGCTTCCCGCCATTATCCCCATATCCGCCACGGCTTCCGCCGTCGCCTGATACGATCCCCCCGTCCGTACTGCGGATGCGAAGACCATATCCTGCAACTCCTTTGTCGTGCGCATACCGTCGTTCATCCTGTCCAGCTGCGCGCCGACCGTCGCCATCTGGTCGGCCATTCCCAGAATCCCTGACGCGGTATCCATTGTTACAAATTCATTTGTCAGTCCTTTGACCACCTGCGTAAACCGATCTGTCTTGCCGATTGCCTGTGTGATTTTCTCATCGTGTACCGTGACTTCCGGCTGCGCAATGTTCTGCAGCGTATCGTCAAGTTCCTGCGCCACCGTCACGGTCTGTGTCAACTGATTATGCACTTCCTCATACACGCTCACATCAATCGAATTATTGATAACAGTCTGTAACTGTTCGATCGAGACAACCGACAGATCAATCATATTGATGATATTCATCATCGGGCCGGTCACATTGTCCTGCAGTGTAATCGATGTGCTGATATTTTCCATCTTACCGCCTTCCTCTCTTTCCCTGCCTTCCCCTGCGTTTCAGTTCTTTCGCCTTCTTCTCATCGGCCTGTAGTTTGACCTTAATGGCCGCTATGACAAAAGCCTTTTCCTGCTCGTCCAGTCCGAGGAAAACAGAGGGCAGCATATGAAATTTCAGGAGGGAATAGTAAGCAAAATTTGCTTCCCAATCCCCTCCTTCGATCAGTTTTTTGCTTCATCCACCTTATCGTTAAACGAAACGTCAAATCCCTGCAGGCGCTGGATAAATGCCGCCAGCTCATTGTATTCTCCCGGATCGTCAACCATTGCCGTCAGCAAATCCTCCGGTTTTTTCACCCCATAGGAATTCTGCAGTTCTTCATCATACAGATCCGGAACCACCACGGAAGCCGCGATCATCTGTCTGATATATTTGTTTGTCAGCAGTCTGGGGCGGAACATATTCGGTTTTCCCGTAACCGGAACGTCAATGGTATTCTCATCCCGCAGCGTTTCATTCTCCTTCGATGTGATGTGACGGAACTCCCACATAAGGGGGGTTCCGTTTTCATCACAGAGAGATTTTGTCGGTGCGTACATTTCATTGTGTTTTTCTGCTTTGTTAGCTTTCATAAACTGACTGAATTTCGACATTTTTCTTCTCCTTTTCGCTTACTGCATTAATATCCTTTCAATTCCTGAAAGGTTTCCGGCATATCCCAGCTTTCGAATGTGCCGGAGAGTTCTTCGTCCATAATTTCTTCTCCCGCTTCAAACTTTGATAAAATGAAGCTGTCGCACAGGCATCCTCTGTGAATCACCGTCTGCCGGCCCGCCGCGCTCGTCGGGTCCTCATTGCTTACCTGAATCTCAAAATACGGCATCACGCCGGTCTTCTGATAGGTATCCGCCAGTTTCCGGAAACAGGACTGGTTATAATGCGCCGTACCGCTCCAGCTTCCCTTTCCGCCGGCCGCCTTATGGCCCATTCCCACCTTGCCGAGAATCGGCACATCCGTAACATTAACCTCCCACTTACTCTCAAAGTTGGTCATGCTCATAAAGTTATAGCGCCGTCCCTCAATCGTAATAAAGCATTCTGCAAGGCCGCCATACACGGCGTCTTTCGCATCCATAATTGCATTGTTTCCCATCTGTCTTCACCGCCTCCTATCCAATCATAACTGTCATATATAATCTGCCCATTGCATTGACCACGGTAATCGCGTCGCGCACAACAACCGCTTTCGGCGTATCCCCGGGTTCCACGGTAATGTCGGAATCCGCAAACCCTTCGATCGCCCTGATCTGCTCCATCTGCCGGTGATGTGCCACAATATCGGACCACAGGGAAATCCGGCCCGCCGCATCGTTCGGCACGACGCCCAGATATTTCGTATTGAATAAAACCGCAATGTCGTTTCCGATCTGGTCGATCACCCGGACTGTCTGGTTGTCTTTGAAAATGTCCCCCTGTGTCTCGGACGTTGTCACCATCGTATTAATGTCTTCCAGCACGCGCACATCCGTTCCCACCATGTGCAGCACAAATTTTCCGGCCTTAACCGCATCTTTTAACTGCGCCTGTGTATAAGCGGTGTCAACGGTAAATGCCCCGTCATACTTTTTGTTCTGATTGCTTCTGTTGACGGCGCAGCCCGCACAGGCTCCCGTCACCCAGTAGACAAGCCCCGCTTCGCTCCATCCTTCATCCAGCACACGGTTATCCACACTGATTACGCCCGGATCATCCGCTTTCGCATAATCATAAAGCACAAGCTGGAACTTCACACCCATCTCATTGCGCAGACGTTTGGCAAAAGCGGCAAAGAGCGCTTTGGTCGTATCGTCCGTCACCACGGCTCCCATCGTATGAAACGAAAAGGATTCGATTTTATCAAGGTACGACTGGTACGCCGCGCCGTCCACCGTGCCGTTTTCCCCGCCGGTCAGCGGAATGCCCGCAGACGCTTCCAGCACTGCGCCCGGTTTCCATGTCACATATGCGTTTCCGGCCAGTTCGTCCGCCCCGGCAACCGTCTGTTCATCGACCACCGATGTGCCGAAAAGAGTTTTCACGTCAAACAATGATTCGTCATCGACGTTCACCTGGACGATAATACGCAGATCATTTCCGCGAATCCCGGGATACGCTGCTTCCGCAAGCGCATTTCCCGCTTTTTTGCCGCCGCCGTTTAACCGGTATCCGTAGAGAACCTCCGTGTTGAGAAATAAATCCCGCAGGCCTTTCAGCTTTTCATCGGTATACGCATACCCGAAAATCTCCATACTGTTTTTCTGCAAATCCGCGTTTGTCACGGTAAATACTTTATCTGCAGCGCCCCAGTCCATCTCCAGCGGCATCGTCGCGATGCCTCTTCCCGAAAGCGCTGCGTTTGCCGCCGCCTTTGAAACAAAGTTGATATATGCTCCCGGCAATTCCTTATTCTGTACCAAAAAAGTACCGCCTCCCAAAGCCATTTTCACTTCACCTTACCTTTCTTGTATCTCGCAATCTTTTCCTCCACATCTTCTGCCGTGTACTGCCTGCCGGGCAACAAAAGGGCATCTGCCATATCCCGCCTGTCCCGGAAGCGCTGCGCGGCAAGAAGCTGTTCCTTTGTAAATGTGTTCTCACCTTTTCCGGTATTTTCCGAAGGTTCCCTTGACACTTTTTTCTCAACCGGCATGTTCCACCTGTCCTTTCACGGAGACTTCCTCCGAAATCTCTTCCATCCTCGGGACGAAACTGCTGTCTTCATAAACAAACCGATCATAGTTCACAAAAAACTGCAGTGCCCCATCCGTCACTTCACACTGCATGTCTGTCCCCATCACCCGTACCGCACCGACGGGCAGCCATCTCAGGCATGTAAAAAGCCGTTCGGCAACCGTATGGCATTCCTCGCTCTCTTTTCCGCTTTCTCCGGGAAAATAACGGATGCAGAAACAGTTCTGCCTGAAATACCGTTTCCCCTGGAACTGACTGCCTGTGGAACGCTGCCACCGGATGAAAAAAGCAGGAACCTCCTGGCCCTGCTCTTTTTCTTCCGTCCAGATTTTATAGCCGCTGCCAAACGCTGTCACCAGGGAAACACGAATTGCCTCTGTTATGGAATTTATTATTGTGGACACCTCCCTTCCCGCATAAAAAAGAACCGCCTCCCGGCGATTCTTTTTTTATGCCTGTCCCGTCATACTATTACCATAGCATACCGGGAACGGACATTTCGGACAAAGCGGACAAACCTGAAATTTTTTTATCGGATAAACCGCTGATATTCTTTCCGCACACTCTCGGCTGTTGCATTTCTTCCCATTTTTACAGCCACCTGTTCCCACGACAGTCCCGCCAGATGCCGGTAACGCACGATCCGCTGCATCCGTACCGGTATCGTAAGCATCCACGCTTCAATCTGAAAGCGTATCCGTTCCGCACAGTCCTTTCGCTGTTCCAGCAGTCCCTGTTCCTGTCGCAGACTGCCGTCATTTCCGTTCGTCAAATCCGCTCCCTTTTTTCGATTGAGCTTTCTGATGTCCTGTTCCGTCTCCCGTATCAGTTCACAGGCATCCACATATTCCTGCAGCATACATTTATCCATTTTTTCGACACACTCCTCTTGATTTTTTCCGTCTTCCCCTTGCATTTTTCAGCGAAAATGCTATAATAATCTGCATGGGGATATAGCTCAGTTGGGAGAGCGATACGTTCGCAACGTATAGGTCACGAGTTCGAGTCTCGCTATCTCCATTTTTTATATGAATCTTTTCTTTTTCTCTCAGGCAGTCAATCCATGATCTGCTGCCGTTTTCATCACCGATTCCCCCCACAAAAGCAAATCCTTTGTTGTCACCGCCCAGACCGCACAATTATGCATCCGCGGCTGAACGATATGCAGGTAAATGTCCGCAATCGCAAACCGCCTGCCGAATTCCCGGTAAGCTCCCAGCGCGCATAACGCGAGTCTGCAGTTTCTTTCTGCCTTTACCGGAATTCCCCTTCCATATTTAAAGTCAACAATATGCAGTTCTTTTCCACAGATCATGATACAGTCTGCAACGGCAGAGCCTTCCGCTATCCATGGATCAAGGTCAAGTCTTTTTCCGCTGCGGCAAACGGCTGCCGGGGAAAAGCGGATACAATCCCGCATATATAATCCGCATATTCCTCCGCAGCCCGTTCCATCTCCGGCGTACAGGCATTTTGCTGTCGTAGTTTCTGTAAACCGCTTTTGTCAATTTTGCCGGCCCCTCTGGAATCGGCAAACATTTTCTGCAGCTTCCCGATACATATACGGTGCGCAGCCGCCTGTTCCTGTGCATATGGGGATACTGTCTCCGGGATGCAGCTTCTCCGGGTTCTCTTTTTTTCCATCTGTATTGTGCACCTGCCTTTCTCTGACCGCGATACCACCCTGCTCTTCTATTTATTGCACTGTGCAACTATCAGCGCCAAAAAATAAAAAAATGCGGTAAATCCAAATGTTTTTCCTGTTATTTGCTTTTAATAATAGCACTGTGCAACAACCGCGTCAATAGCTCTGCGCAACTTTTCTGAATGATTTTAATGTTTTCTATTGCATTGCGCAATCAAATGTACTATACTGGTTCTCAGAGGAAGGGGATTCCAGTATGACAAATGCAGAAACAGGAACCAGAATCAAATATGCACGCGGTTTGAGAAACGCCACACTGGACGAAGTTGCCAGAAAAGTAGGTGTGACGAAATCCACGATACAGCGCTATGAAAACGGAAAAATCAATGCGATCAAGATTCCTGTCGTCGAATCCATCGCCGCGGCGTTGCAGGTAAACCCGGCCTGGCTTCTCGGAAAGTCCGATGATATGGAACTTCCCGTGCAAAAGCTTCCCGGAATTATGCGATATTACAGTATGCTCAATGAAACGGGCAGGCAGGAAGCCGAAAAACGCGTCGAAGAGCTGACTCACATTCCCCGTTATGCATTGTGCATCAGGGCGGCCCACAATGATTACGCTGCCGATCCTGAGGAACAGGAACGGATGCGGGAAGACCTTTCCACACTGCAGTGGCCGGATTCCCGGATATATGATTGAAACCGTAAATGGGGTGATTTCCTTGGAATATGAAGATTTACTGAAAGAAAGTACTGCAAATAACGTCTATATTATAGAAAATGCCGATTTCAAATCCAAGGCAGACGGCCTGATTAACGGAAATGTAATCGGAATCAATAAGAATGTGCGGACATCCCGCAAACGTACCTGTATTCTGGCGGAAGAACTGGGCCATTATCACACGACGGCAGGAGATATTGTCTGTCAGTCAACCGTGTCGGACCGCAAGCAGGAACTTCGCGCAAGAATCTGGGCATATAACAAACTGATTGGTCTGAACGGCATTGTAAACGCCTGTAAACATGGCTGCCATTCCCTGCATGACACCGCCGATTATCTGAATGTCACAGAGGAATTTTTATTGGAAGCACTGCAGTATTATAAGGGGAAATACGGAATCTATGCAACGATAGACAACTATGTTATCTATTTCGAACCGTCTCTGGGCGTGTTTGAACTGGTATAAGTTCGTCGCACTTATGGTGCCGGGTTACGATGTCTGTCCTTTTACCAGATCCAGTTCATTCAGTATGGCAACGGAATCTTTCATCCCCTGAATATAGGCCAGCTCACTGAAGCGGGAATTGCACTCATTGTTTGCCGTCAGCAGACGGTCAATCATCAATCGCTCCTCCTGTGACAGATCGTATTCTCCCAACCGCCGTACCAGCTCCGCTACTGCCTCATTCCGCTTTATATACTCTTCATCGCCCAATACGACTTCGTCAAAGCGCTCCCCGGTCATCTTCTTCGCCAATAGTTCCAGTATACTGTCTTCCATACACTTTCCCCTTTAATACGTTCCCATTTAAAAAGGACTGCCCACCGCGACAGGCCGCAGTCCCCTGATACGCGATCCTCACCCGGAATACCCCGGGCAGGCTGCCCTGCCCATCGGGAATATTCCTGTGAGAACCAAGAATGAGGTGTAAAGTATGCGTCCACACTTACACCTCATTATATTAAAGGTTTCCGGCAACGCCTGCTCAAAGTAACACAAAAGCATTGAAATTCAGGTACAATTCCTTTATAATAACACTTGTGTGTATCGCAGGCCCTGCCTGTATCGTGTGGTAGCGTGACTACCGCCTTTGCCACAGGGAGCGGCAACTCTCTGTGGTGGTACACCGTTTTTTCATTCTTGTATTCTCGACAAATATTTTATCATACCGGCCCTGTTAATACAAGTGCTAAACTGAAAACAACCGGCCGCAATCACCGCACAGCCGCAACGGGATATTCGCCAGAACATCCGGAAAGTGCCGGAATCAGTTTGTATCGTGGTTACCTGTGGCTCATATGGCAGTACAGATTTTTAACGGCAAAATACTATATCAATATTTAAATCAGCATTTTTTATGTAATAACCAGGCGAAATAATATGGCTGTTCTTTAATATCTTGTTTTCTGTTTAAACAATTTTCAATAAAATTGCCGATACTGATTATTCCTCCACCAGTTCCTAAATATGTTAATAATTCTCCTAACGCAGACATATTGAATGCTGCTCCATTAATAGCTACTAAAGTAGCCACAACACTTCCCAACGCCAAATAATTTCCAGCCTGAATCACAATATGCCTATTCAGTTTTTTAATATCCGAATTTAATGCATTTATACCTTTTTCTATATCGATACCAATCCTTTTTATACTTGTATCAAATAAATCAGAATTATTAATTTCGTTTAACCGCTCCATTTCTTCTCTGATATATAATCTAAACCTGTCGAATGTCTTTTCATATTTATTAATCGTTTTTATAAAAATATCATCTGAACAATCGTCAACATATGGTATCTCAATTTCCGTAATTATTCTTAAATAATTATCTTCTATAAATCTTCGGGATATTGTGCAGCTTGTACTGTTTTTACTACCAAGTAATTTTTGAAACAGATCTTCTGACGGGGTTAATGTATAGTTCAATTTACCCAAAAGATAATTGTCATCTGTACCACTGCATTCGATTCTGGGTATATATATTGAATAATTTGATTCTATTAACCTTCTGTTATTTTTAATAAATCTCCCTAACGTGTTTATGTCATTAATTAATAAATAAGTATCATAATCATATTCACTTGTATTAATGTAATTTCCAGGATACTTATCTTTATAACTGTCAATACAGAAACTTCTAATATGTGAATCTGTTTCCCATAAAATAGACATATCGGATATTAACAAAGTTTTTCTGCAGATATTAAACTTATCCTCAAATTGGTTTAACAGTGCTAAATTGTTATATTCATTAATATCAATATGATTTATAAAACGATGATATGGATTTCTTGTTTCATTAGTCCACCAAAGTTTTGTATATTCAAGTGCTATTTCCTTATCACTAAGATAATTTTTATCAATTTTATCATATAAATTCTCAATTAATTGATTCCATTTTTTATCCATAATACCGGTTCTCCTTTATTTCCGTGACTTTAACCAGCGCATGAGACAAGATTCGAACTTAGGTTCAAATAAAAAAATCAGATAGAAAGGCGTTTTTTCGTATTCTCTTTTTTCGTGTAACCAAAAGTGTAACCAGCTTGCTATAGAACATTACCGCTTATCCTCCCTTTACCGTCTGGCACCTGCAAAGCAGGCGGGGATTGACTGACGCAGGATAAGGAATTCCCTCTTGATGATACCTTTCGCGGAAAATTGATTCCATTGTGTCAATAACTATCACATCGCCTTTATCAAATTCCAGTATTCCTTCTCGCCTGATACAATCCGGTCAAATCTTTCCTCTGCCCTCCGAAAATATTCCCGTGAGAACAAAAATAAGGTGTCAAGTATGCGTCCACACTTACACCCTCTTATATTAATTCCCATTTCCTATTCACGTTCCCGGGGCATACAGACGGAAGATGGACATCATTGTAAAAATATGCTGTTTAATTGAGCATCTGGCTTTTTCTTCAGTATAATATCATCACACGAACTGACAGACGTTCCAACTGACAGCTTATGCTCAAATTTTTCTTGATAAATGTTAAATGCTTTCTGGAATAAGTATTTTTCAAAACTCCCGGCGAAGTAATGATTCTCCCAGTCTGTAACTACAGGATTGTCTTCCTGCTTTTTTATCCTCAAATAACAATGTGCTTCTGTCCAATGGTAAGAAAGCAAAAGAAACCCCTGTTGCAAATATTCTTTCGCCTCAAAATCTTCATCACAAAACAGCTCAAGAATTGCCTTTCGATAGTCAAGATTACTTTTGGAACACAGTAACCATACTCAGCACAAATGTTTTCTAATTGTTGAATTTGTTCGTCTGATGCAGGCACGCATTTCCTGCTCCATGACCTGTCAAAATCTGATATTGTTCTGAATAGCCGTTCCATAACAGACTCCGGCGTCCCTTGATAAAATTGTACCATTCCCCCCCCTTTACTTTCCAAACACGCAGGGCCGAAGCGATGGTACGCCACTTTTCTTTTGTTATCGAAAATAATTTATCACAATTACTTTGTCATTACAAGAAATAGTTTATACCTCACATTTCCGTCTTTATTATTTATACTTCCACAGGATTCAATACCAGTTTTATCCCATTTGGATTTGCAAAAAATTTTTTCGATTGATTTCTTTTCCTGCAAACTGAATTTATCCGAAACATTTTTTAACAGGATTTGTTCCGGTCCGTTGTCTTCTTTCTTAATATATTCACTTACATAATACTGAAACCTTAATGCCGATAACTGCCAGTACCTGCGCAATCCGGGAACTTATTGCTGAAGGTTCGATCACATTTTTACTTTCCCCTTTACAGCTCTTATATGGTACTAATTCGATGTTGCCATCATCATAAACATTCATGAGATATTGTTTTATGATGAAGTGTGCAAACAGGCAGGCCATGAAGGTGAACGAACACCTTATATGAATTATTGTTTTAACCGGTTGGCAAACTCTGAAACAGAATCCTCTTTAGAAAAAGCACTGACACGCAAAAAATTCGTATAAAAAGAGTAACCAGGCACGTTTCAAGGTAAAGCAAACGGAAATGCTGATAAATTCAACATTTCCGCAATTTTGACAAAAGCACGAAACGGGATTCGAACCTGAAAGTGCCCCAAACCCAAGATCATCAAGGGGAAAAGCGCCCTGTCTAATAACTGTCTAAAATACACTTTACCCTCTAGTCTTTACGAAAGAGGGTGGTGCTTATGAACACAATGGAAGTTCTGACATTGTTGTTGCTCATTTTTTCAGCACTGTCTTACATAGACAACCATAAAAAGAAATAAGCATCCCTACCCTGAGAAAGTTGGATGCTTATTTCTTTA
>CAJUCC010000046.1 GCA_910585205.1 uncultured Lachnospiraceae bacterium
ATGGTAAAAGGAATTTAATAATCTGTAAGGACGAAGAGAATGTTTGATTTCTATAAAAATAAAAGAGTCCTGATAACAGGACATACAGGCTTTAAGGGAGCATGGATATGCAGTGTTCTTCTGCAGGCGGGAGCCGAAGTGACGGGTTATGCATTGGCTCCCCCGACGCATCCTAATTTATTTGATTTGTGCTCCCTTTCAAACCGCATGGATTCTGTTGTGGGAGACATCCGTGACTTGGACAAACTGAGGAGCGTTTTTGCCGACAAAAAACCGGATATTGTAATTCATATGGCGGCTCAGCCGATTGTGCGGGAGTCGTATAAAAATCCGGTTTATACCTATGATGTAAATGTAATGGGAACAGTCAATGTTCTGGAATGCATACGTTTGACAGAATCAGTGAAATCATTTATAAATGTAACAACGGATAAAGTCTATAAAAACAAGGAATGGGAATGGGGATACAGAGAATATGAAGAATTGAACGGATATGATCCTTATTCTAATTCAAAATCCTGTTCCGAGCTGGTAACAGACAGCTATATCAACTCTTTTTTTCAGGACAGAGATATTGCGGTTTCAACCATGCGTGCAGGAAATGTGATTGGAGGGGGAGATTTTGCCGCAGACAGAATTATTCCGGACTGTGTACGGGCGGCATTGAATGGAGAGGATATAATAATCAGAAATCCATATGCAATCAGACCCTTCCAGCATGTATTGGAGCCTGTGGCAGCCTATCTGATGGTTGCAAAAGAGCAATATGAAAAAAGGGAACTGGCAGGCAGCTATAATGTCGGACCTGACGAGAAAGATTGTATCACAACGGGACAGCTTGCAGATAAATTTTGCAATAGCTGGTTTAATCAGACAGGAAGTAAGGTTGTATGGATAAATCAATACGATGGCGGTCCCCATGAGGCCGGTTTTTTGAAACTTGACTGTTCAAAATTAAAGAATTGTTTTAATTGGAAGCCATTGTGGACAATAGATACAGCACTGGAACGAACGATTGAATTATATTTGGTTTGCAGGCAAGCGCAAAATGTTGACGCATGCATGGATGCACAGATCAATGCGTATATAAAAAGCATACGTGAGTTATAGCAGCGTTAAAATATGCTTTATAAATACTTATAGGATTATAACAAGTATGAAAAATTTAAATATTGTTTTAAAAAAAATGATCTATATTTTGAACCGTCCACAAAAAATACTGTGCATTTTGGTATTTATGCTGACTTGCGTAGGTTCTTTTTTGGAGTGTCTGGGAGTATCCATTATTATTCCGATGGTTAATGTGATCTTAAACCCGGAAAAGCTTTTTGAAAACAGTATTGTTCAACGGTTTCATTTTTTAAGAAGCATTGATTATGAGACAATGGTTGCGGTTGTTGTTTGCAGCGTGATTGCGGTGTATCTTTTAAAGAATGGTTTTTTTATTTTCCTGTCATGGGTCAGAATTAAGTTTTCCTGTAAAATCCAGCGTGAGATGTCGATCCGAATGATGGAATCTTATATGAGCCGGGGCTATCAGTTTTTTTTGCAAAAGAATTATGGCGAATTAAACAGAGGCGTATCAGGGGATACCAGCGCTGTTTATGGTGTATTAAATGCAGGTTTTCGTTTTATCTCCGATCTGCTGACAATTTTTTTGATATGTTTATTTATGTTGTTTGCTGACTGGAGTTTGTCACTTATGATGGTGGCAACATCATTTATCTGTGTATTGCTGATTTATTTTGTGTTCCGGAGAAACATGTACAAAGCAGGAATTCAGTATCGGAACTTTTCGGCGAGAGCCGGACAGGCTATGGTGCAGGCGTTCCAGGGGATCAAAGATGTTTTGATACTTCGCAAACAGCGGTATTTTATCGAGGAATATGAAGAAAATCAGGCTCAGGTACAAATGGCACAATGTAAACAGACAGTGGGACAGGAAAGCCCTGCTTATATTATTGAAGGGTTATGCGTATCCGGACTGATGATTGTGGTTGCAATGCGGGTTATATCGGGTGAGTCTTCAGCTGATTTTATAGCCATATTGGCTGCATTTGCTGTCGGGGCGTTTCGAATACTCCCGTCACTTGGACGAATTTCTATTTCTTTAAATCAGGTTCTTACAAATACGCCGAGCATTAACGCGGTGTATGAAGACATTATAGAGGCAGAAGAATACGCCAGACTTCATCCGGAAGCAGACTTTGTGAAGACGAAATCCACGAAATTAATTGCAAAAAACAGAAGGCAGATAAGAAAGACAAATGAAGACGGTGTATCTGCCGTGGAGCAGCATGAAAGTAAGAGCGATTTTCAGAGCTTATTGGAATTGAAAAATATTTCTTTCCATTACAATGAAGACGCGGAGAATATACTGGAACATATAAATCTTGAAATAAAAAGGGGACAGGCGATTGCTTTAATAGGGGCTTCCGGGGCAGGAAAGTCCACTCTTATAGATATTTTGCTTGGACTGCTTGTGCCACAGGAGGGGAAAATACAATTGGATGGCACAGACATAACTGAAATTCCGGATGCCTGGTCAAAAATAGTTGGCTATGTGCCGCAGTCGGTTTTTTTGTCATCGGATAGTATCAAGAAAAACGTGGCGTTTGGAGAAGACGAGAATGAAATTAACGATGCATTGGTGAGAGAAGCTCTGGAGCGTGCAGAACTTTGGGAATTTATAAAAGAGTTACCGAAAGGGATGAATACGCAGGTTGGAGATCGGGGCGTGCGTCTTTCCGGTGGACAGAGGCAGAGAATTGCAATAGCCAGGGCTTTGTATCATAAGCCGGAAATTCTTGTTTTGGATGAGGCTACTTCGGCTTTGGACAATGAGACAGAGTCAGCTATTATGAGTGCGATTGACTCCCTGCAGGGACAGGTGACGATGATTATAGTAGCGCACAGACTGACAACGGTTCGTAATTGTGATGTGATTTATGAGGTGGCGGATAAAGGCGTGAAAGTACGGGACAAAAGAGAAGTATTAAGAAAAATATAGTAAACAGTTAAAATGTAAAAAGAATATTTATAGCGATTTTTTAGAACAGTAGTAAACAGGATATGGAAAGGGATTGTAAGAAAGGAGCCTAAATGCATATGAAAAATTTTATCCCTAAATTTATTGTTATCTATTCTTTCTTTGTTTGGGGGATAACGGAGATTTTAAGTACAGTTCATATACTTAGAGTATTGAGCATTCGTTTATTGTATATGTTTACCGTGGGAATTTTCATATACTGGCTATGGACTTGTAATAAGAAAAAATGTGATAACGGGATTCGCAAGGGAAATGTTAAGGAATACTTTCTTAAATTAACAAAAGAGAGACAAAGCCTTGAGATATTCCTGATTATGGCAGTTGTTTTTTTAGCGGGTACCATGTTTCTTTTATCTGCTACGATTGTTCCCAATAATTGGGATTCTATGACGTATCATCTGGCAAGGGTAGCGAACTGGATTCAAAATGCATCAGTGGAATATTATCCGACAAATATTCCGAGACAGTTGTACTATTCGGGTTTTACTGAATATTTTATCCTTCATATCTGTTTGCTGTTTAAGAATGATCAGTTTGTGAATCTTGTGCAATGGTTTGGTTATATAATCTCAGCGCTTATGATATATAAAATAGCGAGAAAGATGGATGTTCGCAGGATGACTTCCGTTTTTTCTGCTCTTTTATTTTTGATGTGTCCCTTGGCTATAGCGGAAAGTGTGACGACACAGGTTGATTTGATGGCCGGTATGTGGGTTTTGATATTTGCTTACTTCGTCTTGTTGATAGGGGAGTCTTCTCATCCCTTGTGGCAGAAAGAGAATATTATTTTGGTTGCATTTTGTGCGTCCAGTGTTGGTTTTGCCTGGCTGACGAAGGCCAGCGTATGCTTTATGATGCTGCCGTTTTTATTTTGGCTTTTTATAAGATGTCTGAAAAAGAAAGAAAAGTGGAGTTCGATTCTGAAAAGTACTTTGATGGCGTTGGGAATCATATTGTTATTAGCATCCCCGGGATTTGTTAGAAACTATAAGAGTACCGGCGATATATTTGCTTTCGAAAAAATGGCAGGTAATTTGCTTGTAAAAACGATCAATCCCAAATTATTATTGTTAAATACGTGTAAGAATTTAACAATGGAAATGGCCGGCAAGGAGGAAACTGATTCCGTATGGCATGCTACCATGTCGTTAGCAGAGCGTATAGGCGTTGACATTGAAAATCCTGAAATATCGGCGTATCAGGGTTTTGCAGAGGGACGGGGATGCACAAAGAGCTACCATCATGATACGGCGGGTGCCAGAGTGCTTATTACAGTAGCCGGTTTTAGTGTTTTATTTGGGGGAATTGCATTTGGAGTTATTCATCTGAAAAAGAAAGAAATGAAAACCAGGGTGTATTCCGGCTATCTGCTGACAACATTCTTCGCGGCGGGGATAATGTTTGCCTGTATTCGTTGGCAGCCTTGGGGCAATAGACTATTGTTTCCTACGCTTCCGATGTTATGTATTTTAACGGGCTACATTGTGGATAGTTTATCAAATAATAGTATAAAGATAATCATAATAAGTATCATACTATTGTTAATGTATCCTGATGCGTATGAGTCTGTAGAGAAGCAGAAAAGTGATTATGCAGATTTTGTATGGGCAGGAGAAGACCGATTTGACTTGTATTTTAGAAACAGGATAGACAATAAAGATATTTATAAGGCAATTATAGAAGAAATACACACTATGAATGTTGGGGAAATCGGATTGTTACTGGACGGAGATGCTTATGAATATCCATTGTGGGTAGCTCTGAAGGATAAGGATACAGAGCTGCACCATGTGGTTTTGGAGGACACAGGAAGTACAAGGACACCCGATTGTATTATTGCGATTCACAGAGACATCGGATTTGAAGAGTATCTTACATATGGAACGCAAGTGTATCAGTGCATTTGGAATTATGAGGATGACAGCAATTTTTCTATACTGGTACCATGTGAGGGGACATGAGCAGTAATATGGATCAAAAGAAAGTATCGTTTATTTTAACAACTTATAACTGCATCCAGTATTTTCAGGAAACGATAGCGTCAATATTGGCGCAGGACTATCCGGCCATTGAAATCGTAGTGAAAGACGGACAATCGACGGATGGGACAAAAGAGCTGATTGCATCATACGCCCGGGAACTTGGAAATAAGCTGATTTGGAAATCATCTGCAGACCATGGGATATATGATGCGATGAATCAGGGTTATCAAATGTCTCAGGGGGACATTATTGTGTTTTTTAACGATGTTCTCGTGCATAAGTCGGTCGTCTCTCATATGGTACAGGCGATCGAGTCCGGCGGAGATGACTGCATTGGGGCACATGCGGATTTGATATATGCCGATGGGGATAAAGTGGTTCGATACTGGCGGATGGGAAAAGGAAAAATCAGACAGGGATGGATGCCAGGACATCCTACTCTGTATCTGAAAAGAGAAGTGTATGAGGAATATGGCTTATATGATGCTTCTTACCAGTGTTCGGCAGATTATGAATTTATGGTCAGGGCTTTGACCGGGAGAGAACAGCAGCTGGCCTATGTGCCGGAGATGATTGTCAGGATGTTTTATGGGGGCACCAGCACACAGGGATTGCGTAATTATTTTGTTTCGTTGCGGGAGGCGCATCGGGCTCTGAAAAGCAATGGAGTGCGGGGCGCTTTGCTGGCTGATCTCAGAAGGACATGGAAGGTTATGATGCAGTTTAAACAAGCCAAAAGATGTTATGATTCGAAAGGTAATTTAGAATATATATGAAGAGATTTTATGATATAGAAAACAAAAAATGGGAATTGCATGTATTAATTATATTAGAAATCTTCCTGTTTATTTTTGTGGTTATGCGTATTAACCGTTATTGTCTTACCTGGGATGAGGCTCTTACATATCGCCGGTTTGTAGTGCCTGTTTTTCATAATAATGAAGGACTGAAAAATTTATTGCATCCTCTGTCGGATTCGGTTGCTAACAGCCATTTATTGAACACGTCATTAGTTGGATTTTTTGATACAATAACCGGACTCAAATATAATGAATATGTAATTTGACTTCCTGTATTTTTGTTTTTTCTCCTGTTCTTATATATTTGTATGCACATGTATATAAAAAATGCATTGTCTTTTGCAGAGACCATTATGTTGTTGCTATGCTATTATATGAATGAATTTTTTTCTTTAGCCAGAGGATATGCAATGGCGGCGGTTTTGATTATAATTGGAATTTATTATTGGAAATACTGGCAGGAGACAGGGCGCGATTCATGTTTGTTAAAATCAGTTTTGTTTTTTTCTCTGGCGGAAGTGGCGAACACTATTTCGTTATTGGTTATAGCTCCATTTTATATATTCATGCTATTTACGGTATTAAAAGAAAAGAGGATTTGCCTGATATTAAAAAAGCATTTTATTAGGATTTTATTTCTCTTATCCGTCAATATCTTTATGGTTAGATACCACTTTTATATCTCGCGGGTTGACACCTCTTTGTATTGCAATAAAGAAGGAGGAGGTGCGTTAAAGAATCTGCTTTATATGATAAAAGAGTATTTTTCTCTGTTGACTCCTCACATGGTGAATATGGTGATTGGCGTTTATGTTGTATTGCTTCTCTTATGTTTTTTGGCAGTGATCAGGAAAAAGGGTTCTGTAAAAATGTTACAGTTTACTCTTTTGTGGGGATTGTATTTATTGATTACGATCTGCAGCGTTATCGTAACAGGGAAGGGTTTTCCAATGGGGCGGACGATTATACCAGGCTACCCGCTGTTTGTATTATCTTTTGGTGAATTGATAAAAAATCTTCATATATTTTATATTAAGGCAGAAAACAATTATAAAGCAATACAGTGTCTGACAAATATATGTGTATTAATAATGCTGTTGTTTTCTTTTATAAAACAAATAAACTTAGCGACAACACGGGATTGGAGTAATTCACAGTATGCAAAAAAATGGACATATCAGGTTTATAATGACCGGATAAAAGTGACAGAAGATTACTTTGAAACATATAGTGAAAGCATTCGTTTTTACAGAGAACAGATACTTTATAAATATGGATATGATATTTATCAGGAAGAATAATATAAGATATGGAATCGAAAGATAGATATTGTATATTTGGATGGAGAACAGGAGGGTATTATGCTTGTTAATTTATTTTGTTGGTTTTATATTACGGTTTCAGCATTTTTATTCGGGATTGCAGGAATGAAAGTTTTGAAAAAAGTCAATGGTTACAGTTGCTTTGAAGCAGATACTATTCTGGTTTTTGGGGTATGCCTACTGACTGTATTTGCACAATCCTTTAGTCTGTTTTACAAGGTAGGAGCGGCGGCGAATGCTGTTCTTGTTTTGCTGGACATTGGTTTTTTCTATATATTTCGAAAGGATATTTTTGCCGTAATCAAAATATGGAAAGAGAATAAAACAGCTCTGAAATATATTGTTTTAGTGATTGGAGTTTTAACGATAATATTCTTGAAATATGCCAGCAAACCAGTGGTTGTTTATGATACATATTTGTATCACGCGCAGGCTGTAAGATGGATAGAAGAATATGGGATTGTACCCGGATTGGGGAATTTACATAACAGACTGGCTTATAACAGTTCGCTTCTGCCCTTGCAGGCGTTATTTAGTCTCAAGTTTATGTGGGGAGGGCGATCTCTGCACAGTATTAATGGATTTATTGGACTGTTGCTTATTTCATATGCGGTATGCTCGTTAAAAGTTTTGCGAACGCATAAATTTCATGGCTCAGATTTTTTTCGTATAATTCTTATTTTTTACATTGTATCGCAAAATGATGTCATTAGTTCTCTCAATACGGATTTTTTTGCATTGGCTATGGTCTTATATCTTCTCATTAAGTGGATGACGCTGACAGAAGAAAAGGAAACGCCGGTTGAAGCATATGTTTGTTTATGTCTTTTGTGTATATTTTCGGTTTCCCTGAAACTATCAGCGGCAATGATAATGTTATTGGTATTGTCTGCCCTGGTAAAGCTGATCAGAAAAAGACAGTGGAAAGAATTAGGTATTTATGCCGTTTTAGGTATATTGGTAATTTTGCCTTTTTTGATTCGCAATGTGATTATTTCGGGTTATTTAATTTATCCCTATCCTGAACTTGATATTTTTAGCTTTAATTGGAAAATGCCGGAATATACATTGTTTTATGATAGAAATGAAGTCAAATCATGGGCGATGGGGGTAAGAGACGGAAATCGATATCGTGTTCCGTTTACTGAATGGTTTCCTGTCTGGATAGAAGACTTAAGTAGATTTCAGAAATTGGAAGTTTATATTTTTCCATTGTCAGTGCTTTTTGCTGTCGGTATTGCAGTATGGAAAACGATAAAGTATAAGATGGCGGATTATTTTTGCATAGTTGTGACAATAACGGCTATAGTGTTATTTTGGTTTTGGGGAGCGCCCGCAATACGGTTTGGAGGTGTTTTTCTTTTACTTCTACCATGTTTTGTAATTGGAAATGCGGCAGAATATTTAAACAGCCGGATTCAAACAGATAGCGCATCACTGATAATTATGCTAATATGTATCATGTATTATATAAATCCCGTAATTGTTGAACTGACAGAGGGCGAATTTGAAAATAAAGTATGGGAGAAAGATTATGAAAAAGTGGAATGCAGGGAGGTTTATTTGGCCGGGGAAGCATTTTATCTTCCTGCAGAGGGAGACCTGACAGGATATTGGTCATTTCCGGCAGCACCATATGAGGACCAGATGACTTTGATAGAATTAAGGGGCGAAAGACTGAAGGATGGATTTAAAATGAAAGAAGATTATAAAAATGCGTTTGTGACGAATTCTGGATCTATTAAAGAGACCAATATCTTTGAATGAAAAAGAAATCATGCAAGGAACGCAGCGTATGAAGATATTTACACTATTTGGAATCAGACCGGAAGCGATTAAAATGTGTCCATTGGTACTGGAGTTGAAAAACATAAAGAAATAGAATGTAAGGTCTGCTTAACCGGCCAGCACAGAGAAATGCTGCGACAGGTTATGGAGACCTTCGGAGTATGTGAAGATTATAATCTGGATATTATGCGGGCAAGCCAGACATTGACAACGATTACTTCCGATATATTACAGAAAATGGAGACTGTGCTGCGAACAGGAAATATCTATTCTCCTTATCCGGAAGAGATGAATCGTTTGCTGACCGGAAGGATTGCTTCCTGGCATTTTACGCCTACGAGAGGAAATCTGGATAATCTGAGAAGAGAACATATCACGAAAAATGTCCATGTTACAGGAAATACGGTAATAGATGCTTTCAGGACGGCTGTAAAGGAGGATTATTGTTTTCAAAATGCCGGCTTGCGGGAAGTGGATTATAGCAACCGTCGGGTGATTGTTGTTACTGCGCACGGTCAGGAGAATCTTGGTAAGCCATTACAGAATATATGTAACGCCTTAAAAGAGCTGGCAGAGACGTACCATGACATTCTGATTGTGTATCCAGTGCATCCTAATCCTGCTGTCCGTGAGACGGCATATGAGATTCTGAATCATCATGAGCGTATAAAGCTATTGGAACCTTTGGATGTATTGGATATGCATAATTTGATTGCCCGCAGTTTTCTGGTTATGACTGATTCGGGTGGTTTACAGGAGGAAGCGCCTTCCTTTGGAAAACCGGTTCTTGTTATGCGAACCGAGACAGAACGGCCCGAGGCCGTCGCTGCGGGGACAGTTCGCGTTGTGGGGGGGAGGGGAACAGGACATTTATAATGCAGCAAGGGAATTGCTGGATAATCCGGATATATATTGTGCCATGGCTCATGCTGTCAACCCTTATGGCGATGGACATGCATCTGAGCGGATTGCAGAGATATTACGAAACAAGCTGATATGATGGAGATTATCTGGTAAAATTATAAAAGGAGTAAAACACCATACAGCGGAAAGGAGCAAAAGCATTGAAATATACGGACTTAGCGGACAAAGCAGATGCAGCCTTAAAACAGGGAATCGATTATATCATTGCAAACACACTGCCCTCTGCATGGGATCCCCAGGGGCTTGGGTGGCATGAACAATGGACGGAGCCTGATTACGCGGGTGTGTACGCATCCTGTGAAGGAATCATATTGTTAAGTCAGGTCAAAAATAAAGTTTATATAAACGGGTATTCCGATCTGATAGAAAAAGTTTATTTTCGTAATTTATGCCATATTTTCGATGAACGTGATAAAGTTGATCTGCACGATGATTATGGCATAAACAGGAAAATGCAAAGAGATAAAACGCTGAATGCGGTGTATAAGCTGGCGAAGTTTTTATGGGCGTCATATTACATAGAAAAAAGGGATATTTATCTGGAAAATCAGATTCGGGAAAAGTTGTATGAATTATATGATGCAGAGGAACATTTATTTAAAAGCACCAAAACGGATAAAAAGGGAGGTATCCTGGCAACCGTCTTTGCTTACATCGCCCTAAGCCATATTCAGCAAAATGATATTAATATTGCGGAGATAGAGCAGGTTTTTGGAAATTATCTTGACGATACACAAGTAATTACTGAAAAAAATGCAGATGCGTTGATATTAATTTTATGGGCAATTTCTCATAATCTCAGGGGATGTAATCAGAGCGTTATAAAAAAAGCAACGGCATGTATGAAGGCGCTTTTGCAGTGCGAGGAAGCAAAAAAGAATGTTATTTACGGAGAGAGATACAATATCAGAAATGTTGGAATCAGAGACAGCTTTAGTATCAATAAATATTTCATTCTGATAATTGCGTTAGAACAGTTTACCTTATCGGGATTCCTGAAAAAAACGCTATATCAATTATGTTTTGGATGAGATCAATCAAATTGCGGATACCGTAAGGCGAAATCACGTATACAGCCGAGACGGAAAAGCGGAAAAAGCACTTTTTTGGGAAAACTATTATGCTTTACAAATATTGGATCTGTATTCCAATATCACAAATAAATTGGATTTTAAGGAGGGCAGGTTTATGATTGTAACGCCGAAGTATTTTGCTGACAAAAATTTTGTCACTGATGAAAAGCTTTGTGTCGTACTTATGCCGTTTAACGCCGAGTGGTCGGATGAAATCTATGATGTTTTTAAGGAAGCCGTCGTTGACTTTACGTTTTGGCGCAGTGATGACGAACATATGGATGATATTATAATCCAAACGATCTGGAAAAAGATCAATGAAGCGCATTTTGTAATTGCAGATTGTACGGGGAGGAACCCGAATGTTTTTTATGAATTGGGGATAGCCCATACATTAGGGAAACCGGTATTTATGTGTTCGCAGGATCGCAGGGATTTTCCCTTTGATATTACGCATATCAGAAGTTATGAATACGGGCAAAAACCGGGAGAAATCAAAAAATTAAAAACGGATATAAAAAGGTTTGTGGAAAGCATATAGGAGGTATGGTATATGCGACAGTTCAGGTTTGCACAGAAGGCGTTTATTGTTGATAACGGTAAATTGCTTTTGGTTAAAAAATCCAAAGATGATCCATACCATCCCGACGAGTGGGAAGTCCCGGGGGGAAGAATGCAATTTGGGGAGGAACCGGAGGAACATATCAAACGGGAAGTAAAAGAAGAGGTCGGGCTGGATATTGAAATAGGCGCTCCCTTTGCAATGTGGACCTGGATTCTGGAAGGCGAAGTTGAAGGCGGGGAGCGTACGGAGACGCAAATTGTAGCTGTTGGCAGTTATTGCAAGGCGCTTCATCTTGACGTTTCGGTTGATGGAAGAGTCGAGGGTGATTATCTGGCAGATATTGCGTGGGTGCCCGTCGAAAATGTTTTAAACTATAATCTGATTCCGGATATTATTCCGGCAATGCGCAAATTTGTGGAGGAATTCCAGCGGCAGTAGACAGAGAGTGTCCCATATGTATTCGGTATCGGGGCGCTTTTTGCATCATAGGAAGGCTTTTTGAACTTCCCTGTGATATAAAAACGCTTTGCGGAGATGCATACGCACACAGACGTATATGACTAAAAAGTAAAATGCGCAGCTCGCGGAGGGAAAAACATGAATATCGGTTGTGTATTTTGCAGAGAAAACAGATTTACTTTGAACGGAAAAATCGGTTTGGATACTCGTGAAGCCGTTCTCTATGAAGATGAACTTATATATGCCACGCCGGATTTGTCTCCATTGACAGCCGGCCATTTGCTGATTGTATCACAGGAACATTATAACAGCTTTGCCAATGCCCCGCGCTGTGTAATCGATCATCTCATGAAAGCGCTATTGTATTTTTCGGAAGATATATTCGGAGGATGGGAAATTACATGGTTTGAGCATGGCGCGGTTTTTGAAAGGACGGGAGGGGCATCCATCAGTCACGCACATTTACATTTGATTCCACAGGCATTGGAACTAAATGCAATCGTGGAAAAAGACAGGAAATATTTGAAAAAAATTCCATTTTCCGATAAGGGATTTGCGGATTTGGCGTTTGCACAGCCATATCTGTGGATCGGAAACAGAAGGGACTCTTTTTTATATCATGTGAAAGAGCTTCCCAGTCAATATTTAAGAAAAATGGTTATGCAGGTGGAAAACGGAAATGCGTATGACTGGAAGGAAAACTATTCCTCTGATGATTCCATAAAAAGATACAGAAGTACGATAGAACTGGTACATGACAAGAGGAGAAGGCGGTATGGAGACGGAACGGACTATATTCCCGGTCTTTTCTGGGTGCGGGACAGGAGAGAAAAACCCGATTTTCTTTTGCATGAATCGGAAACGGCGTTGGATCAATGGCTGCTTGGGAAGTTAGCAGGAGAATTGGAACAACTGTCAAAAAGTAAAAATTTATCAGAAACCATACAAAAAACAGGAAAAGAAGCGATTCTTTCTCATGCAGTCAATATTTTAATGTTTGTGGGTGGAAACGATGTCCCGTTTCTTGATAAAATTATAAATCAGGAGTACAGTGATCTATTCAGAAGAATATTCATGCTGATTCTGACAGGAAATTCTCTTTCCATCTATAATAATCACAAACAGTTTAATGAATTGGGCAGAAGAATCGTTCCCTTGATTTTGGAAAAAACCCGACGGTATGATTTTCGGGACAGATTATACCAATCGATTGCAAGCGGTCTGATCGGAATGGATATAAAAGAAGAAAATATAAGCACCGCGCCGGTCAGTCTGGATAGTTCGTTTTCTTTGAATCAGGGGAGCGTGTCAGAGCTTTCGGATCAACTGGAACGGTATATCGGAAATCCGAATAAGATCGGAATAGACTGTTTCAGCCAGTACGACAGTGAAGTAATCAAGGGAAGAAATAAAAAAATTGTGTGGATTACCGACGACTATATTCAGACGGTTTTCGAACTCAAATTGATAGAAGAACAGATGCGGTTTAACGAATCCCTGATTGTTACACTGATTCCAAGGTATGATTCGTATGCAAACGATGCAAGTTATGACGATGTAATGGGGATGCTTGATTTCGACATTCTGAGTTTACTACATACATATTACCGACAAAAACGGTTTTGCGTATGCAGAGATGGGATGGACATCAGTACGTTTGACGGGTATCGATTGTCTGAGGAAGCATATGCGGCGATAGCGGAAGCGGACATCGTTGTTCTTTCCGGAGCAAGAGCGTATGAAATGTCCCAGGGGATGAACAAAACGGTGTATTATACGGGAATTGCTGTCTGTAAAGGATATACGGAATCGATAACAGGATTTTCAAAAGAGTCAGGGAAACTGATTTTTTTAAGACAGGATAAAGGCGAGCATTCGTTTTCGGAATTTGCAAAACAGGCGACACGGAGAATGAAAACGGAGAATGGTTTCATTCCGGTTGCAGGTAAAACGGCGAGAGAATATTATGAAGAGAAATACGGAAAAAATGAAACTGGTCAGAGATAGGATTCCGGAAATAATTCAAAAGAGCGGTAAGATACCGGAATACGAAGTGATAACAGATGAAAGGGTGTTTGAGAACCTTCTAAATCAAAAATTAACGGAAGAAGTCAAAGAATATTTGGCATCAGGAAATATAGAGGAAGTCTGTGATATTTTGGAGGTACTATATGCTATCATGGATATTAAAAAATGGGACGCCGGATATGTAGAAGATAAAAGGAGGGAAAAGGCTCAATTAAATGGCTCATTTGAAAGGCGAGTGTTGTTAAAGAAAGTGTGGGAGTAAAAACCATTACATATTTGTATTCATTTTAAATGACTTATGAGCTTTTATTGACCATATAAGACAATGAAAACGAATGAGAATTAAAGGAGTGAACCCAAACAATGCAAGATACCTTTTCACAGACATTATTGTCAATTGCCTCGCAGCTGGACAACCCGTTTGATCTTGCGGCATTTTGTTATTGTTATCTGACAACGAAGGTCCCATCACAGGCCGCGTTTATCGGTGCATACATTTGGATCAATGAAAATTCGCGTCAGAATAATCCTAATATCGGGAAACTACATCAGTTTTGTATGGTAGTAAAAGGCATTTTGTGTGAAGCGCATGAGGCTTATACAGAACGTCAGAAAGATCTGGTCAGAAACGTACTGAAAATGGAAGATCAACTGGAGCCTTTCGGGGAATCGGAGTGGAACCAGTGTACCCTTCCGTTTTTTATCCTGATGGCAATTGATGAATATGTGAATCAGACTGGAAATGAGAGAACGGAAAGCGGGCCTTTGAATCAGCTTTACCATGACCGAATCTTTGTTTACACGAATACTGTCAATTGCATGACAGATGAGGTAATAGATAACACGGTTATTCTATCCGCATCATTACGGAATGAACTGAAACATTTGATTATTATTGAGCGGAAGGATATACCGGCAGAAATAAAGACGCCTCCGCGGATTGTGAAACTGGCTTTGGGGAAAGATGACGGCGAAAGAAAAAGGGTGCTGGAAGGAAAAGTGCTGAAAGCGGCGGTTATCCCGTTTGCCTGCCGCAATATGATTGAAATCATACATGACGAAGGCGCACTTTTTCATATTGGATATGTACCGGGGCATAGGGAGTGGAGTGTAAACAGGGCCCTTACGCTGTTGCATAAAGCGCTCGAGGAAAAGGCGAACATCATTATTTTTCCTGAGTTTGTCTGTGAAAAGGCAGTGCAGGAGGCGATACGGGAAGAATTGGAACGGCTCTATTGGGAATCACCGGATAAAACGGCCGGCTTATTGCTTGTAATCGCAGGCAGCAGATGGGACAATGGGAATAATATCGCCGATATTCTGGGGTACGACGGGACCCTGCTCGGAAGACAGTACAAGTATGAGAGATATAGCGATGGGAAGGACGAGGCGGGTTCGCTGATTGAAAATCTGAAAAATCCGGGAAAAGAGTGCACGATCGTCGAAATCGAGAATCTTGGAAGCGTAATGACCGGAATTTGCCGGGACATTGTGGCGGAATCCTATCTTGCCAGACTGACAGCGATTTTCAAACCGCAGTTTTTGCTTGTTCCTGCGTGGAGCCCGTCGGTATATAAAGGTTTCAAGGGGCAGATGGAGAGAATCACAGCGAAAAATTTCAGAACCTGTTCCATATTATGCAACTGCTGCGAGGCATATGAAAAAGAGATGCCTGATAAGCGGGAAATTGGTCTGGTCGTGACACCTTGCAAAGAGAAAACGATTGTCAAAGGGAAGACAGAATGGATTTTGCGGAACAATTGCAGGGAAGACTGCGAATGCAATCCCTGTATTTTTATTGTGAATATGCGCATGGAATATCTCTCGGAAGAAGCAGATGGTGATTATATAACGGTGACAACCGAGCAGAAATTATAGTATGACAACTTGCCTTTTGTACATAATAATTATATAATATACATAACTAAACAATTTATAAACTGTTCAGGGGACGGGGCTATGGAAGAGACAAAACTGGAAAGAATTTCTAATGTGATTCTGGAGCGGATAAAAGCAAAGAAAAGATTGGAAGAAGAACAGGTGCATGCATTTTTGGAGACGATGGCGGAATCAGCGGCAGCGGAGGATTCGCAGCTACCGCCAGACTACCGCAAATTGTCGGATCGACTGCAAAAAATTTGGCAGTATCGCAGTTTCGGCGATCTGGCGCATGCGCAGATTTTCCTGTATGGAAGTATATGGGGCGGGATAAAGCTGCTGGAGAAAAAACGCGGCAAAGTGTCTGACAGAGAGAGACAAGAGGAGTTGGCCAAGTACTATGCCGGTAAAGAATGGTTTTTTCATGCAATTGATACCCGGCCCGGAATTCGCCATAAGGAACTGGCGCAGATTGGAGATGTCAGCCCTTCGGCGCTCTCACAGTTTGCCGCCGGAGCGTCGAAGGAGAGACTCATTTCCTGTCGCCGTATGGGACGAGAAAAGCATTATTATCTGATGGATGACGGCAAAGCCGTTTATACAAAGATGCAGGAAAACAGAACCCCGGATTTGCATCGTGAACCTTTTGCAGAGAAGGCGTTGTATTTTGCGGGTAATGATTTGAAACGGGAGGCGTTACCGTTTGTCTGGTCAATACTGGAGAAAAGCATAGGAAGTGAAAGCAACCACATCCATATCGCGGTCGCTGCGTCATGGCGGGAAGAGACACTTCCGGCGCCGTTGCCGATGGAAACAATTCATAATCGTATCAATAATGACAACAGTGTATGGACAAATATATTTGCGGTTGATGAGAGGATGGGACGGTCATATGTCAGGTAAAAAAGAAGAATTTATGAAAAAATTATCATCGCTTTCAAACAACGGCGAGATTGATGCCGGGATGATTTATGAACAGATGAAAGGGGAACAGTATCCCGGGCAGGCGCTGCGATGCCTGCTGGAAAACAGGGAGGCTGTAAAAGTGATTCTGGAGGAGGAGACAATCCGGCAGTTGGAAGCAGGCAGCAGCAACATGATAGGCGGTATGCTGGATACGCTGATCAAACGCCGTCTGGACGAAGCGGTTTTTTATGAGGAACTCTGGGAAAAGGTAATAGAAAAGAATCCGATGCTGGAGACAGAACAGGAGCGGGTTTATGCCTTATACAGAATCGGCCAGGACTGGCGGATGCCGTATTATAAAATGGACGATGGGCTGCAGATGTCGGATGAAATGTTTCAGACGTATAAGGAACGGGCTCATGAAAAACTGAATCGTATTCATTTTCTGATGAATTATGGTTTTTCCCAGAGGACAGAGCTTGCCAGTCTGCTTAATCAGATTCTGGACAGCAGTGAAACAAAAGAGGAAAAGGCTGTTTTGCTTGCTGTTGCGCTTGGGAAAGCGGAGGAAAATGTTGTCAGGCTGCTTGTCCAAAAAATGACAGGCAATTTGTCGGCGCCAAAGCCAACCGACAAATCATAACACGGCAGACGATACAGGAGACTCCCCACATGTGCGGACTATGCGGCTACATTACAAAACAAAACCTCCCATCCGGCGTTTTGGAGCGGATGAACAACACCATGACCCATCGCGGCCCGGATGATGCGGGGATATACCAGGGAAGTTTTCCCGGCGGCCTTTTTATCGGGCTTGGGCATCGGCGGCTTTCCATCCTTGACCTTTCGGATTCTGGACATCAGCCGATGTTTACGGCCGACGGCTCTCTGGGCCTTGTATATAACGGCGAGATCTACAATTTCCGTGAACTCCGTGCAGGGCTGGAGCAGAAAGGCCGGCGTTTCCGGTCCAACTGCGATACGGAGGTGCTCTTATATCTGTATCAGGAATACGGAACCGACTGCTTTTCCATGCTGAACGGTATGTTTGCGGCAGCCTTTGCGGATTTCGAAACCGGGCGCGTTGTACTCGCAAGGGACCGGGCGGGGAAAAAGCCGTTATATTATTTTACGGGCAATGCGGGAGAATTGGTATTTGCCTCAGAGCTGAAACCGATCCTGCAGTATCCGCAGTTCCGAAAGCATATCCGGCAGGAAGTTTTGTCCGGCTATCTGTGCCATCACTGTATTATGGCGCCGAACACGATTTTCGAGGATACGTATAAGGTAAATCCGGGCGAATACATTGTCTGGGAAAAGGGAGAGGTGACAAGGGCATATTACTGGGATCTGCTGGAGCGGTATAAAACGCTCTCCCGCGAGCCGGAGACCGACTATGAGACGGCGAAAAAGCATTTGAAGGAACTGCTCTTTGACGCGGTGGAGAAGCGCTATATTGCGGATGTGCCGATCGGGACCTTTTTAAGCGGCGGTATTGATTCATCGCTGATTACGGCGATTGCCAGGGCGGTCAATGCGGAGCCGGTCAGAAGTTTTACGATCGGATTTGACGATCAGGCAAGCAATGAGGCGGAATATGCGAAGGCGATTGCCAGTTACCTGGGAACGGAGCACAGGGAACGGTATGTTTCGGAGGAGGATCTACTGGGACAGCTGCAGGACATTGCCCGGTATTATGACGAACCGTTCGGGGATTCTTCGCAGATTCCTTCAATGCTTGTGTCACAGATCGCGAGGCAGGAGACGACGGTTATTTTATCCGGCGACGGCGGGGATGAACTGTTCTGCGGCTATGAGATGTATGACTGGGCGTACTGGGCGCAGCGCCTGGACGGCATCGGGCGGCTGGCGGACAACGCGCTGCGTCTGCCCGGCATCCGGCGGCTGGCGCTGGAGAAAAAGCTGCCGGGAAAGGCAAGGGCGTTTCTGGAGAACCGTAACCCCGATACGAAAGTGCAGTTGTTTACGGATATACGGGAAAATCATATGCGGGAAATGCTGACGGGAGAGCAGTTGTCGGCGAAGTCCGATCTGGAATCAGAAATTGTGCGCCGGGGACTGTGTGTCAATGACTGGCAGATGCGGCGAATGCTGCTGGACATCCGGCAGGAGATGGCGGACGATATTCTGGTCAAGATGGACCGGGCATCGATGCGCTATTCGCTGGAAGTGAGGTGCCCGATTCTCGATTATCGTATTATGGAATACAGTTTTCGGATGCCGATGGCGTTTAAATACAGTCACAGGGATAAAAAGCATATTCTGAAGGAACTTGCCTATGAGATGGTGCCGCGCGAACTTCTGGACCGGCCCAAAAAAGGATTCGGCGTTCCGCTCGCCAAATGGCTCAGAGGCCCGCTCCGTCAGCGACTGCTGCACTACGCCGACCGGGAAATTCTCAAAAAGCAGGGCATCTTTTACCCGGAAAAGATATGGGAATTTATCCGTAAGCTTGAGACATCGGATGTATCGCTCTATAATTCGGTGCTCTGGGATTTTTATATGTTCCAGCTCTGGTACCAGACGTATATGGAGGATTTATGGTAGACAGGGCAGATTTTTCATCCGGCGGTTTCATCTGTGTGAACTCCTGCCGGATGTTTGTTTTTCCTGTAAATTTTTGAAATAATTGCTCCGTTATGCTATACTGAAGTACAAAACAGTTTACAATAGTAAAGGAACGTTTCATCATATGGAATCACACGTCTGGCCGTTCTGTCTGCATGACAGATTTTGCAGAGGCGGTTCGATTCCGTCACCAGAAAGCAGGAGCACTATTATGAAAGCACTTTACGTCGCACCACGATACCATATCAATCAGGTCCCCATTATACGGGGCTGGCTGCAAAACGGCCATCAGGTCATGTTTATCAGTCAGCTTGCCGCTTCCTCGGAGGATCATAAAGATTTAAAACCAATCATTCTGGGCTATTCCCGCATATTTAACGGGCTCTTTTCCCTTGTCAATAAAATAAAACACAGGAATCACCCGGATGCACTGTTTGCGGTCAGCAGCAAACGGGGATTTCCGCCGTATTTCCGGCTGCGAAAGCTGATTCGGGACTTTGCGCCGGATGTTGCGATTTTGCGGGAGCGTTCGCTTTATAACATTATTGTACATCTGATCTGCAAAAGGTATCACATTCCCTGTATTTTGTACAATCAAAGTCCGTATTGGAATCAGATACCGAAAAAGAAAGGCAGACTGTGGAAAACCGTGCGCAGGCTGTCGCCGAAGTACCGTATTACGCCGGTGCTCGGCTCGCCGGGCAGGGGGAAATATGAAGAACCGAATTCCCGTTATGTCCCCTTCGTCATGGAACCCGCCATTTCCCCGGATGAGAAGACATACTGTAAGGGCGGTACGGTACAGCTTTTATGTGTGGGCCGGTATATGGAATGCAAGAAACAGCTCGTGCAGCTGGAAGTTCTGAAACGGCTGATTCCGAAATATCCGGTGCATCTCACGTTTGCGGGCGAGGTGGTAAGCGGCGATCAGAAGGCATATTTTAAGCAGGTGATCGACTGTGTGGAACGTGACAATCTGCAGAATTATGTGACGATTTTGACGAACCTGCCGCATGAAAAGGTGTATGACGAATACCGGAAAGCCGACCTGTTCCTGCTTCCCAGTTCGGAAGTGACAAGCGTGTCACAACTGGAAGCCATGTCCTGCGCGCTGCCGGTGATCTGCAGCAATCTGGACGGAAAGGCAAGCTATATCCGGAACGGTGTCAACGGTCTGCTGGTAGAGCCGGGAAATGCGGACGATCTGGAGGAAAAGATCGAGTATTTCCTGAATCACAGAGAAAAGATCGAGGAGATGGGGCGGACAAACTATCGGACTGTCGTGGAGACATATTCGTTTGGCAATTACTACAGACAAATCTGCGAGATCGCGGAGCAAATTAAAAAGGAAGGCGCATACTGATTATGAAAATCATTCTTTTATCCGGCGGCTCCGGCAAGCGGCTCTGGCCGCTGTCGAACGACGCACGGTCCAAACAGTTTTTAAAGGTACTGCAAAATGAAGAAGGCGGGTCGGAATCGATGATTCAGCGTATCTTCCGGCAGCTCGGTAAGAGCTGCCCGGATACGGAGATCATACTGGCGACGAGTGAAGTGCAGAGCGATTCCATCCGCCGCCAGCTGGGAAACGAGGTTGAAAAGGTTCTGGAGCCGTCCCGGCGCAATACCTATCCGGCGATTCTGCTGTCAGGCGCCTATCTGCTCGATTGCAAGCAGGCGCCGGATGATGAGATTATTATAGTGCTGCCGGTCGACACGTATGTGGAACAGGACTATTTTGATAAGTTCCGTGATATGGAACGGGCATTGACAGAGTTCGGAGCGGAAATCTGCCTGATGGGAATTCACCCCACGTATCCTTCCGAGAAATACGGCTATATTACCGTTTCCGTGCCGGACGGGGAGTCCTGCGGCCGGGTGGTGAGCTGTGTGGAAAAACCCGATCTGGCGCAGGCGCGCAGGCTGATGCAGGACGGCGCGCTGTGGAACGGCGGTATTTTTATGTTCCGCGCGTCCTTTGTGAAAGCTCTGATTGCAAAAGAGCTTGGCACGGTTTCGTATGAAGCGGTATATCGGCGGTATCATGAGCTGCCGTATATCAGCTTTGACTATGAGGTCATCGAACGGCATCCGTCTATGGCCTGTGTCATCTATGACGGGGAATGGAACGACCTCGGAACATGGAATACCCTGACGGAACAGATGAAAGAGCCGGACGGGGGCTTTGTCATCCGTGACGACGGATGCAATAACACCCATGTAATCAATGAACTGGAAATACCCATTGTGGCGATGGGACTGCAGGATACGGTGGTGGTGGCCAGCGCGGACGGCATTCTGGTCAGTGACAAGCATGCCAGTTCTTTTCTGCTCCCCTGTGTCGAACAGATTGACAATCGGCCGATGTACGAAAAACGCCAGTGGGGCGAATATAAGGTGCTGGATGTACAGCAGTGTAAGGTGGATGCGGGCAATTCCCTGACAAAGAGTATGTATATTGAGGCCGGCAGGAGCGTCAGCTACCAGCTTCATCATTTCCGCGACGAGGTCTGGACGATCGTGGACGGAAGGGGTATTTTTTTGCTGGACGGCGAGGCGAGACGGGTTGGCCGGGGCGATGTGCTGTTTATCCCGCGGGAGTGCAAACATGCGATTTGGTCTCTGACGGGTCTGAGCTTTATCGAAGTGCAGATCGGCTCGGATCTGGTGGAAGAAGATATTGAACGGCTTGACTGGGACTGGAGCGAAATTCTGCGGCAGCAGGGGGAAACGGACAATGACGGAGCAAAATAACGGCAATATCGGCATCTGGAGAAAGATTGCTTATATTTTTGACCGCAGGCAGAAAATGAAAAGCATCCTTTTGCTGACCGTAATTGTGATCGGTGCATTTGTGGAACTGTTGGGCGTCAGTGTCGTACTGCCGTTTATCAGTGTGGTGCTCAGTCCCGGCGAAATGCTGGACAATGTTTATCTGGCTTACGGTTACAATCTGCTCGGGTTTCGGGATGTGAACGATTATGTGATCTTTCTGGGCGGCGCGATTATCGTCGTCTATATTCTGAAAAATATTTATGTGTATATTATGCACGGGATGCAGTACCGCTTTACGTATGACAATCAGCGCAAGCTGTCACACAAGATGATGAACTGCTATATGCAGCAGCCGTATCTGTTTCACCTGAATCACAACAGTGCGGAGCTGAGCCGGAATGTCAACGAAGATACGGTTTCCTTTTTTGAAGCGGTTCTGGCGGGACTGCAGCTTGCCTCGGAAGGCGGGGTATGTCTGGCGTTGCTTGTATTCCTGCTCTATCAGGATGTGTCGATTACCTGCGGCGTGATTGCGCTGGTATGTGTCTTCGGCCTTGTTTTTATGAAGGTGTTTAAGAAACGGCTGAAAAGCGCCGGCAGAAAGAGCCGCAATAAGCAGGGGACGACGCGCAGGGCGGTGCTGGAGGCATTGGGCGGCATCAAGGAGATCAAGGTACTGGGCCGGGAAGACATCTTTGTGGAGAATTATAACGAAGAGTACAAAGAATATGCGGAGAGCAACCGTAAGTTCAAAGTGTACAGCATGATTCCGAAGCCGGTTATGGAGACGATCTGTATATCCGGCCTTTTGCTGATCGTCTGTATTAAAATTGCGCTCGGCGCCGAGCCGACTTCTTTTATTCCGACAATCTCCCTGTTTGCGGTGGCGGCTTTCCGCATGCTGCCGTCGGCCAATCGGATGGCGGAGTATTTGAGCCGGATTATGTTCAGCAAGGCGGCGATCGATGCGATTTATCATGATCTGCGGGAAATCGATCTGCTGATGGAAAATCTGCGCAGACAGGAGGACACGGAGGAAATTCGCTTCGCGCGGGAGATTCGCGTGGACAATATCCGTTTTCATTATCCCGGCACGGAAAAGAATGTGTTTTCACAGGCGTCGCTGACGATTCCGAAAAACAAATCCATCGCCCTGATCGGGCCTTCCGGACAGGGAAAAACGACGATGGCGGACATTATACTCGGCCTGCTGGAGCCGCAGCAGGGCGCGGTGCTGGTGGACGGCGTCGACATACGAAAAGGGATGCATGCCTGGAACCGCAAGCTCGGTTATATACCCCAAACCATTTCGCTGCTGGATGCTTCCATTCGGGACAATATTCTGTTCGGGGTTGCGGCGGCGGAGGCCGACGAAGCGCGGCTGCAGGAAGCGCTGCGGGAGGCGCAGTTAAAAGAATTTGTGGATACGCTGGAAGACGGGCTGGATACGGTGATCGGCGAGGGCGGTGTGCGCCTGTCGGGCGGTCAGCGGCAGCGGATCGGCATCGCCCGGGCGCTCTACCGCAGCCCGGAGATTCTCGTATTGGACGAGGCCACTTCCGCACTGGATAACGATACGGAAGCGGCGGTTATGGAAGCGATCGAATATCTGGCGGGAAGCAAGACACTGATTATCATTGCGCATCGCCTGTCAACGATACGCAACTGTGATCTGGTGTATCGGATTGAAGCAGGGCAAGTGACTTTACAGCAGTGACGAAGACAAAGACGGGGACGATCTGTAAAAGCACGCGGTTGTAGGAATCGTCCCAGTTGAGCCAGAACCATTTACTGTCCACAATACAATAGGAGATCAGGTTCAGGAAGGCATAGCCGCTCCAGAGAAAGTGCAGGTGATCCAGTTCAAATTTCCGCACAAGGGAGAGTGCCAGCAGGCCGGCAAAGATAAAACCACTGATCCCCCAGGATGACGGCTGGCGGAACATATTGCGAATGACAAAGTCCACATTGTCGATGATGACATCCTGCTTTTTGACAAAAGAATACACAAAGAGCAGGAACATGCCAAAGAGCAGAATGTAATATTCCGTCAGTTTCGGGAACTTTTTCACAAGCCACTGCATCAGCGGATGGCCGACAAACAGATAGAGGTAGCTGCCGATAATAATCAGGGCCACGAAAAAGATATTTTTATTGTTGGCGATGGAAGAAAATACGGCCTGTGTCACACCGGGGTCTAAGATGACTCTGACGTAAAACAGCCACCATACTTCCGCCAGCACCGCGGGCAGAAAGACGAGAACAAGCTGTCTGCGGGGAAACAATTCGACGCAGGCAAAGCAGATCAGGAAAAAGGCGGCGAAAATAATGCCGTCTTTGCGCAGCAGTGTCAGAGAAATAAAGCACATTCCGATGAGCAGAAGGGAATCTCTGCGGCTGCCGTCCAGATGGGATACGAGGAAAGAGGCCAGGACGAGCAGAAAAATATAGGCCATACAGTACATATTGGCCAGTACCCACGACGAAATAATGATAAACGACGTACAGGAGACCAGCAGCAGCGTAAAAAGGGCGCTGAGAAGCAGGGCTCTTTTTTGCTGTACAGACTGCCGCAGCAGATACCGGTACAGCCCGTAAAAGAAGCAGGCGGCGATATTATACATCAAAAATGCCTGCACCTGGAATCCCTGATCCAGTCCCCAGAATGCCGTGTAGGAGTGCAGCAGCGGCAGGAACTGGCTGATATTGGTCAGTGTAAAGCTGTTTGTGCCGACAATATCCTGAAAATTGCGGACAATGGTCAGTGTATTGCCGTAATTGATAAAATAAAAATACGAGTCATAGCTGACAAACGAGTACGTAAAACCTGTAGCCACGAGAAAGGCAAATCCCAGGAAAAGGAGCAGATGGGGAAGCGCCTGCATGGCAGCGGCGGGAAGACCGCGCCGTCTGCGGCGAAAGCGCATATGGACGTACAGGCCCCCGAGCAGTGCCGCGATCAGCGTCATGGTCAGCGGGAATGTATAGGGGATACCGAGCAGCAAAAGCAGCAGACTGGGGATGACCCACAAAAAGATGCCCGCCGGGAAGGCAAAGAGTGCCGTCCAGCCGGGGGACAGGGTGTCACGGATCAGGAGCAGAAAGAGAAATCCGAGCCCATATAATACGATAACGGCCAGAAGCTGCCGGAACTGATATGAGAATACGCTGTCATAAGCGAGCCGTTCAAAATATGTGCGGTTGACTGCCATGCTGCCCAGAAAGAGCAGGCAGCCGAAAAAGGCAAAGATACCGCCGGAGAGCAGTGCTTTTTTATTCATTCCGGTTTCCTCCTGTGATTTCCGTGTAATAGTCCTCGGACATGACATATAAGCTATAGTCTGTGTCCATCAGGGCGACAAGCCGTCCGCTGCCCTGCAGGGAATTCGTGTTGATATACAGTGTCGTGTAGATTTCTTCTTCAAAGGAGTCCTGCAGCTGCGCGGGGATGCCGTCGGTTACATAGTCCATAATGCCGATGCAGCTGAATTCATGGACAAAGTCGAAGTCATCCTGACGTGCCAGCAGAAGCTGCTTTTTTTCCGGCGGAACTTCCAGCCGGTCATATGACGCCGCATAGAGAGAAACAAATTTTTCGTAAAAATCTCCCGCGGCATCCAGCGAAACGTGGCGGCCGCGCAGTACGGGAAAAATTATCTCATCCTGGAACATAAATTCGTCGGAGTAGGCGAACAGATTGCCCTCGAAGGTGCCGTAGCGGAAAACGCCGCCCACCGTATCCATATAGAAATGCGGAAAGGTATAGCAGAAGGCATAGACACCATTGGCGATAATGCCGATGAGCAGCAGCGCGATAACGAAAGGGGACATGGCGTTGCTGCGGCGGTTCCACAGCAGGCGGCATAACAGATAAAATAAAAAAACGACGATGAGTCCGACAAAAGCTTCTTTAAACATAATTTCTCCTGCTCATTTCAAATCTTTCCTGCCAGAATCAAAAGCCGGAAGGCGATTTCATCGGTCAGGCTGTTCCGCAGTCTGTGGGGATAGAAAAATTTCCGCAGTCTGCTGCGGCTGTCAAACAGGGCGAGAAAATCCGCCCGCTGACGGGAAACGCGGTTGCCATAGAGCCTGCGGTAGTCATGGATACCGTCGGTAATATTGCTGCAGTGACGGTTCATATGCCTTACCCAGTCCCGGTAGCGCAGCAGACCGCCTGCGTCACCGGAGCTGAACGTACCCGGATGCCGCCGGTAATAGGCCAGCGGTTCGCTGTCATAGAGCAGTGCGCCGTTCATGCCGGCGACAACCCAGGAAATCCAGCAGTCCACGGCCACGGAAGGCGTGATTTCTCCGGAATCGAAGGTCAGCCGCTTTAATGTACGGTTAAATCCCTGCGCCATACCGACACCGCCCCAGGTTCCTGTCATAATGACGTTTGCCAGACTGATATGGGACATTTCCTCCGGGGTGACACCCGGCCTGTCGGGCAGGGTGTGTTCGATCTGCAGATCTGCGTCGCACACATAATAATTGTGCACATAGAGAACCGGCGTTTCCGGAGGATATTGCCTCATATGCGTGACGGCCCGCTCCACTTTGGCGGGCAGCCATACATCGTCCTGATCGCAGAACAGATAGTAGTCCGCATCGCCAAGGCGGCTGAGCAGATACCGATAGCTTTGGTGAGAGCCTTTGTTTGCCCAGTCATTGTCGGCATCGTTGATAAGGATAATCCGCTTTCCTTCCGGGAACGATTGCTGATACCGGCGGATAATGTTCACACTGTCATCGCGTGAACCGTCGTCCCGGATATACAAATCGATTTTGGGCCATGTCTGTGCCCGGATACTGTCCAGCATCGCAGGCAGATAGTTTGCACCGTTATAGGTGGATGTGATTAAAATAACCGTTTCCATAAAAATCCTCACTGGGAGATGGCAATCACTGTGCTGACAGATTTTTCTCCATATAGAGCAGATACCGGTCCGAATCGGGAGACAGGGATCGGTTTTGTACCGTAAATCCGGCTTTTTCGTATGTCTTTCTGGCGGGCAGGTTGTCTTCGTAAACATCCAGACGGAGCCGGGACAGACCAAAGTGCTGCGCGGCCAGGCGGCAGAGCAGCTGCAGGACGCGGAGGCCGGTTCCCTTCCCGGCTCTTTCCCGATCGATCAAAAGCCTGCCGAATTCCGCACTGTCAGCCTCGAAATGATACAGGGCGGCTCCGCCGAGAAAGCGTTGGTCTTTGTCATAAACCGAAAACATATAGTCCTGCGCCGTGGCCAGATATTGCCGATACCATCTGTGCTGTGCTTTCGGCGTTATGATTTCGGAATAGAAAAAACAGACACGATTCCGGTCCTGATTGCGCAGCAGCCGGTAGCGTTCGCTGTCTCCGGCGGACAGAGGGCGCAGGGTGATAACGCCGTCGTCGGCGGTCAGTGTATGTTCCATAAGATCATTCCTTATTGTGATATGTTTCCTGTTCCTTTGCTATCTTAATAACCTGATCGCAGATATACCGGACATCATCCCATGTCAGCTTCATATGCATGGGCAGAGAAATGACATGATCGCTCACATAAGAGGCGCGGGGACATGTCCCCTGTGCGTAAGCGTACATGCGGTACTGGGTGTTGTCCGTGTAATGTACACCCGGATAAATGCCTGCCGAATTCAGCGCCAGCATCATTTCGTCGCGGTTTTTAACAAGAATCTGGAACAGATGGCAGGACGATTCGCATTCGTCCGGCACGGTTATCAGCTCCACCAGATCGGGATACTGACAAAAGCGTTCCCGATACCAGGCGGCGAGCTGACGCCGATACGCATTGTCGCGATCCAGATACCGGAGCTGTACAAGTGCGATAGCGGCGATCACGGAATTGCCGTGCAGCTTTTGCCCGACATATTCCACGTCATATTTCCATTTATAATTTCCCGCATTGACCGTGCGGCTGTAGGTGTCTTTGTTGATGCCGAGCCAGCCCTTTTTGCGGGCGATGGCATCAAAATCCTGCCGGCGGAAGCAGAGCATGCCGCTGTCGGCCGTGGGCAGATTTTTGACGGCCTGATACGAATAGATCACAACCTCCGCCTCCTGTCCCGGAATTTCTCCGTGCAGGCGGGG
>CAJUCC010000047.1 GCA_910585205.1 uncultured Lachnospiraceae bacterium
GCGCTGTTTGTATTTTTCCGCCGCCTGGAATTTCACAATTTCTTTTTGCTGGCGGCGGTGTGCGCCGTCTGCTACCTGGGGCTGGCAGGGTTTGCCGCTTTCCGCCTCGGGTTTATGAAGCGCCCGGGGAACCGCCGATAAACTCGGCGATCCGTGCGGCGATGGCTTCCCGGCCTTTGGCATTCAACTGTTCTTTGTCTTCTTCCAGGTAGTCTTCGTAATTATCTTCATGAATGGTGCCAAAGTAATTGTCGATAAATGCCACATTCTCCGATACGGCGATATTTTTGTAGGCTATCATATAATCGGCCAGTGTTCCCTGCCCGAGGTTGAACGTACTGCCGGCCCGGAGTTCTCCGTTTTCATCTTCGATATAGCAAAAATACGGTGACGATACAATGATCTGTATATGGGGATAGCTGTTTTTCAAAAGCCGGATGGACTGCAGCAGACAGCCGCAGCAGGAGGCCGGCAGGGTATCGTCATAGGGGCCTGCCAGCAGCCGTTTTGATTCATAATCGTGATAATCATACATAATCGTAATCACATCGATGGCATTCATATCAAGATTTTTCAGCATTTCCACAACTTCCGTCACATTTTCATCCCGGTCCCACGAGCGGGCATTGTCTTCCAGCAATGTAAAATCCTGCATTGTGATACAGGAAACGATCCAGTACAGACTGAATACGTCTGTCTGGTATGACTCGTCGTAGACGGCGTTTTTTACGGACAGATAGGTGCGGTTGAGACCGGCGTTGTAGACTTTTCCGCCGGTCAGCTCCTCCAGACGGGTATCGATGCCGTCGGCTTCCCCTCTGGCAGACGCCAGCGTGCCGTTGCCGAGCAGAAGGATTGAGGTGACGCCGTCATCGACCTGCTGCTTCCGCATTTCGGATGTCACGGCGACGCGAAAGTCTTCCGTTTCGGTGTCAAAACCCGTGTTGGTTGCATTGGGGTCATAACCGGATTCCACGCCGCGGTTCCAGCGGATCAGCTTGAAGATGCCGACAGCCAAAATGACAACGATCAGAACGGACAGGGCGATATGGATATGCAGGGCGCGGACGTTTCGCAGTGCCTGCGCCGGGTGTGAGAAAAAGCCTCCGGTCTGTGCGCGGCGCCTGTTGCTTTTTCTGCATGCCGTCTGCGGGTGCCTTTGCGTCTGTGCGGATTTGGAGGCAGCGCCTTTGCGGGACGCTGCACCGGCGGATTTCTGCGGGGCGGGTTTTCGGTTTCCCGATTTGCTTTTCCCGGTTTTTACGGACGATGCCGGTCTGCGGGCCGCAGATGGTTTTCGCGCGGCCGTGGTTTTTTTTGCTGCGTTTTTTCCGGGGGACCGGGATTCGATCCTGGGATTGTCTTCTCTCATATAGGCTCCTGTTCTCTTTTTAATCGTCGTTTAGTTTAATCACGGTGACATCGTTAATCACGCGGATACAGCCGTCATGGGGAAAACGCGGCATTTCCTGAAATTCCGGTGTGGATTTCAGCGCTTCTTCCTCCTCCGGCGTTACAACGGTAATGTCTTCACCCAGACAGTTCTGGAAGAACGGCAGGTATGCGCGGCTGGAACCGCCGAATACCCGTGCGCCCTTCATGCCGGTCATGGGTTCCAGCAGATCCGTTACGGCTTCCATTTTATATGTTTTGCTGTAGTTGCCGACAAAGGCAATGGGCCTGTCTTTGTCATAGTCCTCGGACTGTTCCAGCCGGTCCATGATCTTTATGCATAAGGCATAGGTCTTTTCGTAGCGGAAGTTCATATTAAAGTATGCGATATTGGAGAGCAGAATATAATTCCATACCGCCAGAAAAACGGCGCCGAAAGACACCCATTCGAGCAGCCGGGCTTTGCTGACGCCGCACAGGGGGGCAGCTTTCTCGTAAAAGATGATGACTGCGGCAAAGAGGAGGCACCAGGCATGGCGCATCAGCATATGGACATTGACCCCGGAAGAGATCAGATAGAAAACTTCCAGCGAAAGCGGAATGCAGAGGGCGCAGAACACGAGCAGAGCATTCCGCAGCAGGCTTTTGTATACGTTGTGCTTCAGATAAAGCACTGCCGCGAATACGAACAGCATCAGCAGCGAGAGCGCCAGCGCCAGACCCATCCAGCGGTTGAACGCCAGTACCTGGGACGGCCCGAGCGAGGTGCGAAAGTCCTGAAAAACGAGCAGCAGCCGGTTTTTGATCTCGACAAGGCCGGGTACGGAACTGTTGTCAATGCCCTGATAAGAACTTAATTCGATATGCTTTGCGGCCAGTGTGGCGGTCATACCGATGTAATAAGCGCCCATGCCGACACCGAGCATCAGCACATAACGTACGCCCATGGTGAGGATCGTCTGATCCGGGTATTGCTGCGGCTGCAAAAGCATGAGAATAAAAAACAGCAGCATCAGGATCAATGTAAAAGCGAGATAGGCCTGATAGATTCCCACACTGCAGCACAGACAGGCCGCGCCGGCCAGCCAGCCCCACCGGGCGTCTGTGCGGGTGACGAAATAAGCCGCCAGGGTGCCGAGCAGACAGCTCATCAGGAACGGGTCGGCCGCAAACATATAGGAATATATGGCGGCAACCGTCGGAAAGGTAATCAGCATACCGGAAATCAGTATAACGCCGAGCGTATTGCGCAGATCGAATATCCGTACAAGCGCCATGGCGGCAAGCCCCGCATAGAGCAGCGCAAGGATACCGTTGACAGCCGGCAGACTGAAATAGGAGGAAATTCCCGCCGCATATGTCTGCAGCCAGCGGCCCAGTTCGGGTTTGTCAAAGGTGACATACAGATACCGAATGTCGTCATTGTTATACATGGAATTGGTAAAAATAAATATATGACAGAAAAAGCCGATGAAAAAGGTACTGAGAAAGGCCGTTTTCTGTTGACGCGTCAGACGGCTGCACAGACCATGCAGACAATCCGACGGACTTTTCACGGAAAACATGCGGAAAACCTCCTGTCTGAATTTTATATTGCTTTATTATATTACATTTGGCATATATTATCAAATGTTTGAGACTGAAAAAATTCCGGGAAGGCTGCGTCTTTCCGACAAGGGCATATCATTCCGGCCAATTCTTTCCTTCCCTTATATTTTTGCACAAAACAGCCAAACTAACAGGCAGTGATATTGTAAAAGAAATATATTTCAGAAAAGGCTGGTTTCGGCAGGCAAAATCCAAAACTTTTGAAACTAAAATCTAAAACCTTTCTAAATATTGAATAAAATCTTTATACAGTGTAATATGAACAAAAATAAATAAAAAATAAGGAGGGTGGTTGGTGATTATGTTGGATAAATTAAAAGGAAAGCTGATCGTTTCCTGCCAGGCGCTGCCAGATGAACCGCTGCATTCCAGCTTTATTATGGCGAGAATGGCACTGGCGGCGAAGCAGGGGGGTGCGGCAGGCATCCGGGCGCAGTCAAAGGAAGACATTCAGGCGATTCGGGAGACGGTGGATCTGCCGGTAATCGGAATTGTGAAACGCAATTATGAGGACAGTGATATTTATATCACACCGACCCGAAAAGAAGTGCAGGAACTGCTGGAATGCGGCTGCGAGATCATTGCGCTGGATGCGACGCTGCGGAAACGGCCGAACGATGAAAATCTGGAAGATCTTGTGGAAATGGTGCATGCGGGGAAAGCGCTGGCGATGGCGGACTGCTCGACATTTGAGGAATGCCGGCATGCCGTGGAGATCGGCTTTGACCTGGTGGGGACCACACTGTGCGGCTATACACCGTATTCGGAACAACTGGACGGCCCGAACTTCGATCTGTTGAAACAATGTGTACAGGAGCTGGATGTTCCGATCATTGCAGAGGGGAAGATCAATACCCCGGAGGAATTGAAACAGGTAATGGAAGAATGCGGCGTATACAGTGCGGTCGTAGGCGGAGCAATCACAAGACCGAAGCAGATTACGGAACGATTTGTCAAAGCAATCAAGTAGAAAAAGGAGGATCAGATTATGTTTAAAACACTGCAGAAAATCGGAAAATCGTTTATGCTGCCGATTGCCATTCTGCCGGCAGCCGGTCTGCTGCTCGGAATCGGAAGCGCGTTGAGCAGCGAGGCGACGCTTCTCAGTTATCCGATGTTGAATATACCGTTTTTACAGGCAATCTTTAAAATTATGGCGGCGGCCGGCAATACGGTCTTCTCCAATCTGTCACTGCTGCTGTGTATCGGTCTTTGTATCGGTCTGGCACAGAAAGATAAGGGCGTGGCTGCCCTCTCGGGTGTTGTCGGTCTGCTGATTATGAACGGAACGATCGGTGTCATGTTGTCGATATTTAATCCGGAAGGTTCCGGCATTGACACGGGTGTTGTCGGCGCGCTGGTTATGGGTGCGGTTGTTGTAAAACTTCATAATAAATACCGGAGCGTTCAGCTCCCGCAGGTGCTCGGTTTCTTTGGCGGTTCCCGCTTTGTGCCGATTATCACCTCGGTAGCGGCTATTTTGGTAGGCGCGGCATTTTATCTCGTGTGGCCGCCGCTGCAGAATCTGCTTGTAATGGCCGGAAACGGAATTGCCTCCATGGGCGTGATCGGTACTTTCTTATATGGCTTCCTGATGCGTCTGTGCGGCGCGGTCGGTCTGCATCATATGATCTATCCGATGTTCTGGTATACGGAGCTCGGCGGTGTGGAAATGGTTGCCGGTGAAACCATTGCCGGGGCACAGAAAATCTTTTTTGCACAGCTTGCGGATCCGAATCATGCCGGACTGTTTACGGAAGGAACGCGGTTTTTTGCCGGCCGTTTCAGTACGATGATGTTTGGTCTTCCGGGCGCATCTCTGGCGATGTATCATTGCGTGAAGAAAGAAAAGCGCAAAAAATATATGGGTATTTTCCTGAGCGTTGCGCTCACTTCGATTATTACCGGTATCACAGAGCCGTTGGAGTACATGTTCCTGTTTGTTTCGCCGATATTATATGTAATCCACTCCTTCTTCGACGGATTATCATTCCTTGTGGCGGATCTTCTGAGCATCCGGATCGGCAATACATTTTCAGGCGGTTTGATTGATTTCTTCTTATTTGGTATTTTGCAGGGCAATGCAAAAACACACTGGCTGATTCAGATTCCGTTTGGATTATGCTGGACGGCGCTGTACTATGTGACGTTCAAGTTTGCGATTATGAAATTCAATATTATGACGCCCGGCCGTGATGATACGGAAAGTATGGATGAGGCGCCGAAGGTAGCGGATAAATCTTCGATCGCGGAAGAAGCAAAACGCATTCTGGCTGCACTGGGTGACGCTGCCAATATTGAGGACGTGGATGCCTGCATTACGAGACTGCGTGTCAGCGTAAAGGATGCGGCTGCGGTTGATAAGGATCTGCTCAAGGAAATGGGAGCTGCGGCCGTATTTGAGATAGACGGCGGGATTCAGGCCGTGTACGGTGCAAAAGCAATTCTTTATAAAAATGCGATCAATGATATTCTGGGTATTGACGATTAGGATACCATGGCGTTACGGAATATGGAGTAAAGAGTTTTATGATGTATACGGAAGATATTATTCCTGCGATTATCGATCGTTATGAGTATTTTACAAAGGGAGAGCAGGTTATCGCGGATTTCTTTGTCGGCAATAAGGAAAAGCAGGATTTTTCGATCCGTGCGATGAAAGAGAAGCTGTATGTATCAGAGGCTTCTCTTTCCCGCTTTGCCAAGAAACTGGGATTCCGGGGGTACCGTGAATTTATTTATCAGTACCAGCGGGCGTTTGTAAATATGACCGACGGTATCCCCATATCCTTTCAGACGGTACTGAATCGGTATAACGATCTGCTGCGCCGTTCGTTCAGCATCGTGGATGAAGAGCAGATCAAGCGCATCTGCCGCATGATCGGAGAGGCGAAGCGGGTTCTTGTGGTGGGGATCGGAAGTTCCGGGCTGGCTGCGGAAGAAATGAAGCGCCGCTTTGTCCGTCTGGGGGTTTTGATGGAATCCTGCGATCAGCGGGATATGATTAAAATGGCCGCTATTTTTCAGAATAAAGACAATCTGGTAATCGGCATTTCGTTGAGCGGGTTGAAAGAGGAAGTGCTCTTTGCAATGGAACAGTCTCATCAGCGCGGCGCCAAAACGGTTTTTATTACCGGGAACCGTGCAAGACAAACGTTTGTCGATGAACAGATCACGGTGGCGGCGCTGAAAAATCTTGATAACGGGAATCTGATTTCACCGCAGTTCCCGATTTTGGTTATAATTGACCTGCTGTACGGTTACTTTCTGGATTCCGATCAGAATAAACGTGTGCTGCATCAGGAGACGGTGGAGATACTGGAAAAGCGATAAGGTACCGTGCCTGTCCGGTGAGGCCGCAGGGCTACCCTTTCTTTTTGCGGATTTTTATATTATAATAATGTACATACCGTGATTACAGATCATAAAAAGGATGGGCTGTGGCAGGATGAAAAAAAAGATCGGGATAAAAGATATATTGTTTTTGCAGTTGGTTATTATGATTTATACGGGTTCCGGCATTGCCGCCAAACTGGCGGCGGGGCGGGAGCTTTTTTCACCGGGTTTTTGTTTCTTTTATGGGCTGGAAATTGCAGTGCTGGGCGTATATGCCATACTCTGGCAGCAGATTATCAAGCGATTTGAACTGTCTGTCGCTTATGCCAATCGCGCCATGGTCCTTGTGTGGTCGCTTATCTGGGCGGTCTGTATTTTTGGCGACCGTCTGACGGTGCAGAATCTGGCCGGTATTGCGCTTGTGATTGCAGGCACGGTTATTGTCAATCTGGATACGGGGGAGGGAACGACGTGAATCGCTATTTTCTGTTGTATCTTGTCTCTGTCACGATTGCATCCGTTTCGCAGCTTTTGCTGAAGAAAAGTGCGATGCGGCAGCATACGTCGTTTCTGCGGGAATATCTGAACCCGTATGTGATAACCGGATATGGGCTGCTTTTTTCTTCCATGTTTCTGACAATACTGGCTTTTCGGGGACTGGATTATAAAAACGGTTCGGTGATGGAATCGCTCGGCTATGTTCTGGTGCTGGTTTTGAGCCGGATTTTTTTCGGAGAAACGATAACGGGAAAAAAGATGATCGGAACGCTCTGCATTCTTGCAGGTATGGTTGTATTTTATCTGTAAGAGAAGATCCGCAGGTATCATTCTGCGGCAGATTGTATGACGGCGATGCCGGCGGCACAGGAATCTGCCGCCGGTATCGCTTTTGCCGACATTATATGTCGCCGCCGGATTTTTCGCGGTCACTTCCCTGTTGGGGATTCAGCGAAATATCGAACGGGATCCGTCCTTCACGGAGCGACTGGCGGACAAAGATATTGAACGCCGTGGAAAGGTTCATGCCAAGTTCTGCGAACAGTACTTCGGCCTGTGCCTTTAAATCAGAATCTATTCGGATGCTGATATTGGTATTGGAGCCAGCCATAAAATCATCTCCTTTCCTGCCGGCGCAGCCGGCATTTGCTGTCTGTATGTAAAATTTTGATTTTACGTTTGTCTGTCATATTCTGTATATCGCCCTTTGGTATCCCTTTTTACAATATAAAGCGCTTCGTCTGCGTTGTGCAGCAGTTCCGCCAGGCTGCTTTCGGGATCTCTTGTCCAGGCAAAACCGCCGGAGGCGCCGATTGTCAGATTTTGGGTGTCGGATACGGTGACTCTGCTCCGGGCGAGCGCCTCATAGAACCGGTCCAGAAGATCGTACAATTCGGCCTTTTCGCTGCAGCCGTGCAGCAGCATACAGAATTCGTCTCCCGAACGTCTGGCGGACAGAACATGTTCCGGGGGCATGGATGCCATCAGGGCGGAAAAACATTGGAGATAACGGTCGCCGGTATCATGGCCGTATGTGTCGTTGATGGATTTAAAATGATCCAGATCGAGCATGACAACGGCACAAATATTGCCGGCGGGCATTTTATGCAGGAGATCTTCCGCCAGCTGCTTAAAATAGCCGAACCGATACAGCCCGGTCAGTGCATCATGGGTATTTTCATAATGCATCTGCCGTTTTTGTCTGATGTCTTTTGTCACATCGAGGATAATACCGAGACGGCTTTCGGATGATCCCGACATATGGATGCGGATGTACCGGGAAGACCCGATCCGATAAATATCGTCCTCGCCTTCGATGGGGGTCTCTGTGATTGCGCGGATATAGCGGTCAAAGCGGTCGGCGTCCTGATAGAGAGCGGCGGCTTCCTGCACGGGGAGATCGAGCAGCGTACAGAGACCGGAGGTGGCAAATACATGAGTTCCGCCATGTTTATATTCGAAAGCGGCCAGCGGGATACCGCTGATTTCGATAATGGCAGAAATGCGGTCGGAAAGACTGACAATACTTGTCACCATCGTATTGATTCCCTGGCTGAGCGCCTCGAATTCCGGGTTCCCGCCTACGGATACTTTGGTATCGAGACTGCCGTTGGTGATTCTGCCCAAATCTTCTATAATATGGTGGATGCCGCTGATGACTTTCTGTCTGACGAGCCAGTTCAGCAGAAGAATCACGGCCAGTCCGATGGAGAGCATATAAAACAGGCTTTCCAGAAAACTTCCCCACAGCTTTTGCAGGAGTATGCGCTGCGGCAGCGCCGCGCACAGCAGAACGTCGCCATACTGCCGGCTTACCACATACATCATATTGCCGTCGGTTCCCGGCAGGTAAGAACCTTTTGCACAGCGATCCAGGGATGCGAGACGGTAGCATTCCGCGTCAAAGTTTCTGGCGGTGCCGCCGGAGTGCCCAAGGATCTCTCCGGTGGAAGCGTCGACGACATACAGTTCTTCTTCCCTGTCTGTGGGAAAGCGGGAAAAAATATAGTCATAGGTGTTGCGGGATTGTGCCTCCAGTTGTCTGATCGGCTGCAATCCTACCTGAACGACGCCTTTTTCGCCTTTGCGGGCCACGCCGATATATTTCATGATTTTATTTTCCGCGGCATTGGGCTGCGTTTCCTGGATTAGAAAGGCGTCCGGGTCATCGCTTTCGAGGATGGCGAGAAAAGCCCGCGTCTGTTTATGATCTGCCATGTCGATGCCGACATACTGGGAGACAGATCCCGCTGCGATGATACCGTTTTCGTCGATCACATGGAGTTCATCCACATTGAGCAGGTCTGCCAGATATTGCATTTCGGATACGTTCAGGGATACTTCCTGCTGGTGGTCCAGCACATAGGCAGCCGCCCGTGCTCTGGTCAGATAGTCCTCATCCAGACTTTCATTGAGCAGGCGCAGTTCCATGCTGTTATTTTCCAGCGTGTGTATCATTTGATCCGTTTTGATATAGAAGGTATCGTATTGACGGGATTCCAGTGTGTGCAGATTAATCAGAAAATTCAGGAAAAGAATCAGGGAAATGGCAGCAGTCAGAATGATAATGATATATTTGGTAAATGTTTTCTGCATATCGTTGTTCGCTTTCGTTGTTCAGCCGTCAGATTGCCAGAAGCCTTGATTTACAGTTACAATGACGCCGCTGAAACGGGGCACAAGAAACTACTATACACTATTATATCTCTTTTGTGCAAGGTCTGCATTCCCGGTTTTTCGCAATTATACCTGAAATTTCGCAAACAGTACGATCAGAAAAACGCCGTTTTCGCACAGACAGTTGATATTGCCGCCGATTTTATCCGCAAATGCCGAGATACTCTGCATTCCGAGTCCATGGTTTCTGCCCTTTTGACTTTTCGGAAGTCCGGTAACGGGATCAAACCGAATTTCGTTTTCATACCGGTTTTCCATACGGACGAGCAGGTGATCCGTTTCACAGCGGATGGTAACATCCACATACCGCTTTTCTTTTTCAAAATCTCTGATACAGAGAAAGGCATTTTCGAAAAGATTGGCGATGACGGAAGCAAATTCGTAGTCATTGACCGGAAGTTCCCTGGGAAGTATTATATCCGGGTGCACGGTGATGCCGAGCGCGGACGCACGTTCCATGACCTGGGTGAGGATGGAATTGAGGACAATATTGTGACAGTATTTCGGAACTTTGTTTTCTTCGGTTACTTCATGGATATGCAGTGTGATTTTGCGGATTTCGTCATATTCTCCCTGTGTGAGCAAAGCGTCAATCATACTGGAATAATGGCGCATATCATGCCGCAGAATCCGCAGATTGCGTTCGGACCGCTCGACGAGATGATACTGGCTCTCCAGACCCTTGATATAAGATTCGAAGAGCACGTTTTTCCAGTAAATATCGGCACTGGCGGATTCGCTTTCGACATAGCGCAGGGTGATGATATAGGATACAAACATTGTAATGATAAAAATAACGGTTCCGATGATATTGGCCGGATTGTCATACAGTGAATGCGGAAAAAAGGCAAGAAAGGAAAAGCCGGTGTAAAAAAATACCGGAATCAGACACAGCTCCCACCAGTTCCGCGCTTCGTCCCTTTCGCACCATGCGAGACAGAGCGTCCGGATTCTGTGATATAAGATCAGGAGGATGACCAGATGGACAACGAAACTGCCGGCCAGGGAAAGCGGAATATTGCCTGTGCAGATATGAATGACGATGGCGGTAATGGTTCCGGCGATCACGTAGTTGGAGGCGGTCAGCGCCATATACAGAGCCTTGCTGTCCCGTTTCCGGGAAATGAAAATACCGGTGAACTGTACCACAATAATCTGCAGAAGCGTTACGATAATATAACATAAGCCATATCCGGAAAATATGTTCAGTTTCACACAATCGGAAGTTACCAGAAACAGATAGGCCAGAAAGCAGATGCCGGCTGTCATCATTTTCGAAAAACGGCGGGGAATGAAAAGACAAAAAAACAGCATCAGATAAAAATGACTGATCAGATATACGATATTCAGAAAATAATGCATATTGTTTTCCTACCTGTAGTGTTTTGCGAGATACAGAATGTAGTTTTTTCTTACGTCCGTCGTTCTTGTTTTACTGATCGGAATGACTTTTCCGCTTTCCATCACCATGTTGCTGCGGGTGAGCCGGTGTACATGGTTTACGTTGGCGAGAAAAGATTTATGCGTCCGGATAAAACCGTCATTACAAATCAGTTCACGGATCTCATCATCGAAAGACGTGCGGATGATAATGCTTTGGATTGTGTTTCCGTCAGTCAGATGGACATCGAGCCTGCGTGCCGCATTTTCGATATATTCAATTTTGGGGTACGGTACGGAGATCAACCCGTCTCCGGTGCGGACCAGAAAAGCGGGTGCCTTAGCCGTCTGCGTATGGGACAGTGCATAGTCCATTGCTTCAAAAAAGTCTTTTTCTGCCACAGGTTTCAGGAGGTATCTGGCCGCATGAACATGATAAGCGTCCAGTGCGAAATCATCGGAGTGTGTGACATAGATAATTACGCTGTCACATCCTGTTTCGCGAAGATGCACGCCGATGTCGATCCCTGTCTTTTCTGACATAATCATGTCCAGAATATAAATATCTGCCAATATTCCGGCAGATATTTTATCATACAGCACAGTGGGATCGGACAATGCTTCTGTGTGCAGGGCGGGAGTTTTGACAGTATCCCCGTATTTTTGCAAAAGGTTTTTTATTTCATTGAGATTTTCAGGATTGTCATCACAGATTACGATTTTCATATGTTTCTTATCATACTTGAAATTTGGCGGTTATGCAAGAGGCGGGGGAGTAAAAACGGGAATAAATCTTATTTTCAGTCGGAAGTGTGGTCAAAGAAACGTTCTCCGGGCGGGAGGACAATCAGACAGGAACGGCGGGAGCGGGAAGCGGGCGTCAGGATTCTTCCCCGCACCGCCTTCGGTAAGCGTCGCGCTGCGCCGCATTCATATTGGCATATTCGACAAAACTGACGGAAAGCTCCGCAAGCGGACTGTCACAGCCGGGACAGACGGATTTATGGCCGTTCAGAATATGGATTCGGTCACAGTTTTTACAGTAATGCAGATACATCATGGAAAAGCCCTCCTGTCATTATTCTGTCACCTCTTTCGGCGTAAGTCAATGGGAGGACCGCAGGTTTTGCACGACAAAAAGAGAGCGGAAACGGGGAAATTTGTCGAATATGTGTGGGAATTGGTGGAAAGGTTCGATTTTTCTTGAAGTATTGTTTTTCTGATGGTATAATACCACAGAATTGTTAAATGACGGTTGATTGTGAGAAATACAAAGGAAGACAGCAATTCTGTATTCCCCGGGGGAACAGGAAATATATCGTTGCAACAGAAAAAGATCAGGGAGGAAAAGGGAAAACCGATATGAAAAAAGACTTTGAAAACGAGTTCGATTTCCTGGATGAACTGGAAACCGACAGACGAACAAAAGCCAAAAAAGCAAAGTCTGCTTCGAAAAATACGGAAAAGAAGAAAACGATAAACAAAAGCGAGAGTAAGAGAAATACAGACGGCAAAAAGAGCGCGTCCGGCAAAAAGTCCGGCGCCGTGAAAGCGGCAAAAGTGAAAAAAGCAGCGATGTCCGGTGCGGCGTCTCTGCGGGCGCCGAAACGAAAGAAAAAAAGGAAAGAAAAAGACAATTTCCTGCTGACATTCTGGCAGGGACTGTGCGAGAGCGCATCGGAGATGAGCGCGGGCGACGGCATTGTGCTTTCAACGGGGATTCTCGTGCTGGTGCTGGCGATCGTAACCGGAAGCGTTTATGTGTCGGCCAAAACGGTGGACGGACAGGTGGCGGCATTTGCGGAAATCGGCGAGGATTTGGGAGAGGTCAGTGTGGCGGGTGAGAGCGGACTGATCGCCGTTGCCGACGCGCAGGTGGCCGCGATGAATGCGGAAATCGTGGAAGAGAGCGAGGAGACGCAGGAGAGTGAGGAAGATGCGGATGAGGATGTCGAAGACGAAATCCTCCTGAATCTGACTTCTGTTCAGAAGGACCTGAAGATTAAGTTTATGAACCGTGCAGGCGGGAAGCTGATCTCCGGGATTCCGTTCCAGGCCAGTGTCAAAGGGCCGGACGGAAAAACGGTTACGTATACGGATGAAGACAAAGACGGCATTATTTATAAGACGGATTTGACACCGGGCAGCTACGAAGTGGCGCTGGTGGAAATCGACGGCCTGGACGGCTTCCGATATTCCACTGATCCGGTTTCCATTAAGGTAAAAGATAAGATTGAATACAAGCAGATCGATGTGGCGGATGAGATCAAGACCGAAGCCCAGGTCAATGTGGCGGTGGAAGATACGGCGGTACAGGAAGCGGAAGTTGCTCCGGCGCTGAAAGATACCGTGGAATGGGTGGAATCGACAAAGACGCCGATCGGAAGCGACGGCGCCGAGGGCAGTGAGTATGAGGAAGTGGATAAAAAAGACATTCCCGATCCGTCGCTTGCCACACGGGCAAGGAGCCGGTTCCGGGCGCTGTCCGCGATTGAAGGGGGAGATACCCTGACCGAAGGAAATACGGATAACCCGCCCGCGGAAGGCGGCGATAAGACCGAACCGGAAAAGCCGGACGATAACAAGACGGAACCGGAAAAGCCGGACGATAATAAAAACGAAGAAAATAAGCCGGGTGACGGAAAGCCGGAAAAGCCGGATGAAAATAAGCCGGAAAAACCGGATAATTCGGGAGAAAACAAACCGGCGCCGGCGGCAAAAGTCACAAAGGTGACAATTTCCGGCGCGGCGGATATAGCGCCGGGCGGCTCGGTGACACTGAAGGCGGTTGTCGAAGGCGAAAATCTGGCAGACGGTGATAAGGGCGTCACGTTTTCCAGCAGTGATACCGGTGTGGCTGCGGTGGACGCGGCATCCGGCAAAGTGACGGGCGTTGCGCCGGGGACGGCGACAATCACGGCGGTTTCCGCGAAAGACAGCAGCAAGAAAGCGGAGTGCCGGATTACCGTGACAAAGGGTGCCGTAACGGTTACGCTGAATCAGTCGGAACTGACCCTGAAGACAGGCGGCACGGCGACGCTGACAGCCAGTGTATCAAGCGGCAGCGTTACATGGTCTTCCGATAACGATAAGATTGTCAAAGTGGAAAACGGCAGTCTGACCGCAGTGGCGGAAGGCACGGCGACGGTCAGGGCACAGTCGACGGAAGACGCCCAAGTCAGCGCTTCCTGTAAAGTTACCGTGACAAAAGCGGATGCGCTGACCGTGAAACTGGATGCGGAAACGGCAAAAGTTTATACCGAAGATAAAAAAGAGCTGAAAGCGTCGGTCGAGAATGCTAACGGTGCGGTGACGTACACGTTTACGTCCGATAAGGCCGATATTGCCAAAGTCGAAGGCAAAAATGAGATCGGAACCGTGACGGGCGTTGCGGCAGGGGAGGCGGTCATTACCGTAACGGCAAAGGATGCCGCGGGCGCCGTGGGAACGGCGACCTGTAAGGTGACGGTTACGCTGAACCCGAAGAAGGATGATGCGACCAAACTGAAGGACAAGGACGGCAATCAGCTGTATATCAAGAACAAAAAAGACGAATATGTGGAGGCCGTCCTGGCCGACTACTATAAAGCGGATAAATTTTATAAAAAGCAGGAAAATATACAGTATAAGTATACGGGATGGCAGACCATCGACGGCAGAACGTATTTTTACGATAAAAACGGCAATCCCGTGACCGGAGAGCAGATTATCCAGGGTGCGAAATATGTGTTCGGAGACGACGGCGCGCTGGCAGTCAATTCCAGCTCGGGCATTATGGGGATTGACGTATCCAAATGGAATGGTACAATTGACTGGACAGCCGTGAAAAATTCCGGTGTCAACTATGTAATCATCCGCTGCGGATACCGGGGATCTTCCACCGGCGCGCTGATTCAGGATCCCAAATTCAAGGCCAATATTCAGGGCGCTTCCGCCGCCGGCATTAAAGTGGGCGTGTATTTCTTCACGCAGGCGGTCAATGAAGTGGAAGCCGTGGAGGAGGCCTCTATGGTGCTGAATCTGATTAAAGGACATAAGCTGTCCTACCCGGTCTTTATCGACGTGGAATCGAGCGGCGGCCGTGCGGACGGTCTGGATAAAAATACGCGGACGGCGGTTGTAAACGCTTTCTGCAAGACAATTCAGAACGGCGGTTATAAGGCCGGCATTTATGCCAATAAGACATGGTTTGAAAGCAAGATGAACACATCCGCCCTGAGCGGTTATAAGATCTGGCTGGCACAGTATGCGGCGGCTCCCACATATAAGGCGACGCGGTATGACATGTGGCAGTACACATCGAAGGGAAGCGTAAGCGGCATTAAGGGAAATGTGGACATGAATCTCAGCTATCTGGCATATTAAAAGATATGTTGGGCATAACAAAAGAAAATGATATACGGGAGAAAGGGCGGAGACAATCCGCCCTGTCCCGGATTGGCAGTGTTTTATGGCTGCAGGAAGGAAATGGAACATGAGGACATACCTGGTAACGGGCGGGGCCGGTTTTATCGGTTCCAATTATATTCATTATATGTTCGGGAAGTATGACAACGAGATCCGTATTATCAATGTGGATGCGCTGACTTATGCGGGCAATCCCGAGAATTTACAGGAGGTGGAGGGCCGGGAGAATTATACCTTTGTCAGGGCCGACATCTGCGATAAAGAGGCGATTACCCGGATTTTTGCGGAAAATGATATTGACAGAGTGGTGCACTTTGCGGCGGAAAGCCACGTGGACAGAAGCATCAAAAGCCCGGAGGTATTCGTTCGCACGAACGTGCTCGGCACGGCGGTGATGCTGAACTGTGCGCGGGAGGCATGGGAGCGTCCGGACGGGACATATCCGGAGGGAAAGCGGTTTTTACATGTGTCGACGGACGAGGTTTACGGTTCTCTGGAGGAGGACGGCGGTTATTTCTATGAGACGACACCGTATGCGCCGCACAGTCCGTATTCCGCCAGCAAGGCATCGTCGGATATGCTGGTCAGGGCATATATGGACACCTATCATTTTCCGGCCAATATTACGAACTGTTCGAATAATTACGGCCCGTATCAGTTCCCGGAAAAGCTGATTCCGCTTATTATCAACAATGCGCTGCAGGGGAAAAAGCTGCCGGTGTACGGCGACGGAAAGAATGTCCGCGACTGGCTGTATGTGGAAGACCATGCCAAAGCGATTGATATGGTACAGGAAAAAGGGCGGCTGTTTGAGACATATAACATAGGCGGCCACAATGAAAAGCAGAATATCGAGATCATCCATATCATTATCGAAACGCTGCAGGAAATGCTGGCGGCGGATGATCCGCGCCGGGCGCTTGTCTCCCCCGATCTGATTACTTATGTGGAAGACCGGAAGGGACATGACAGACGGTATGCGATTGCGCCTGACAAGATCCGGGATGAGATCGGATGGGAGCCGGAGACAATGTTCCGGGAGGGCATCCGCCGGACAATCGGGTGGTACTTTGCACACGAGGACTGGATGAAAAACGTAACAAGCGGTGAATATCAGAAGTATTACGATGATATGTATCATGTAAAATAAAAGTCGCAAGGAGAAGGGTTATTTTGGTAAGCCTTCTTTCTGCACATCAGGAGGAAACAATATGAAAGGCATTATTCTCGCAGGCGGCTCGGGGACCCGGCTGTATCCTTTGACGAAGGCGGTTTCCAAACAGATTCTGCCGGTATACGATAAGCCGATGATCTATTATCCGCTTTCCACGCTGATGCTGGCGGGCATCCGGGAGATTCTGATTATCTCCACACCGCGGGATATTACCGTATTTGAAGAACTGTTCGGCAGCGGGGAGCAGCTTGGACTGCGGATTGCCTATGCGGTGCAGGAATATCCGAGAGGACTGGCGGACGCCTTTCTGATCGGGGCGGATTTTATCGGAACAGACAGTGTGGCGCTCGTGCTGGGCGACAATATTTTCTACGGGCAGAGCTTCTCGCGGGTGCTGAAAGCAGCGGCGGAACGGGAGGAGGGCGCCACGATTTTCGGTTATTATGTGCGCGATCCGAGAGAATACGGAGTCGTGGAGTTCGACGAAAACGGCAGAGCGCTGTCGATCGAGGAAAAGCCGGAGAAACCAAAGAGCAACTATGCGGTGCCGGGTCTGTATTTTTACGACAATAATGTGGTGGAGATTGCCGGAAATGTAAAGCCCTCCGCCCGGGGAGAAATCGAGATCACGAGCATCAATAATGAATATCTGCGGCGCGGCACGCTGCATGTGGAAACGCTCGGCCGGGGCTTTGCCTGGCTGGATACGGGCAACCACGATTCGCTGCTGGATGCGGCGGATTATGTGGCGGCGGTGCAGAAGCGGCAGGGATTGTATGTGTCCTGTATAGAGGAAATTGCCTATAAGCGGAATTTCATTACGCGGGAGCAGCTTCTGGCGCTGGCAGAGCCGTTGATGAAAACCAATTACGGAAAATATCTGGTAGAGGTTGCCAATGGACTCTAAGCTGAAACGGATTACGGTTATCTGTTCGGTACTGATGGTTCTTCTGATCGGCGCAACGGTTGCGGGGATCGGCATTTTGCAAAAGCAGGGCGGCTCCGCAGAGAGTATGGCTGAAAAGAAAACGCAGACCGGGACGGCCCCTTCGGAGGAGGGGGATGTGGACTATTCCGCATTTCTCGGTGACGAGACTTTCTTTGACAGAGATAAGTCGGACTATGAGAAGCTGCTGGAGAGTACCGGCAGAAAGCTCAGTCTGTTTGCCACATCGGTTGAACGGGATCTGCGGGTGCAGGTGCTGAATGAGGTGGGTGAACTGGTGACGGGCCGGGAACTGTATATCACGCTCAACGGAGAGGAATATAAGGATCTGGACCAGGACGGCGTTATCTATATCGGCGACCTGTCACCGGGCGAATATGAGGTGGCGCTGAAAGAGCTGGACGATTATAAAGTGCCTTCCAGCCCCGTATCCATCCATGTCAGGGAAAATGTGGAATTTGTGCCGATCGACGATATTTCGCTGCTGATTAAGACAGAAGATGAGATCGATGCGGAGAAGGAAGACTCGGAAGAGGGCGGAGCGGCAAAGGATGCGGATAAAACGGAGCTGACCGGCATTCAGCAGAGTGAAGGGAACCGCAGTTTCGGCATTGACGTCTCCAAATGGAACAAAGACATCGACTGGGCGAAGGCGAAGGCTGCCGGTGTGGAATTTGCCATTATCCGCTGCGGATACCGGGGGTCCGTGACCGGTGCGCTCGTGGAAGATCCGTACTTTCTGCGCAATATACAGGGGGCAAAGGCCGCCGGTGTAAAAGTGGGTCTGTATTTCTTTACACAGGCTACGAATGCGGTCGAAGCAGTGGAGGAGGCCAGTATGGTGCTGTGCCTGAACGGCGGGCTGCCGCTGGATTATCCGATCTTTATCGATACCGAGGGAGCCGGCGGAAACGGCCGTGCGGACGGACTGGACGTGGCGACCCGGACGGAAGTGTGCAGAGCGTTCTGCGAGACAATCGAGAGCGCGGGGTATCGTGCGGGCATTTACGCTTCCAGAAACTGGTATTATAATAATCTGGATATGACCCGTCTGGATTCCCATGTGATCTGGCTGGCGGAATATCGGGAATATCCCAAATACGAAGGAAAATACCAGATGTGGCAGTACACCTCCGGCGGTTCCATCGACGGAATTGAAGGCCGGGTGGATTTTAATATCAGCTTTTTGGGAGAATAATATAAGGAGCGAGGAAATATGGGAAAGATTACGGTGGAAACGTGCGGAATCGAAGGGCTTAAGATAATAACCCCCGCGGTATACGGCGATGAGAGAGGCTATTTCATGGAGACCTACAACTATCAGGACTTTCAGGAGGCGGGCATTCCGGAGATTTTTGTACAGGATAACCAGTCCGCTTCGAAGAAAGGTGTTCTGCGGGGGCTGCATTTTCAGATCAATTATCCGCAGGATAAGCTGGTGCGCGTGGTCAGCGGAGAAGTGTTTGACGTGGCGGTCGACCTGCGGGAAGGCTCGGAGACATACGGCCGGTGGTTTGGCGTGCGGCTGTCCGCGGAAAACAAAAAACAGTTTTTTATTCCCAAGCATTTTGCACACGGTTTTCTCGTGCTCTCGGATTACGCGGAATTTGCCTATAAATGTACGGACTTTTATCATCCCAATGATGAGGGAGGCCTTCTGTGGAGCGATCCCGACATCGGTGTGGAGTGGCCTCTGTGGGATAACGCGGAACTGATTATTTCCGACAAGGATAAAGTATGGCAGGGAATCCGGTCATATACTGAGGGGAAACGGAACGGATAACAGACGCTGTTCCGGGAGGAAGACATGAAAAAACGGAAGCTGACAAAAAAAGGAAATATCACCATTGTTTCCGTGATTGCGATGCTGTTTCTGGCCGTGATTGTACTGCATGAGAACCAGTTTGCCGATCCGCATCAGGAACTGATTAAAAAATGTATCGCCGTGGCGATTATTCTTGTCAGTCTGCTCCTGTATGCCCTTTTGTATGATAAGATCGTTGTACTGCCTGCGGAGCTGTACCAGAACAGACGGCTGATCTGGAAGCTGGCAAAAAATGATTTCAAAACACGGTTTGCGGGTTCCTATCTGGGGATCGTCTGGGCGTTTGTACAGCCGGTCGTTACGATTCTTGTATACTGGATTGTCTTTGAAAAAGGACTGAACGCCAAGGCTGAAATGCTGGCCGACGGCACGGAGGCGCCGTATGTGCTCTGGCTGACGGCAGGCATTGTCCCGTGGTTTTATTTTTCGGAAGCGCTCAGCAACGGGACGACCGCTCTGCTGGAATATAATTATCTGGTCAAAAAGGTGGTATTTAAGATCAGCATTCTGCCGATTATCAAAATTATTGCCGCTACGTTTATTCATGGCTTTTTTGTGCTGTTTATGCTGCTGCTCTACATGGCGCACGGATACTTTCCCGACGCCTATACACTACAGCTTTTTTATTTCAGCTTCTGCCTGTTCATTTTTGTACTCGGCATTTCCTATACGACCTGTGCGATCGTCATTTTTTTCCGTGATCTGACACAGATTATCGCTATCGTACTACAGGTGGGGATGTGGGCCACGCCGATACTCTGGCAGCTCAGCCGCGTGCCGGAAAAATACCAGATATTGTTTAAACTCAATCCCATGTTCTACATTGTAAACGGCTACCGCAGCGCGATGCTGGAGAAGAAATGGTTTTGGGAAGACTTTTATTCCACAATGTTTTTCTGGATAATCACAGCCGTTATTTTTGGAATCGGCACACTGATCTTCAAAAGATTGAAAGTTCACTTCGCCGATGTACTTTGAGTGAAGCGGAACACACAGGGGAACACATGAACGAAAACGCAGCCATTCAGGTCAGGGATCTGAATAAGATTTATAAATTATATGACAAACCGATGGACAGACTGAAGGAAGCGCTCGGGCTCTCGCGCAGGAAGCGGTATAAGGAGCATTATGCCCTGCGGGGCGTCAGCATGGATGTCCGCCAGGGAGAGACAGTGGGGATTATCGGAACGAACGGTTCCGGGAAATCGACGATTCTGAAGATTATCACCGGTGTGTTGAACCCGACGTCGGGCAGCGTCACGGTAAACGGAAGGATTTCCGCTCTGCTGGAACTGGGCGCAGGATTTAATATGGAATATAACGGTATCGAAAACATTTATCTGAATGGTACGATGACCGGTTTTTCCAGAGAAGAAATCAGCGCCAAACTGGACGATATACTGGAGTTTGCGGACATTGGGGACTATGTATATCAACCGGTAAAGACATATTCGAGCGGTATGTTCGTGCGTCTGGCTTTTGCGCTGGCGATTAATATCGACCCCGAAATTCTGATTGTGGACGAAGCGCTTTCGGTGGGGGATGTGTTCTTTCAGGCGAAATGTTATCATAAATTTGAAGAATTCAAAAAGATGGGAAAGACGATTCTCTTTGTCAGCCACGACCTGAGCAGTGTCAGCAAATACTGTGACCGGGTTGTGCTTCTGAACCGGGGCGAACGGATGGCGGAAGGATCACCCAAGGAGATGATCGACCTCTATAAGCAGGTGCTCGTGGGACAGTATGCCGTGCATGACGAGCCGGAGAGCGGTTCCAATCTGCTGGACGACGAACAGCTCAACAGCGCGGCGCGGCGCGCCGGCGGTTCCCGTGTGGGGAACGGGGAGGCTGCGCCGGCGGACAACGGTGCAGCGGAGGGAGAAGGTGCGCCGCAGGAGGAAGGCGGCGACGGAAACCACGCCGAAACACTGGAATACGGGACGAAACAGGCATTGATTACGGAGCATTATATTACGGATGATACGGGGATGCGTACCAATGCGGTGCTGAAAGGGAGTACCTTTTCCGTGCATATGAAGGTGGCGTTTTATGCGGATCTGCCTGCGCCGATTTTTGCCTGCTCGATTAAAAACGCGCTTGGCGTCGAGATCACAGGCACCAATTCGATGGTGGAGAAGACATTTCTCGAGCCGGTCAGCGCCGGCATGGTAAAGGAAGCGGTGTTTACACAAAAGATGAGTTTACAGGGGGGAGAGTATCTGATCTCGCTGGGACTGACCGGATTTGAGGGAGATACGTTTGTCGTATATCACAGGTTGTATGATGTGATGGAAATTACGGTCATTTCGGATAAAAATACGGTGGGGTATTATGATATGGGCTCGAATGTAAGGGTAAAGGACGTGTGATTGAATGGAAAAGATTGGAAAGATCGTAATTGACGATACGAAGTACCCGGGACGGGATATGTACTGCGACGGTGCGGTGGAGGATGAGATATTGGAGATCGTCAAAACACTGGAACCCTGCGATTATGGCATGATGATTGAAAAGGAGAAAAGCTGGCCGCTTTTGTACCATCTTTCGGCTCTTCGCGAAAATATAATAAACTGGATTCCGCTCAAAAAGACGGACCGGGTGCTGGAAGTGGGTTCCGGCTGCGGTGCGATTACGGGCGCGCTTGCCGCAAAGGCGGGCAGTGTTACCTGTGTCGAACTTTCCAGAAAACGGAGTCAGATCAATGCATATCGTCATGCGGAATGTGATAATGTAACCATAAAATTGGGCAATTTTCAGGACATTGAACCGCTGCTTGCCTGTGATTATGATTACATTTTTTTGATTGGCGTATTTGAATATGCGCAGAGCTATATCGGCGGAGACGATCCCTTTGCCACGTTTATGGGTATTATGCAAAAGCATCTCTCCCCGAACGGCCGCCTGGTCATTGCCATTGAGAATCGTCTGGGACTGAAATATTGGGCGGGCTGCCGGGAAGATCATCTGGGCACCTATTTTGACGGAATCGAGGGTTATCCCAACGGCGGGGGCGTGCGTACGTTTACGAGGGCGGCGCTCGAAAAGATCTGCCGGAAAAACGGAATAACGGAATATTCTTTTTATTATCCGTATCCGGATTATAAATTTATGACTTGCCTGTACTCGGATGCACGCCTGCCCAAAGTAGGAGAGCTGTCCGATAATATGCGCAATTTTGACGGAGACCGGCTGCGGCTGTTTGACGAAAAGCATGTGTTTGACGGCCTGATCCGGGAAGGGCTGTTTCCGTGGTTCTCCAATTCCTATCTTTTGATGACAGGGAAGGAACTGCCGGTTATCTACAGCCGCTTTTCCAATGACAGAGCGCCCGAATATGCCATTCGGACGGAGATCCGCCGTGATACAGAGGCGGAGGGGGAAGCCCTTACCGTGCGCAAGATTCCCGCGACACAGGCGGCTGTGCCGCATGTCAGACAGCTTTTGGAAAAGGGACGAAAACTGGAAGAAGCCTATGGCGGCAGCGGTCTTATGATTAACCGGTGTGCGCTGGAGGGAGACGAGGCAGTCTTTGAGTATTTGTCGGGCAGGACATTGGAAGAACTGCTGGATGAATGTCTGGAACGCGGCGATGCGGCGGGATTTGAAAAGCTTTTTACCGCTTACTGTGATATGGTACAATATCCGGAAAAAGCAGCGATCTATAACTATGATCTGATCTTTTCCAATATTATTATAACGGAGGCCGGCTGGAATCTGATCGATTATGAGTGGGTATTTGACGGCAGCATTCCCCCGGAATATATGATAACACGTGCGCTGCAGTGTTACAGCTTCGGCTCAGAGAAAAGAAAGCAGATCTGCCGGCAGCTCCTGCAGAAAAAATTCGGATACGGAGACTGGGAAATCGGCGAGATTGCCTGGAAAGAAAAGGAGTTCCAGAAGTATTCCACCGGAAAGCGGATGTCGATGGCGGAGATACGGGATGCGATCGACTGGCCGATCGTGCCGGTGCTGACACTGAATCACAGGTATCTGGATGAACGCAGCCGGAACTGTATTCAGATCTACGAAGATCATGGGGCAGGTTTTATGGAGTCGCAGTCGTATATCCTGCATGCGGGTTATCAGGAGCGGGAACTGCTGACGGTGGAGATCGAGGGAAAACCGGGCGTGCACGCCGTTCGTCTGGACCCAGCCCGGGATTTTTGCATTGTGCGCGTTCCGGTGTTCCGGGCGGGCATGCAGACCGTTTCCCTGCGGGATAAAGGAATTACGGTCAACGGGACGTTTCTGGCCGATGATATGATCCTGTTCGCAACGGACGATCCCGGCATTACGATTCTGCATCCGGGCAGAAATCTGCATATTGAGCTGGAGGTGAGCCGGATTTCGAGGCAGGTGGCGGAATGTATGGAATATGACCTGGCAGAGAAAGACCGGACGTGGTTTAAGGGTTTGAAATGGTTTTCAAAATAAAAGAACGGATACAAAGCAAATTAAACGGCATATGTTATCAGAACTATGTGCGGGAAACGGAACGGCAGAGCGACGCCTATCGGCAGTGGTATTTGCTGCATGAGGACTGGCGGGAGAAAAAGCTACCGAAGCCGGATGCGGAGATTGTAATCTTTGCAGACCGGGACGGCGTGGTGGAGAAGCAGGCACAGGCGCTTACGACGGCTTTTTTTCAGGCGCATCCGTGGGTGATGATCGCCTATGGGGACGAGGATTGTCTGGATGCAAACGGGCGGCGCTGCGATCCGTGGTTTAAGCCGGACTGGTCGCCGGATACACTGGATTCCTTTCAGTATTTCGGGCATTTTTTTGCAGTGCGCAAGAGCCTGCTGGCCGATGTGCCGCGGGAGGAATGGGAATCGTGCCTGACGGACTGCAGCAGTCCGGCCTGTCACAAACTGCTTCTGAAACTGACCCGCAAGGTGACGGATGCGCGTTGGATTGGCGCTGCCGATGACCGGAAAGCCATTGCGCCTATGGGGATGGTTCTGATTCATATGAAAGAACAGAAAGAAGACGTCAGCGCACAGATGTGGCGCGTTCCCGATACGGAAGCAGCGGGGACGGTGCGGACGGATACCGTTTCGGCGGTGATTCCCTCAAAGGATAATCCGGACGTGCTGGAAGTCTGTCTGAAAAGCATGTGCGGGAAGACGGTGCGGAAGGCGGACGGTGCGGCGGTCGAACTGGAAATTCTTGTCGTGGACAATGGCAGCAGCCCGGAGAATCGCAGGCGGCTGGAAAACATGGCGCGGCAGTATGGCTTTTGCTATCTGTATGAACCGATGCCGTTTAACTTTTCCCGCATGTGCAATCTGGGCGCGGCCCGGGCATCGGGGCGTTTTTTGCTTTTTTTAAACGATGATATGGAGATTATCGACGGGATGTGGCTGCTGCGTCTTCTGGAAAAGGCGCGCCTGCCGCATGTGGGAGCGGTGGGGGCGAAGCTTCTCTATCCGCACAGCGATCTGATCCAGCATGCGGGAATTACCAATATCCAGGCGGGGCCGGCGCATAAATTGTTAAAGCTTTCCGACGAAAATTCTTATTATCATGGTCAGAACCGCCATATATATGATATGATAGGAGTAACGGCGGCCTGCCTGATTCTGGAAATGCGGAAATTTGAGGAAGCAGGGCGGCTGTATGAGGAAATGGCCGTTGCCTATAATGACGTGGATCTGTGTTTTTCCCTGCATGAACGGGGATACTATAATGTTCTGCGCAATGACGTGACACTGTATCACCACGAATCGCTGAGCCGGGGCGACGATAACCGTTCCGACGAAAAATGGATACGGCTGCTGCAGGAAAAGGACACGCTGTATCGGCGGCATCCCGGCCTGAAAAGTTATGATCCCTTCTACAGCCGGAATCTGGCCGGACATGCCAATGACTACCATGCCAACTTTATGTATGAATTCGAACGACATGACCATTATACAAAGGTAAGACGATGGAAGGGACAGGAACCCGTAAAATGGGAAAACGGCTGTCTGACGGTCAATGTGGAGCATGGCCGTCTGGAGAAGAAGCTGGAGCTGTCGTACCGGGACGATGTATACTGGATCGAAGGGTGGTCGTATGTGCTGGGCATGGACAACTGTCGTTATCGGCGCACGCTCCTGCTGCACGGGAGCCGCGGCGCAATCTATGAGGTACAGGTATTGACACGTTACCGGGAGGATGTGGCGGCGGTGCTGCCGGGAGAGCGTAATGTGGAGCTGGCCGGCTTTGTATGCCGGATCCCTTCCTGGGCGCTGCCGGAAGATACGTACACCATATCGATGCTGGCGCGGGACATGTGTTCCTGCCAGAAATTGTACCGGAAAACGGAAAAGAGTTTTACAATCGGGAGAAGCCATGAGCAGTGAGAGGCAGGAAGCACGGACGGAAGCGGGATCGGAACTGGAATATTACCGTCTGGCTTATGAGAAGGAAAAAGAAAAGAATACCGATCTGGCGGCGAAACTGGCGGAGGCGATTGCGCGGGCAGATGATCTGGACTTTAAGCTGAACCGGATTAAAAACAATCCTGTCTGGAAGGCGTCAAAGCCGCTGCGCAGTGTGATGCACTGGATGATCCGCATGAAAGACCGGATCGTGCGGCTGGGGACACCCCGGGGAATCGCCAGGAAGATCAATAGCAAACTGATCGAACGCAGGGCCATGCGCATGCACGGGCGTGCCAGCTTTCCCGATCGGGAGGCGCGCCGCGCGATGGAAGAGACGGTTTTCGACCGGGACATTACGTTCAGTATCCTTGTGCCGCTGTATAATACACCGGTGAAGTTTCTGACGGAAATGATCGATTCCGTCAAAGCACAGACGTACGGAAAGTGGGAACTGTGTCTGGCGGACGGCTCCGATGCGCAGCATGCGTATGTGGGAGAACGCTGCCGGGAATACGCCGCTGCGGACAGCCGGATTATTTATCGGAAACTGGAGCGGAACGAAGGCATCTCCGGCAATACAAACGAGTGTTATCGAATGGCTTCGGGGGCATATATCGCCTTGTTTGACCATGACGATATACTGCATCCGGCCGTTTTATTTGAATATATGAAAGTGATCTGCGAAGAGGATGCGGATTATATTTACTGTGACGAGGCAACGTTTAAGGGCGGCAGTATCGACAATATGATTACGCTGCATTTTAAACCGGACTATGCCATCGACAATCTGCGGGCCAATAATTATATCTGTCATTTCAGCGCTTTTTCGCGTGCACTGCTGGAGGGGACGGAACTGTTTCGCCCGGAGTTTGACGGCAGCCAGGACCACGATATGATTCTGCGGCTGACAACACGGGCGCGGAAGGTGGTGCATGTGCCGAAGCTTTTATATTACTGGCGTTCCCACAAGGCGAGCGTGGCTTCGGACATCAGCGCCAAGCTTTACTGCATCGACTCGGCAAAAGGGGCCGTGGCCGATCATCTGCGCAAGTGCGGCATGGATCATTTTACGATTACGAGTACCCGTGCTTTTGAGACGATCTTTCGGATTCAGTACCGGCTGACCGGGCAGCCGAAGATTTCGATTATCATTGCGAATAAAGATCACTATGCCGATCTCAGCCGGTGCATCGCATCGATCCTGGATCTGTCCACCTATGAAAATTACGAGATTATCGTGGTGGAAAATAACAGCACAACGCGTGAGATACGCGATTATTATGAAGAGATCGGAAAACATCCGCGGGTGCGGATTGTCACATACGAAGGGCCGTTTCATTATTCCCGCATCAATAATTTCGGCGCGTCGTTTGCAGAGGGGGAATTTCTGCTGCTGCTGAACAACGATACGCAGGTCATTACCGTCAATTGGATGGAAGAAATGCTGATGTACGGACAGCGGGAAGATGTGGGCGCAGTCGGCGCGAAACTGTATTACGGGGACAAGACCATTCAGCATGCGGGAATCGTGCTGGGACTGGGGGCTCACCGTACGGCCGGGCATACACATTATAAAGTGAATATCGAGAATGTGGGTTATATGGGCCGGCTCTGTTATGCGCAGGATGTGTCGGCGGTGACGGGGGCCTGCCTGCTCGTGCGGAAGAAATGGTATGACAGTCTGGGCGGTCTGGACGAAGACTTTGCCGTGGCGCTGAACGATGTGGATTTCTGTCTGCGTCTGCGTGAGAAAGGGCTTTTGAATGTCTTTACGCCGTTTGCGGAGTTGTATCATTTTGAATCCAAGTCCAGAGGACTGGACGACGACGGGGAACGGGCGAGACGCTATGACGAGGAGTCGGCGCGCTTTCGCCGGAAATGGCAGACCGTGCTGGATGCCGGGGACCCGTACTATAATCCCAATTTTTCGTTGGATCGGAGCGATTTCAGCCTGCGCCTGCCGGGCGGGAGCTGATTGCGCGCAGTTTCGGGCGGGGTATGGTCCGGGACTGTCATAAATTATTTAAACAGGAGGTATGGCAATGAGTTACAGGGAAGCGTTTGATTTCTGGCTGACAGATTCCTATTTTGACGAGGAGACAAAGCAGGAACTGCAGGGGATCCGGGACAATGAAGCGGAGGTGGAAGACCGCTTTTATAAGGAGCTGGAATTCGGAACAGGGGGACTGCGCGGTGTGATCGGCGCAGGGACAAACCGTATGAATATTTATACGGTGCGCAAGGCGACACAGGGACTTGCCAACTATATTTTAAAGATGGGCGGCAAAGAAAAGGGCATTGCGATTGCCTATGATTCGCGTCTGATGTCGCCGGAATTTGCCGATGAGGCGGCGCTTTGCATGGCTGCCAATGGCATTAAGGCATATGTGTTTGAAACACTGCGTCCGACGCCGGAGCTTTCTTTCGCGCTGCGGAAACTGGGCTGCATTTCCGGCATTGTCGTTACGGCAAGCCACAATCCGCCGGAGTACAACGGGTATAAAGTTTACTGGGAAGACGGCGCACAGGTGGCATCGCCCAGAGATCAGGAGATTATCGCGGAAGTGAAGGCCGTCACGGACTATCACGCGGTAAAGACGATGGACAAGGCGCAGGCACAGGCGCAGGGGCTGTATCAGGTTATCGGTCAGGAGATCGACGATGCCTATATGGAAGAACTGAAAAAACAGATCATCCATCCGGAAGTAATCAAAGAGATGGCGGATGATATTAAGATCGTTTATACGCCGTTCCACGGCACGGGTAATCTGCCGGTCAGACGGATTCTGTCCGAACTCGGTTTCCGGCATGTCTATGTCGTACCGGAGCAGGAGCTGCCGGATCCGAAATTTACGACACTGGACTATCCGAACCCGGAGGATCCGAAAGCCTTTACACTGGCGCTGAAACTGGCGAAGGAAAAGGATGCGGACATCGTACTGGCAACCGACCCGGACGCGGACCGTCTCGGCATCTATGCCAAGGACACAAAGACCGGCGAGTATGTGCCGTTTACGGGAAATATGTCCGGTATGCTGATTGCGGAATACATTCTGCGGGAGCGCACGGCGGTCGGCACAATGCCGGAGAATCCCGCGCTTGTCACAACGATTGTTACAACCAATATGGCAAAAGCCATTTCCGATACATACCATGTGAAATGTATCGAAGTGCTGACAGGCTTTAAGTTTATCGGCGAGCAGATTAAACTGTTCGAGCAGACCGGCTGCAACAATTATGTATTCGGTCTGGAAGAGAGCTACGGCTGTCTGGCGGGCACCCATGCGAGGGACAAAGACGCGGTTGTCGCTGTGATGTGTCTGTGCGAAGCGGCCGCATGGTGCAAGAAACACGGTATTACGCTGTGGGATCAGATGCTGAAATTATACGAGCAGTTCGGATATTATAAAGAGAGCCAGTATGCCATCACTCTGAAAGGCATCGACGGCTCCCGGCAGATCGCGGAGATTATGGACCGGCTGCGCAGCAATCCGCCGAAGGAATTCGGTGAGCTGCAGGTTACGGCGCTGCGGGATTATGCCAATAATGTGATAACGGATATGGCGACGGGAGAAAAATCGGAAACCGGCCTGCCGAAATCCAATGTGCTGTATTTTGACCTGACAAATGACTCCTGGTGCTGTGCAAGACCTTCGGGAACGGAGCCGAAGATCAAGTTTTACATGGGCGTGAAAGGGGAAAACCTTGCCGACGCACAGGCGAAAGTCGATGCACTGACCGCAGAGCTGAAACAAAAACTGGACGAAGGAAAGTAAAGACAGTATCATATGAAAAAATTAGTGGATCAGATTTTGAAATTCGGGATTGTGGGAATTATTGCCTTCTTTATTGATTTTGGGGTTTTTAAGCTGCTTTCCGGCGTTTTCGGCGTACACTATCTGGTGGCGAACTTTTTCGGTTTCACGATTTCGCTTATCTTCAATTATATCGCCAGTATGACGTTTGTCTTTGAGCGGAAAGAAAATGCAGACAAACGGGCGGAATTTGTGATTTTCACGGTGCTCAGCGTGATCGGCCTGCTTTTGAACGAGCTGATTATTTTCCTGTGCATTGAGGGGATCTATCTGAAAATCCCGGCGCTGACGGCGCATATGAGCCGGCAGTGGGCGGAAACTTTTGGAAAAATTGTTGCCACGGGTATTGTTATGGTTTATAATTTCATAACGAGAAAAATTTTCCTGGAAAAGAAAGCGTAATGGCGATGGAAGGACAGAGAACATACAGACATGAATATAAGTTCCTGATCGATGAAAGGCAGAAAGCCCGTCTGTATTACCGTTTACAGAATCTGATCCCGCTGGATGCCCATGCGGGAGCGGAGGGGCATTACTGGATCCGGAGCGTTTACTTTGACGATTACCGGGACAGTTGTTTTTATCAGAATGAAGACGGCATCAATGAGCGTGCCAAGTACCGGATTCGGATTTATAATGTGTCGGATCGGAGTATCAGACTGGAGCGCAAAAGCAAAAAAAACGGCATGACATGTAAGGAGTCGGCGGCGCTTACCCGCGCTCAGTGCGAACTGCTCCTGCAGGGCCGTCCCCTTTCCATGGACACGCCGCAGGCAGAGCAGTATCCGCAAGTGCTGCGGCAGTTTCTGGTATTGATGCTGCAGCGGGGGATGCGGGCGAAGACGATCGTGGAATACGAGCGGATTCCGTTTACGTACCCGGCCGGCAATGTGCGCATTACCTTTGACAGAAATATTTCTTCTTCGCTGCAGACAGAGCGGTTTTTTGAGCGCGATACGCTGCGTTATCCGATTCTGGCAAAGGGCCGGCAGTTGATGGAAGTGAAATTTGACGAGTATCTTCCTTCATTTATCAGGGAAAACCTGGAAATCGGCAGTCTGCAGCAGACAAGCTTCTCCAAATATTATCTGGGGAGAAAATACACGGTTTCCTGTGCAGGAGGTAGGTTAAAATGAGTTTCAGAGACATAATTAAAAAGTCCGTACTGGAAAGCTTTACAGGCAGCAGCATAACAACGACAACCGTATGCGTCACACTGGGAATTACTGTGATTCTTGCATTGTATCTCTTTGCGGTGTATTATCTTTCCACGAGAAAGACATTCTATAATAAGACATTCAATGTATCGCTTGCGGCCATCGCGGTGATTACCGCCAGCATTATCCTGGCGATGCAGTCCAATCTTGCGATTTCTCTCGGTATGGTGGGCGCCCTTTCGATTGTGCGTTTCCGTACCGCGGTAAAAGATCCCAAAGACCTTGTATTTTTGTTCTGGTCGATCAGCATCGGCATTATCTGCGGGGCAGGAATCTATGAAATTGCGGTAATCGCATCGCTGATTATTACGATCGGTCTGTTTGCGCTGGAGCTGACACCGGTCGGCAATGCCAGCGGTATTCTCGTTGTCAACTGTGGCTCGCTGGAGCAGGAGACGCAGATTATGGACATTGTAAAGGAAAGCTGCAAACGACCTTCGGTCCGGTCGCGCAATGCTTCCGTGGCCGGTGTGGATTTTGTAATTGAGTGCAGGGCAAAGCAGCCTGCCGGAATGCTGCAGAAACTGCAGGCGCTGGACGGTGTCACAGGCGTAGCGCTGATGGAACATGACGGAGAAGTTAATTTCTGATTTAACTTTTAATGAAACGGGTAGGGCGAGAAATTGGATTCTGCTGATGCAGAATCCAATTTGTTTCGCGGGACAAAAGGCAGATGAAAAAGGTATTCGGTTTATCCAACTTCAAAAAAGCATATCGGTATTGGAGGAAAAACGGAATTCTGCCGGCGTTTTCCGCCGCGCTGGAGCGAATCCTGCGTGGGGATTCCACGTATGAAAAACGGGTTATATCGGCATCGGAGAGGGAAATGCAGCGGTGCGTTGTGTGGGAGCGGCGGGAGCTGTTCAGCATTCTGGTGCCCGCTTACGAGACGGACGTACGGCATTTTCGTGAGATGATTGATTCGGTTCTGGCACAGACATACGAGGACTGGGAGCTGATTATCGCCGACGCCAGCCCTTCGGATAAACTGACGCAGGAGATGGGATACTATAAGGACGGCCGGATCCGGTATCTGCGTCTGGAGGAAAACCGAGGCATTTCCGAAAATACGAATGCGGCGCTGGCGGCGGCCGGGGGAAGTTATATCGGCCTGCTGGATCATGATGACATACTGGAACCGGACGCGCTGTATCGGATGATGGAGGCGATTCGGCGTGTGGTCCGGGAAACGGGCACGGAGCCGCAGATGCTCTATTCTGATGAAGACAAGGGCGACGGTGACATGCAGCGGTTTTACGAACCACATAGGAAAGAAAAGTTTAATCTTGACTTAATATTGAGCAATAACTATATCTGCCATTTTCTGGTTATGAAGCGGGAACTGATACAGTCACTGAGACTGCGCGGGGAGTTTGACGGTGCGCAGGATCATGATCTGGTACTGCGTGCGGCAGGGCGGCTCTGGAAGGAGCCGGAGCGCATTGTGCATGTACCCCATATTCTGTATCACTGGCGCTGCCATACGGGTTCCACGGCGGAGAATCCGGAGAGTAAGCGGTATGCCTATGAAGCGGGCAGGCGGGCGGTGGCCGATTTCTGCCGGGAGCAGGGATGGCAGGCGCAGGTGGTGCCGCTGCGGCATCTGGGATTTTTCCGGGTGGATTATACCGGGGATATTTTCCGGCAGCGCAGAGATCTGGGCGCGGTGGGCGGCCGGTTGATCCGGCGCGGCAGGATTGCGGGCGGCGCCTATACGGAAGACGGGAAACTGCTGTACGCGGGACTGCCCAAATCGTTCAGCGGTTATATGCACAGGGCTGTGCTGCAGCAGGATGCGGCGGCGGTCGATCTGCGAAACATCACGGTGCGCAAAGAACTGCAGCCGCTGCTGGAACAGGTCAGGAACGAGGAAACCGACCCGGCGTCCGCGGCCGTGCGCTTCGGCAAAGAAGCGGCACAGCGGGGATACCGGATTTTATGGGATCCCTTCCACCGCGCAGCAGACGGCCGGTAAAAGAGGAAGGAATAACGGCGTTATGGCAGATACGACGGTCATCATACCGAATCTGAACGGAATACATTATCTGAAAAACTGTCTGGACTCTCTGTATGCCTGTGAGAAGACGGCATTTCCGGTTATTGTCGTGGACAACGGTTCGACGGACGGCAGCCGGGAGCTGATCGGACAGGAATATCCGGCAGTCCGGCTGATCTGTTTTTCGGAAAACAGGGGATTTTCCGCTGCGGTCAATGCGGGAATCCGGGCGGCCGATACGCCGTTTGTGATTTTGCTGAACAATGACACGGTTGTGGAACCGCGGTTTGTCAGCCGGCTGACCGATGCGGTACGGCACAGTCCGCAGTATTTTTCCGCGGGGGCAAAGATGGTTTCCCTGCGGAACCCGGAGATCATCGATGATGCGGGCGATTATTACTGCGCTCTGGGGTGGGCGTTTGCAAGGGGAAAGGGCAGACCGCAGACACGGTACTGCACGCCCTGCGATATTTTCGCGGCATGCGGCGGTGCAGCCGTTTACCGCAGGGACATATTGCTGCAGCTGGGGCTGTTCGACGAAGCCTATTTTGCCTATCTGGAGGACATCGACATCGGCTATCGCGCCAGAATGCGGGGATATACGAACCGGTTTGCACCGGACGCCGTCGTGCGGCATGCGGGGAGCGCTTCTTCCGGTTCCCGCTATAATGTCTTCAAAGTGCGCCTTTCGTCCCGCAACAGTGTCTACCTGATCGGAAAAAATATGCCCCCGTTACAGATATTGCTCAATCTGCCGTTTTTGCTGGCCGGGTTTTTGATAAAATTCTTGTTTTTTCTGAAAAAAGGCTTTGGACCGGTTTATGCCCGCGGCCTGTGGAACGGTCTGCGGATGTGTTGTCTGCCGGCGGCAAAATCCCGCAAATCTTCCTCTCTGCGGCCGTCGCTGCGAATCTGTCTGAAGCTGGAAGGGGAATTTCTGAGCAGTCTTTTCGCACACAGGCTGTTCCGTTAAGAAAAATTTAAGTTGTACTTTTTGTAATATTATTGTAATATGTTATGAGAATGGGAGATCCAATGCCGTTATGATAAAGGATAATCAGAAATATTTTAATCGATTACATTTGCTGATAGATGCTCTTATCGTGGCATGTTCCTATATTCTGGCATGGTATTTGCGATTTGAAAGCGCATTTGCGACAAAGAGACAGGGCGTAGGCGTTCTTGGAATGGAGACTTACTTCTATGCCCTTTATTTTATTGTGCCGGGGTATGTGATTCTCTATTATTTCTTTAATATGTATACATCCAAGCGGACAGCCCGCAGGAAGTACGAAGTGTACGGGATCGTTAAGGCCAATACGGCCGGCGTGCTCCTGTTTCTTGTCGTATTGTACGTTGTGAATCAGCCCGATTTTTCGCGTACGATGATTTTGATCTTTTACGCGGTCAATGTGGTGCTTTCGACGCTCAGCCGTCAGATATTGCGCAATGCGCTGCAGTATTTCCGCAGAAAAGGATACAACCTGAAATATATTCTTCTGGTGGGATATTCCAGGGCAGCAGAAGAATATATTACACGGATCAACGCCAATCCGCAGTGGGGATATGTGGTCAGGGGCATTCTCGACGACCGGATTCCGCGCGGCACCCTGTATAAAGGGGTCAAGGTACTTGGCGATATAGACAATCTGACGATTATTCTGCCGGAAAACAGGCTGGATGAGATTGCCATAACGCTGGCATTGCAGGATTACGGGCGGCTGGAAGAAATTGTCGATTTATGTGAGAAGTCAGGTGTGCATACTAAATTCATACCCGATTATAACAGCCTGATTCCGAGCAGGCCCTATACGGAAGATCTGATGGGACTGCCGGTTATCAATATCCGCTATGTGCCGCTGACAAATACACTGAACTGGATTGCAAAGCGGCTTGTGGACATTGTCGGATCGGCGGCGGGACTTGTTTTGATTTCACCGGTCATGCTGCTCACGGCCGTTGCCGTGAAACTGTCCAGCCCAGGCCCTGTTATTTTTCAGCAGGAACGAATCGGGCTGCACAATAAGCCGTTTAAGATGTATAAATTCCGGACGATGGAAATTCAAAAAGAAGCGGCGGAGAAAAAAGCGTGGACGGTAAAAGATGATCCGCGCGTGACAAAAATCGGAAAGTTTCTGCGCAGGACGAGTCTGGACGAGTTTCCGCAGCTTTATAATATTTTGCGGGGAGATATGAGCTTGGTGGGTCCCAGACCGGAGCGGCCGCTTTTTGTGGAAAAATTCCGGGAGGAGATTCCCCGGTATATGATTAAGCATCAGGTGCGTCCGGGACTGACCGGATGGGCGCAGATCAATGGCTACAGAGGAGACACTTCGATTCGCAAGCGAATTGATTATGATATATTTTATATTGAGAACTGGACGATGGGAATGGACATTAAGATTCTGTTTCTCACGATATTTAAGGGTTTCATCAATAAGAATGCATATTAGCGGACATGCAAATGACAAGGGAGAAGAGATAAGATGTCAACAAAGAATGCAGGGAATGCAAAACATGCACAGGGCAGTGTCAGGAATACAGGAAAATCGAGAAGCGGGGCAGGTGCAAGTCGTTCGGGCAGTGCGAGGGGAACGGGCAGCAGAGCGGAAGGTGCGGGACGTTCCGCGAACGGTTCGAGAGGTGTTGACACAGGCCGTTCCGCGCAGATGCGGGGAACGGGAAACCGACCGGGGAGTGCAGCCGGTACGGGAAGAAGCGGCGGCAGCGCGGGTCGTTCCGGCCGACCGGGGAGTGTCAGCAGCAGCGCTGATATAAGGAGGACAAACGGCAAAAAGAAACTGTCTGCGAAAAAGAAAGCGGCGAGAAGGCGCAAACGTACCCTGCTCTTTGCGGCAGAAATTCTGATTCTGGTCGTTATGCTCGGATTTTTGTATACGGTTCTGAAGACGGAGAATGTAGAGCGGATCAAGATCGACGAAGAACGTGTCGTGATGGAAATGAACGAAAATGTGGAAACAAACGAAGTGATGAAGGGTTATCGCAATATCGCGATGTTCGGGGTGGATTCCCGGGAGGGCTCGCTCGGCAAGGGAACCCGGAGCGATACCATAATCATCGCCTCGATCAATCTGGATACGGGAGACGTGAAGCTGGTTTCCGTGTTCCGCGACACGTATATGAATCTGGGTAATGACAGTTACAACAAATGTAATGCGGCCTATGCAAAGGGCGGCCCGGAGCAGGCAATTACTATGCTCAATAAAAATCTGGATATGAATATCACAGATTATATTACCGTGGGATTCGAAGGCCTGATTGAAGTGATTGACGCCCTGGGCGGTGTGGAAATCGACGTAAAACAATCGGAGATCGAACATCTGAACAATTATCAAATCAGTATGGTCGGCAGAGAAGTGGGCCGGGACGGCGATATTGTTCATTATGAGGCGACGGAGGGCAAAGATTATACGAGTGTGAAACAGGCGGGAATGCAGACGTTAAACGGCCTGCAGGCTACGGCATATTGTCGTATCCGCTATATCGGCAACGACTTTGAACGTGCGCAGCGGCAGCGGAGGGTTATTGCGGCCGTTTCGGAGAAGGCAAAACATGCAAGCGTCTCGGAGCTGAACGATATTGTAAACGGTGTTATGAAAAATGTATCCACCTCTCTGGATGTGAAAGAGATCCTTTCCGTTATGAGTGATCTGGGGAATTATTCCGTGGTTGCGGATGACGGGTTCCCGTTTGAACAGTACCGCACGACCGGACGGGTCGGCAGCAAGGGAAGCTGCGTGATTCCGCAGGATCTGGCGTCGAATGTCGTCGAACTGCACAAATTTCTGTTTGACGAGGACAATTATCAGATTTCTTCCGAAGTGGAGGAATTCAGCAAAAAGGTAGCAAACGATACCGGGAAATATGTCAATACCGCGGCGGAAGAATTCTCGAAAAAGGATGGCGATGAAGTCGCGGAAGCGGGTGAATGATATTATCGGAAGGGGCCGAATCTCGGCCCCTTTTATGCCTGTAACGAACCAATGAGGGGAACCGTGCCCGCAGAGGGTGCGGCAATGAGGAAAAAATATGGAAGCTATCGCAGATGTGATTATCCCGACCTGTAATCCGGGAGAGGAGTTTATGGAGCTTTTGGAAGCGCTGGATTCCCAGAGCGTGCGGCCGAACCGGATCATTGTTATGAATACGGAAGAAAAATATTTTGAACGCCTGAAGTACGGCAAGAAACATATTAAAAAATATCCGAATATGGAGGTTCATCATATTTCACAGTGGGAGTTTGACCATGGAAATACGAGGAATCAGGGCGTGCGGCGGTCGAAGGCCCCGTACTTTGTCTGTATGACACAGGATGCCATACCGGCGGACGAATTTCTGCTGGAGCGTCTGCTGGAACCGCTGCTGCTCGGCGAAGCGGTGGTCAGTTATGCCAGACAGCTTCCGAAGGCAGGATGCAGTCCGGTAGAGACATTTATTAAAAATTTTAATTACCCGGAGGAGTCACGGCTGAAAGGACAGGAAGATCTGGAAGAACTCGGGATTAAGACGTTTTTCTGTTCCAATGCCTGCGCGGCATATGACAGGCGCACCTTTGATGAATTGGGCGGCTTTATCCGCCATACGATATTTAATGAAGATATGATTTATGCGGCCGGTGTCGTAAAGGCAGGCGGCAGAATCGCCTATACGGCCCGCGCGCGGGTGCTGCATTCGCACGATTATACCTGGCTGGAGAACTTTCACCGCAATTTTGACCTGGGTGTTTCGCAGGCGGATTACCCGGAAGTCTTCCGCTGTGTCCGCTCCGAGTCGGAGGGGATCCGTCTGGTAAAAGAGCTGACCGGACATCTGGCGAGGACCGGAAACCGGCGCCTGATTTTGCCGATGCTCTGGGGAAGCGGCTGGAAATATCTGGGCTATCAGCTCGGCACGCATTATAAGATGCTGCCGCAAAAATTTATCGAAACATGCAGCATGAATCGCAATTATTGGCAGTAATGTCGGGAAGGCAGGTTTTATTATGTGCGGAATCGTGGGATTTATCGGAAAGCGGCAGGCGGCGCCTGTCATATTGGACGGCCTTGCAAAGCTGGAATACAGAGGATATGATTCAGCGGGGATGGCGGTCTTTGACGGGGAAAAAGTCAATGTGACAAAGGCGGTGGGCCGCCTGAAGGTATTGGAAGAGCTGACGCACGGAGGCGAGACGATGCCGGGAACGGTCGGCATCGGCCATACGAGATGGGCGACGCACGGTGTGCCGAACGATGTCAATTCCCACCCGCACTTTAACCGGGACAGAACGATTACCGTCGTACACAATGGCATTATCGAAAACTATATTCCCCTGAAAAACAAGCTGATGAAAAAGGGATATGAATTTGTATCGGATACGGATACGGAAGTGGCGGCGCAGCTTCTGGATTATTATTATAACGGCAATCCGCTGGAGACGATTCTGAAGGTGCTGCACAGAATTGAAGGTTCCTATGCGCTCGGCATTTTGTTTGCCGACCATCCGGGCGAGATTTTCGCGGCCAGAAAGGGCAGCCCGCTGATTGTGGGGCAGAGTGCGGACGGCTGCTTTATCGCGTCCGATGTGCCCGCTGTCCTGCGCTATACGAGAACGGTATACTTTGTGGCGGAGCAGGAAGTGGTGCGGCTGGAAGCCGACCATATGCACTTTTATACGATGGACGAGGAAGAGATCGAAAAAGAACCGACGACGATCGAGTGGGATGCGGACGCGGCGGAAAAGGCGGGGTATGAGCATTTCATGCTCAAAGAGATGTATGAACAGCCCAGGACCGTGACGGATACGCTGCTTCCGCGGATTAAAAAGGACCGGATCGAGATCGAAGAACTCGGCATGAGCGACGACGAGATCCGTGCGGTGCGGAAAATACATATTGTGGCCTGCGGTTCGGCCTATCATGCGGGCGTGACGGGAAAGTATGTACTGGAAGGGCTGGCACGGATTCCCGTGGAGGTGGATCTGGCATCCGAATTCCGTTACCGGAACCCCATTCTCGAAGAGGGCGCCATGGTTATTGCGATCAGCCAGTCGGGAGAGACTGCGGATACACTGGCGGCCATCCGTGAGGCGAAGCAGAGAGGATTCGGTGTACTCGGAATCGTCAATGTGGTAGGCAGTTCCATTTCCCGGGAAGCCGATCATGTGATGTATACCTGGGCCGGGCCGGAGATTGCCGTAGCCACGACGAAGGCATACAGTGCACAGTTGACTGCGCTGTATCTGCTGGCCGTAAAGTTTGCCTGTGTGAAAGAGACGATTGACGAACGGACATATCGTCTGCTGCTCCGGGATCTGAAACGTCTGCCGGACCAGATTGAACTGCTTTTAAATAATAAGGAAAAGATACAGCATTTTGCCAATCGGTATATCGGGGCAAGGGATGTGTTTTTTATCGGCCGGGGGATCGACTATGCCATTTCGCTGGAGGGTTCGCTGAAATTGAAAGAGATTTCGTATATTCATTCCGAGGCATATGCTGCCGGTGAACTGAAACACGGGACGATTTCCCTGATCGAAGACGGCACGTTGGTGGCGGCCGTTTCGACGCAGCCTGATCTGTATCAGAAGACGATCAGCAATATGGTGGAGGTGAAGGCGAGAGGCGCTTTTGTGCTGGCTGTGACGAACGAAGGCAACCGGGAAATCGAAAAGGTTTCGGATTACACGATCTATATTCCGGAGACAAATCCGTTTTTCACCAATTCGCTGGCAATTATCCCGCTGCAGCTTTTCGGATATTATGTGGCTGTGGGCCGGGGCTGTGATGTGGATAAGCCCAGAAATCTGGCAAAATCAGTTACGGTGGAATAGGATAAGTTCATAAAAATTGCATTTTTTTATCACAATTTTGTCACAAATACTTACTATACTGAAGTCAGAAAACAGGAAAACAAGAAAACGGATTTCCGGAAAGGACGGAAAGCATCCACAGACAGAAAGAGGTTTTGCGTATGTATGGAAACAATTATCCAAATGATTTTAACGGTAACGAAAACAATACCCAGGGGATTTACAGTGCTTATGAGAGCGCACCATCCATGCCGGAGGAACCGGCCGGAAAAAAGAAAAAGAAGCATGGTCTGCTGAAAAAGCTGGCTGTCGCAGCCGGTGTGGGACTTTGTTTCGGAATCTTTGCGGGAGCGGGTTTCTATGCGGTGCATTCCATTACGGGCTTGCTGGACGGCGGAAAGAAGGACAGCGTTGCGGTGCAGGCGCCTGCCGGGATTCCCAATACCGTTGCCAGTGGGACGACGGAAGGCAGTGCGAACCTGATTACGACTGTTACGTCGGATGTCACCGGTGTGGTGGAACATGCCATGCCGACGATCGTATCCATTACCAATATGTTTACCGAGCAGACAAACTTTTTCGGACAGAAGCTGGAGAGTTCCAATGAGGCCAGCGGTTCGGGCATTATCGTGGGAGAGAACGATACGGAACTTCTGGTCGTGACAAATCAGCATGTGATCGCGGATGCCGATGCACTGAGTGTGCAGTTTATCGACGGCGAACAGACAGAGGCAAAAGTAAAAGGGTATGACTCCGAGAAGGATCTGGCGGTTATTGCCGTGCCGCTTGACAAGATTAAGAGCGCTACAAAAGAGAGCATTGAAATCGCGCGGCTCGGCGATTCGGATGCGCTGACAGTGGGAGAACCGGCGGTTGCAATCGGAAACGCTCTCGGATACGGTCCCTCTGTGACAACGGGCGTTATCAGCGCGCTCGACCGGGAAATCGAGGGCAACGGCAGCGGCAACAAGCTGATTCAGACGGACGCCTCGATCAACCCGGGCAATTCCGGCGGCGGTCTGTTCAATATGAACGGAGAGGTGATCGGTATCAATTCGAATAAAATCGGCGGTACCTTTGTGGAAGGCATGGGTTATGCGATCCCGATTTCTTCGGCCAAACCGATTATCGAAGATCTGATGTCCAAGACGACCAAGGGCGAGAAGGTGGCGGAAAAAGAGAAGTCATACCTAGGTATTTCGGGCGTAAACGTTACGGAGGAAGTCTCTCAGATGTATGGTATGCCGAAGGGCGTATATGTGGGGCAGGTGTACGAAGGTACGGCGGCAGACAATGCCGGACTTGTAAAAGGCGATATTATCACAAAGTTTGATGGCAGCAGTGTCTCTTCCATGGAAGAGCTGCAGTCCATGATGGAATATTATGCGGCCGGTTCGGAGGTGGAAATCACGATTCAGCAGGGCAGTCCTGCCGGATACCAGGAGAAAACCGTAACGGTTATATTGGGCTCCCGGGCAGAGGCAGATCAGTGACGTCTGAATAAAATATGCGTCAAAAGCCATATCGGAAAACGATATGGCTTTTTTTGCATATTCTGCCTGAAATTTCAGTCCGAAAGGGCGGCATTTTAGAAAATGTTCACTTGTAGTCAAATAAGGGATGCTATATAATGAATACAGCGCGCCGTATCGGACCGGGAATCAGGAGATCGGGCGTTACAGGGAAAGGGTAAGGTGAAAACAGATGGCCGATTATTATGATATGGATGAAATAGAAAAAGACGAATGGAATAAAGACCAGAAGGAACCGGTATCCGGGACAGAGACAGACGGCGCCGATGCGGCGGAAGACGGTTCCGGACAGAGCGGGAAAAGCGATGCCGACGCAGCGGACGCGCAGGACGGGAAAAAGGAAAGCGATTATGAGGATGTCTGTTTTATCTGCAGGCGGCCGGAGAGCAAGACCGGCAAGATGTTCAAACTTCCCAATAATATCTCGGTCTGCAATGACTGTATGCACAAGACGATGGATACGGTCAGCCAGTTTGATTATCAGGGAATGCTGAATCATATACCGCTGGACAATATGAATAAGAACGGAAAGGGATTTCCGAGTATCAGCTTTGTCAATATCGCGGATCTGCAGGGAGAAGGCGGAATCCCCAATAAACAAAAGCTCCGCAAACGGAAAGAGAAAAAAAAGACACAGCCTGTGCTGGACATAAAAAATATCCCGGCGCCGCACAAGATCAAGGCGCAGCTGGACGACTATATTGTCGGCCAGGAACACGCCAAGAAAGTCGTTTCCGTTGCCGTTTACAATCATTATAAGCGTGTGGCCACCGATACGATGGACGAGATCGAGATTGAGAAATCGAATATGCTGATGATCGGGCCGACCGGCTGCGGCAAGACCTATCTGGTCAGAACGCTGGCCAGACTTCTCGATGTGCCGCTGGCAATCGCGGATGCCACATCGTTGACAGAGGCGGGATATATCGGAGACGATATTGAGAGCGTGGTGTCCAAGCTGCTGGCCGCTGCCGACAACGATGTGGAGCGCGCCGAAAAAGGCATTATTTTTATCGATGAGATCGATAAAATCGCCAAGAAGAAAAATACGACTTCCCGCGACGTCAGCGGAGAGTCCGTGCAGCAGGGGATGCTGCGACTTCTGGAGGGGGCGGAAGTGGAAGTCCCGGTCGGCGCCAACAGCAAAAACGCCATGGTGCCGCTTGCCACGGTCAATACGAGAAACATCCTGTTTATCTGCGGCGGCGCTTTCCCGGATCTGGATGAGATTATCAAGCAGCGTCTGAACAAACAGACATCAATCGGTTACAATGCAGAGCTGAAAGACAAATATGATAAGGATAAAAATATTCTGAAAAAGGTAACGATTGAGGATCTGCGGAAGTTTGGCATGATTCCCGAATTCCTGGGCAGGCTGCCGATTCTGTTTACCCTGGAAGGGCTGTCAAAGGATATGATGATTACCATTCTCAAAGAGCCGAAAAACGCGATATTGAAACAGTATCAGAAGTTATTGGCGCTGGATGAGGTCAAACTGGAATTCGATGACGGGGCGCTGGGGGCCATTGCGGAAAAGGCGCTGAAAAAAGATACGGGTGCGCGGGCGCTGCGTGCCATTATCGAGGAATTTATGCTGGATATTATGTATGAGATTCCCAAGGATGATAATATCGGCAGAGTGACCATTACGAAGGAATATATCGAGGGTACGGGCGGACCGGTGATTGACATTCGCAGCAACGGTTATACGCTGGAAGAGATGGACAGCATGCAGAGTGTGTCGGGTGCAGGCGTAAAATAGTACGGTCAAAAGATCTGTTTTTTCATATGATGGAAATAAGGATAAACAGAGCGGGTTGTTTCCATGACATGTGAAGAGAGAGTAAATGCAGCCGATTACAGAGAGGTGCTGCGGGATTATGTGGTCGCGGAACCGGAGGTTTCCAACGACGTATATGATTACTGCAGAGTGACGGTCGATTCCAATTTAAATATTGTATACTACAGGCCGGGACCGGGGCCGGCAAATGACATCATGCCGTTTCCCTATTATGAGATACCGAAATGCTATGGCCTGATGCAGCAGGGGGAAGGGGACAACGGACAGGAATTTGATTCACTGGCGCTGTCCGCTTCCGGCATTTTGCAGTTGCAGCAGCCGCCGTTGTCTCTGACCGGTCAGGGGGTTATTATAGGCTTTATCGATACTGGTATCCGGTATACACAGGATGTATTTCGGGACGGCAGCGGCGATACGAGAATATTGGCAATATGGGATCAGACCATACCCGACGGCGGCCGCCCGGAAGGTTTTTTGTACGGAACGGAATACGGCAGTGAGCAGATCAATGCGGCTCTCGCGTCGGAAACGCCCAGAGAGATCGTACCGAGCTGGGATACCGACGGCCATGGGACCGCGATGGCAAGCGTGGCGGCGGGCAGCCTTCTGGACGGGGGACGCCGTTTTGCCGGTGCGGCGCCGGATGTCGGTATTGTCGTCGTAAAGCTGCGGGAAGCCAAGCAGTACCTGAGGGATTATTATATTGTGCCGGAGGATGCGGTGGCGTTCTCGGAAACCGATATTGTGATGGCGGTCAAATATCTGGAAGGATTTGCCATAGCATTACAGCGGCCGGTCATTATCTGCCTTGGCATCGGTACCAGCTACGGCAGCCATACCGGTTCCTCGCCGCTCGACCGCTATCTGAATGTGGTAGCTTCGCGCAGAAGCAGGGCAATCGTGGTCTGCGGCGGCAATGAAGGCGCGTCGGGACATCATTTTCAGGGACGGGCGGGCATCGACCCGCAGACTGTGGAAATGCGGGTGGGAGAAGCGGTGAAAGGATTTCTGGTGGAGATGTGGGCCGAAGCGCCGAACCGCTATGAAGTGGCGCTGCGCACGCCGGGCGGTGAGACGATCAACCGCATTATGGTAAGAGGCAGGCGGACGGAGGTCTTTACATTTGTATTTGACCGGACAGAGGTGACGGTGGACAGTTTTATGCTGGAGGGCAGCACCGGCAGAATGCTGCTGGTCTTTCGGTTTGTGGGGCCGACACAGGGGGTATGGACGTTTACCGTGGAATCGGAAGTCGCCATTGCGGGCGGAACGTTTCATATGTGGCTGCCGATTACGGAATTTCTGGGGGAGGGCACCTATTTTCTGCGCCCCGACCCGGAGATCACGCTGACGGCCCCGTCTATGACAGAAGGGGTAATCACCGTGACGGCTTACAATGATTATGACGGCGGATTCTATGAAAAGTCGGGCCGCGGATTTACGGCGGACCGCCGCGTAAAGCCGGAGTTTGCCGCGCCGGGCGTCAATATTTCCACGTCTCTGGGCAAACGGACGGGAAGCAGCATGGCGGCTGCCATCACGGCGGGGGCAGCGGCGCAGCTGATGCAATGGGCTGTGGTGGAGCGGCATTACGGACTGGCATCGGGGAGGGAACTGAAGTATTATCTGGCACTGGGAGCGGAGCGGAGCAGTGACGTGCAGTATCCCAGCCGGGAATGGGGGCTGGGAAAGATCAATGTACAGCGAACCTTTCAGGAGCTGGCCGGACTGTTCTGAAAAACCGCATGGACAAAGAGGAGAGACGATGATTTACCTGATCTTGGCGGCAGGCATATTTCTGCTGGAGTTACGGATAAAACACGTGATTGAGACACGGAGAGAAGAGGGGAAAGAAACGAAGGCCTGCGGCGGTGCGCTGCTGATTCGCAAATACCATAACCGCGGCGCATTTCTGAACGCGGGGGAAAAGGCGCAGCCCTTTGTCGCCGTTCTTTCTCTCCTTCTTACGGCCGGTGTGGCCGGTTTTCTGGCCGCGGCGCTGCGGCATCGGGGAAAGGCCGTGTATAAAACGGGCCTTGCCCTGCTATTGGGAGGCGGATGCAGCAATACCTGTGACAGACTGCACCGGAAATATGTGGTGGACTATTTCAGCTTTGGCGTCAGATGGAAATGGCTGCGCCGGATTGTATTTAATCTGGCGGATTTTTGTATTTTCGCAGGTATGATACTTACCGTTTGCGGCCGGGAGGACAGAATATGAGAACGTGTTTGATTTTTGATGTGGACGGAACGTTATGGGATTCCACTCCCATTGTGGCGGAGGGGTGGAACCGTGCCATAGCAGAGACGGGGTGCAGCAGTGCGGTGGTCACGCCTGCTGTTTTGCGCCGGGAATTCGGACAGCCTATGGATGTGATCGCGGATCATCTGTTCGGCGATGTGACGGACGAAAAAGCGCGGCAGGCGCTTCTGGAAAAATGCTGCCTGTATGAGCATCAGCTTCTGGAAGAAAACGAATCGGATCTATCCTATCCGGGCATGCGTGAGACCATGGAAAAGCTGGCGGCCGACTGCCGTCTTTTTATTGTCAGCAACTGCCAGCGCGGGTATATCGAGCTGGTAACGAAAAAAAACCACATGACTCATTTGATTGCGGATTTTGAATGTTTCGGCAATACCGGGACATGCAAGGGAGAAACGATTCGGACTTTGATGGAACGCAACGGCATTTCCTGTGAAGAGGCGGTTTATATCGGGGACACGGCAGGCGACAGCGAAGCTGCCGCCATGGCCGGAATTCCCTTTATCTTTGCGGCATACGGTTTTGGCCGTGCGGAGGGTGCTGCCGCCAGCATCCTGACAGTATCCGAACTGGAACGTGTCATAAAAGAAGGGGAAATCTAACCGCGATGTTTCGCTTCCCCGCCGGGACCCGGCCGGTCCGGCCTTTTGTCGGGATGACTGTACCGGGAGCTGTTTTCTGCGTCGTCTGTGGGGTACGTATCCGTCGGGTAATTGTTTGTGGGATAATGATCCGACGGATACGTGTCTGCCGGACGCTGCCCGCCGGGCGTTGTGGTAATGCGTTCTTCTTTTTTCATTGATATGCCACATCCTTTCCTTTGTTTTCTCTGACAGGATGTGCGGAAAACAAAGGAAATATACGGAAGGAGAGCACGTGATGGCAATATTCCGGCAATCCTATTTCGTAATCACCGTTCCCGTCTTGCCTTTCACCGCTTCCAGCGCATGGGAAATTGATGTTATCAGAACTTTTCCCGCCGGTACTTTATCCAGATATGTGATGGCGGCTTCGATCTTGGGCAGCATACTGCCTTTTCCGAACTGTTCTTCGGCGATATAAGCCTGTGCCCGGGCGACGGTCATGGAGGGGATGCCTGTTTGCGTTTCTTTTTTGAAATCCACATAAACCTGTTCCACACCCGTGAGGATAATCAGCAGTTCCGCGTTCAGATCAGCCGCCAGTCTGCCGGCGATGGCGTCTTTTTCGATGACGGCGGAAGCGCCTTTTAATATGTGCTGCTGTTCGATAACCGGAATACCGCCGCCGCCGCAGGCGATTACGGTCTGTCCCGCTTCCGCAAGGGTGCGGATGGTATCAATCTCCACAATATCATGCGGTTTCGGTGCGGCGACGATCCGCCGGAATCCTTTTCCGGGCACTTCCATCACATAGTTGCCCTTTTGCAGCTCGGCATCGGCCTCTCCTCTGGTCATATAGCGGCCGATGATTTTGTCCGGTTCATAAAATGCCTCGTCATAGGGATCGACTGTCACCATGGTCAGCACAGTGCTGACCGGTGTGGAGATACCCCTGCTCAAAAATTCCGAACGCAGGGAATTCTGAATGTCGTAACCGACATATCCCTGGCTCATGGCGGAGCATACACACATCGGAACCGGCGTATAGTCGGGATTGACCCGGCGCAGTTCCGTCATGGCTTTGTGGATCATGCTTACCTGCGGGCCGTTACTGTGTGTTATGGTGAGCTGATACCCGGCCTGTTCCAGATCTGCCAGCGCTTTGGCTGTCTTTTTTACTGCATCCCACTGTTCGGTGGTGGTATATCCCAGAGCGTCGTGTCCGAGAGAAACCACGGCTTTCCTTTTTTTCATTTTCCTGCCCTCTCTGTCTTTATAAAAACTCCGAAAATGTACGGTCTGTATATGATGTTCAGTATAGCAGAAAATAAATTGTTTGTATATGTGGAATGAAAAAGTTGCAGGATAAACACAGGGATCCGGCTCGCGGCGGAGGATAACGGGCCGGGAAACAGGAATCTGTTTGCAGAAATAAAAGAAGTATGGTATGATTTACGGGTTAGATGCAGGTATCAATACAGGCAATGGAGAGATGGAATGGAAACGATGATTCAAATCAAAGATGTGACGAAGACGTTTGTCGGACGGGACAATACGGTGGAAGCGTTAAAAGGAATCAATCTGGACATAGAAAAGGGAAACATCTGCGGTATTATCGGCATGAGCGGCGCGGGAAAGAGTACGCTGGTCCGGTGCCTGAATTTTCTGGAAAAGCCGACGAGCGGTACGGTACTCATTGAGGGGCAGGATCTGCAGGCGATGAATGATGTGCAGCTTCGCCGCACCCGTACGGAGATCGCTATGATTTTTCAGCATTTTAATCTGCTTATGCAGCGCAACGTACGCGACAACATCTGCTTTCCGCTGGAGATTGTGGGTGTCAAGCGCAAAGAGGCGAAAAAACGCGCCGCGGAGCTTTTGAAAATCGTGGGCCTGTCGGAGAAGGCGAAGGCGTATCCCTCGCAGCTTTCCGGCGGACAGAAACAGCGGGTGGCCATCGCCCGGGCGCTGGCGAACAACCCGAAGATCCTGCTGTGTGACGAAGCGACAAGCGCGCTTGACCCGACGACGACGAAATCGATACTGGCGCTGTTAAAGGAGATCAATCAACAGTATGGCATTACGATTGTCATTATTACGCACGAGATGTCGGTCGTACAGGAGATCTGCAATCAGGTGGCGATTATCGACGACGGGTACCTGGTGGAATCGGGCAGTGTGGAGGATGTATTTTCCAGACCGCAGACAAAGGCGGCGCAGAAGCTGGTATTTCAGGGCGAGCGCAGAACGGCGGAAATGCGCGGCAAACGCTGTATCCGTATTGTATTCCGGGAAAATTCTTCGTTTGAGCCGGTTATCGGCAATATGGTGCTGGCGTGCAGGGAACCGGTCAATATTCTGCTGGCCGATACCAAAGACATCGGCGGTATCGCACACGGACAGATGGTACTGCAGCTTCCTGAGGACGGCGTGACGGCGGAAAAAATGATTCAATATCTGAAAGAGAGAAATCTTACGGTGGAGGAGTTGACGGATTATGTGGAGTAGCGAAATGATTATGATGTTAATCGAAAACACGGGCATTACACTGTATATGACGCTGACTTCGACGCTTATGGCCTATGTGATCGGTCTGCCGATGGGGATTGCGCTTGTGATAACGGCCAGAGACGGTCTGTGGCCCAACGGTATTTTGTTTAAAATACTTGATGTGACGGCCAATATTGTCAGAAGCGTGCCGTTTCTGATTTTGCTGATCCTGGTTATTCCGCTGACCCGGCTGATCGCGGGGCGGAGTTACGGAGCGACGGCGACGATCGTGCCGCTGACGATTGCGGCGGCGCCGTTTATTGCGCGTCTTGTGGAATCTTCTCTGTTGGAAGTGGACAAGGGTGTGATCGAGGCGGCGCAGAGTATGGGCGCCAGCCTGTGGACGATTATCTGGAAGGTGCTTCTGGCGGAGGCGAGGACTTCGCTGATTGTCGGCGCGACGATCGCGCTGGGGACAATACTGGGATATTCCGCTATGGCCGGTGTGGTAGGCGGCGGCGGTCTGGGTGACATTGCCATCCGGTACGGATATTACCGGTATGATTCGGAAATTATGTGGACAACGGTTATTCTGCTCGTTCTGCTTGTACAGATTCTGCAGGTGATCGGAACAAGGCTGTCCAAAAAACTGGACAAGCGCAGCAGATAGTGGTTTGCATTCCCGGTGCGGGATACAGATAAACAGACGGAAAAGAGGAGATTATTATGAAAAAGAGAGTGGTATCGGTAGTAATCACGGCATTGCTGACGGCGGGGCTGCTGGCAGGATGCGGAAAGAGTGAGGATGCGGCAGGCGGAACCGTTAAGGTGGCGGCCACCAGCGTGCCCCATGCGGAAATTCTGGAGGCGGCGAAGCCGATTCTGGCGGAAAAAGGCTGGAATCTGGAAGTTACGGTATTCCAGGACTATGTACAGCCCAACGAAGTTGTGGAGGCAGGCGATTTTGACGCAAATTATTTCCAGCATACCCCCTATCTCGACAGCTTTAACGCGGAAAAAGGAACCCATCTTGTCAATGTGGGAGACATTCACTATGAACCCCTGGGCATTTATCCGGGTACGATTTCCAGTCTGGATGCGATCGAAGACGGAGCGGAAGTGGCGATTCCCAACGATACAACAAATGAGGCGAGAGCGCTTCTGCTGTTACAGGACAACGGTCTGATTACGTTAAAAGAAGGGGCGGGCATTGAGGCTACGGTAAATGATATTGCGGAAAATCCGCATAATCTGAAGTTTAATGAGCTGGAGGCTGCGCAGGTATCCCGCGTGCTCTCGGAAGTGGCCTTTGTCGTGCTGAACGGCAATTATGCACTGGAAGCGGGGCTGAATGCGAAAGAGGACGCGCTTGCGATTGAGACATCCGATTCCGAGGCGGCCAAAACCTATGTCAATATTATTGTCGTAAAAGAAGGAAACGAAGGCAACGAAGGCGTGAAAGCGCTTGTGGAAGTTCTGAAGTCCGATGAGATCAAGGAATTTATCAATGACAAGTATCAGGGAAGCGTCGTTCCTTTTGAGGGATGATGCAAAGGGAGACACAAGGGCGCCTTTCCGGGATAAAACCCGGAGAGGTGCTTTTTTGCCGCGCATTTCACCTGCCCTGCGCTTGCAAAATTCATACCAATATAGTATGATTTAGGGGATAATACCGAAACCGGGAGGAACGATATGAGGATTTCGACAAAAGGACGCTATGCCGTGCGCGTGATGCTTGATCTTGCGACGAATAATACGGGCGAATATATTAAGGTAAAGGAAATTGCGGGCAGGCAGGAGATTTCGGAAAAATATCTGGAACAGATTATCTCTGTTTTGAATAAAGCCGGATATGTCAAAAGTGTCCGCGGCGCGCAAGGCGGCTACCGGATTGCCCGGGATCCGGCCAGTTATACGGTGGGGATGATTCTGCGCCTGACGGAAGGGAGTCTGAACCCCGTAGCCTGTCTGGACGATGATGTGAATGAATGTGAGCGCTGTGATACGTGCGAAACGCTGGAGGTCTGGAAAGAACTGGCAGACGCCATCAATCATATTGTTGACAATGTTACGATCGCGGATCTGGTGGAACGGCAGCAGGCACGGATCGCAGGTTCCTATATGATATGAGTTCCGGTCACAGGACAGTGGGGGGGGATAAGATGAGAGCAAACGTGTCCGGGGACAATCCATGCAAAAGCACTTTGTTCAGCAACCGGGAGCTGAAAGTGCTGATTCTGCCCCTGATGATAGAACAGGTACTGGCCATTACGGTGGGTATGGTGGATACGATGATGATTTCCTATGCGGGAGAGGCGGCCATATCCGGCGTGTCTCTTGTGGATATGATTAACACCGTTATCATTAATGTATTCGCTGCGGTGGCCGCCGGGGGCAGCGTAATTATATCACAGTATATCGGCAAGAAAAACAAAGAGCAGGCGCGCAGAGCGGCAGATCAGCTGCTTATGATTACGGTCCTGATTTCCGTGGCAATCATGCTTTTGACACTGCTCGGCCGCAGGCCGCTTTTGGCGGCGCTGTTTGGATCCGTCAAAGCGGATGTCATGGAAAATGCGCTGATTTATCTGGTTATTTCGGCGTATTCGTATCCGTTTCTGGCCGTTTTCAATTCCTGCGCGGCCGTGCTGCGCTCCATTGGCAACTCCAAAATACCGATGTATGTATCGGTCGGGATGAATCTTATGAATGCCGTCGGCAATGCGATTCTGATTTTCGGGTTTTCCATGGGGGTGGCAGGTGCGGCGTGGTCGACCTTCGCCTCCCGCGCGATGGCGGCCGTGGTGATGTTTGTCGTACTGCTGCATCGAAAATTTGACGTATACCTGACGCCGAAGCGGATTTTTTCGTGGGAGAGCGGCCTGATTCGGAAGATATTATATATTGCCGTGCCGAGCGGTGTGGAAAACGGGATATTTCAGTTCGGACGTGTGGTGGTTGTCAGTATTATCGCCGTGTTCGGGACGGTGCAGATTGCGGCCAATGCCGTTGCCAATAATCTGGACACTATGGGCTGTATCGCCGGCCAGGCGATGAATCTGGCGATGATTACCGTTGTGGGCAGATGCATCGGTGCGGGGGATGAGAAGCAGGCGGCCTGTTATATCAGAAAGCTGTTAAAGATTACCTATCTGATGACATGGGGCGTGAATACCGCAATTCTCCTCACGCTGCCGTGGACGCTCCGCCTCTATCATCTTTCCGGTGAGGCGAGACAACTCGCTTTTGCACTTGTGTGTATCCATAACGGATTTGCCATGCTGCTGTGGCCGGTTTCGTTTACGCTGTCCCATGCGCTCCGGGCTGCGGGTGACGTAAAATATACAATGGCCGTATCCGTTTTTTCCATGATTGCGTTCCGGGTGTGCTTCAGCGTGATACTGGGGATGTATCTGGAATGGGGCGCCCTGGGGGTATGGGCGGCCATGGTGATGGACTGGATATTCCGCACCACTTTGTTTGTGACCCGGTTTGTGCGGGAGAAGTGGCGGGGACGGCGGGTGGTGTAGCTCAATACAAGGCCTGAATGTCCGTCAGTTCGCCGTTTTCGCTGGAAAAGCTCCAGACGGAGTGCCCGGGCAGCCTGTGTTCCGTCAGATAGTACCGGTCATCAATAAAGGAAATATAATAAGGAGTGCCGCCGCCGATAAACGAGCCGTATACATCTTCGTAATCGCCGGCGGCCAGATTTTTCAGATCGGGTGTCCGGATTATGGTTGCGGCGTCCTGACTGCCCTGCCTGTCTGTGGAAACGGTCAGATAAAAAAAGCCGTCGATCCACGTGAGCTGTACCATGCCGGCGATGGCATCCGGAACAGGGTATTCCTCTTTGATTCGAAAAGAATCCACATCAGCCTTTATGATCGAAGCATTTCCCGAGACAAAGTAAATATCGTCGTCCATTATCGTAAAGGAACGGACATAGCTTCCGTTCAGAGCGGGAATCTGCCGGATTTCGCTCAGGAACACCCGGCTGGAGTCCGTCTCGCGCCGAAACAGATACATTTCGCCTGTCATGGAACTCCAGGCGTAAAAACACCGGTCCTGCGGCCGATAGACGATATAATGCGGGCGGATGCCAATGTCGGAGAATGTCTGGGTATGGACGAAGCGCTCTCCCTTTTTCTCGAAGATCAGGATCCGTCCCCGCTCGGTGTCGTCGGCCAGATAAACGACGCCGTCGCCTGCCAGCGTATGCCCCCTGTCGATCTCGTCGGTCATAACATACCATTCGTTCAGCGGACGGCCGAGTGTGTCGGTATAGATAATCTGATTGTGATAGCAGTCTACGATAAAGTAAGTGTCCCCGATTTTGGTTACGGAGGTGGGAACGCTCAGATCGGAACAGGGATTCGGTGTGATTTTTGTCTCTGCGGCGTCTTCTTTCGTCATAAAATATGCCGGTTCCGTCTCGGAAAGACGCAGTACGGCGACGGCATCCGGCCGGGACAGGAAAAGGAATCCCGCAATCATACAGACGATACAAAGAATCGCGGCGGGCAATCGTATATTTTTGTGGTTTTTGCATACATCAATACTATGGAGCATGTTTTTCCTGCTGCCTTTCCGGTTTTGGTATGGTGAAAGTATAGCATTTTGCCGGCGGAGACGCAAGAAAGCGGGCGCCTTGTTATGTTTTGTTTCCAAAAAAATTAAGATTTCTACAAGAAATTGGGACTTCCTTTTTCGGCAATCCGTGCTATAATCGAAAGAGTTTACAAAAACCAACAGAGTGTGAGATGATGAGAGAGAAAAGACCGGGAACGGGGAGAGCGCTGGCAGGGCTCCTTGTCTGCCCGATACTGACGCTGATTCTGGCGGAGGCATTCAGCTATAATCCGTTTGCGGAAATACGGCCTGTCGCCTGGATATTAAACTGCATATTTTACTGGATCTTCGCAGCGTTTCTGCTTTTTCTGACAGGAAGGCTGCGTCTGGCGCTGCGGATACAGACGGTATGCTTTCTGCTGACCGGTCTGGCAAATTATTATGTCATAGCCTTTCGCTCCTCGCCGATTCTTCCCTGGGATATTTTTTCTGTGGGCACGGCGGCATCGGTGGCGGACAATTTCAGCTATGCCCTTCCCGGCCGCTGCTGGCTTGTATTGGCCGGATTTGCCCTGCTGTTTTTGGCGGAGCAGTTGTTTCCGCTGGTGATCGAACGACGGCAGGTACGTCTTGCAGGCGTGCTGGCATCGCTCCTGCTGCTGACGGGATTTTCCGCTCTGCTGCATCAGGAGCGGGTTATCACGGGGCTTGGGTTGTATGATAAAATGTTTACGCCGGATGTCGTACAAAAGCGAAACGGCGGTGCGGTTGCTTTTTTGATGGAACTGAAGTATCTGCGTGCCCAAAAGCCCGCCGGGTATGACCGGGAGGCGTGCCGGTCGCTGCTGGCCTCTTATGACGATTCCGCCGCGGTTTCCGCCGAGGCGGCGCAGAAACCATACCCTAATATTATCGTGATTATGGATGAGGCGTTTGCGGATATGGCTTATATCGGGCCGTTTACGCCGCAGCAGGATTATATGCCCTTTTTTCACAGTCTGCAGGGGGCGGAAAATACGATTACGGGGCGGCTGCATGTCTCTGTACTCGGGGGCAATACGGCGAATACGGAGTTTGAATTTCTGACCGGAAATACGATGGCGTTTCTGCCGCAGGGCAGTATTCCCTATCAGCAGTATATCCGGGGCAGTCTGCCGACACTGGCGTCATATTTGAGAGAGGCGGGATACCAGACGGTGGCGATGCATCCCTATTATGCGAAAGGATGGAGCCGTAACCGAGTATATCCGTGGATGGGGTTTGAACAGGTGCGCTTTCTGGAGGCATATGAAGGCGCGTCGTATGTGCGGAAATATGTGAGTGATGCGTCGGATTTTGCACAGATTATCCGGGAATATGAGCAGCGCGACCCGGAGAAGCCGTTTTTTTTATTTAATGTCACAATGCAGAACCACGGCGGTTACAGTCAGGAGTTTGACAACTTTACGCCGGAAATTACGGTGGACGGAATCCGGTCGCAGCCGTTAGCGAACTACCTTTCGCTGATTTCCCTGACGGATGCGGCGCTGGAAGAACTGATTGCCTACTTTGCACAGGAGGAGGATACGATCATTGTGTTTTTCGGCGACCATCAGCCGAACGATACGGTGGCCGCTCCGATCTGGCACAAAAACGGCGTGGATATTGCCGCGCTGACACCGCAGCAGGAAGCGCTGCGCTATGAGGTGCCGTATCTGATCTGGGCGAATTACGAGATTGCGGCCGCAGAGGGCAGGGAGACGAGTGCGAATTTTCTGGCGCTGGAAGTGCTGCGGCAGGCCGGCATTCCGCTACATGGCTACTACCGTTATCTGGACCGGCTGCAGGAGGACTACCCGGTAATCAGCGCCCGGCATGTGCTGACATCGGAAGGAACGGCGCTGACCGATGTGCAGGAGGATGCGTCCGGGGAACTGCTGACGTATCAAAAACTGCAGTATTATCATTTGTTTGATGCCGGACAATGAATGAAATGAGGAGATGAGGTCATGCGTCCTGACGGGACAGACAGGAAAAAGAGGCCGCTGCTTGCGGCCTTCTGCATTCCTGCGGCAATTATGCTGGCGGCTGTGGCATACAGAAGAATCTATCCGTTCGGAGACCGCTGCTTTCTGCGGGTGGATCTGTATCATCAGTATATGCCCTTTTTTATGGAACTGCGTCGGAAACTCACGGAGGGCGGCAGTCTGGCGTTTACGTGGAACGGAGGACTGGGCGTAAACTTTCTGGCGTTGTACGCCTATTATCTGGCGAGTCCGGTAAACTGGCTGCTTGCCCTGTGCCCGGAAGACGCCGTTATCGAATTTATGACCGCGCTGATCGTGATTAAGACCGGACTGTGCGGTCTTTCTTTTGCCTGGTATCTGAAACGGCATTTTCATGCGGACGGATATGAGACGGCGGCGTTTGCCGTATTTTATGCCCTTTCCGGTTATATGGCGGCTTACCAGTGGAATATTATGTGGCTTGACTGCATTGTTCTGGCGCCGGTTATCCTGCTTGGACTGGAAGAACTGCTTTTGCGCCGCAGGCCGTTGCTATACTGTGTTTCCCTTGCATGTTCGATTCTGACGAATTATTATATTTCCATTTTTATCTGTATCTATCTTGTGCTTCATACGGGACTGGTGCTGTTTTCTGCCGGCCCCGCTGCGGCAGGGGAAAACGGCATCCGGGCTTTGCGGCGGGAACGGGGCAGCGGTTTTGGTCGTTTTACCGGGTACTCCCTGCTGGCCGGCGGTCTGGCCGGGGTGGTCTGGGTGCCGGGCGTTCTGGCGCTGCGCGCGACGCGGTTTCACGATATTCATTTTCCGCAGGTCGTGAAAGTGTACTTTGATCTGCCGGAAATTCTGGCCAGACATTGTGTGAATGTCGGCACGGAACTGCGCAACGCACATTGGCCGAATATCTACTGCGGCGCGGCGGTCTTTTTTCTGCTGCCGCTCTATTTTTTCAGTCGGGGCATTCCCCGGCGGGAGCGGTGCCTGAAGTGTTTGCTGCTGTGTTTCTTTTATGGCAGTTTTTCTCTCAATTATATGGACTTTTTCTGGCATGGGATGAATTTCCCGGACAGTCTTCCGGCGCGGCAGTCATTTCTCTATATTTTTCTGGTGCTTACGATGTGCTTTGAGGCTTTTATGCATCTGCGGGAAGCGGCGGGCGGCCGCATCGTGCTCTCGGCCGTGTCGGGTCTGCTGCTTTTGTATCTGTGTGCGCGGCCGGGACGGAACGGGGAGCTTTCCCGGAGCAGTTTTGTCTTTACGGCGCTGTACCTGCTGACAACCGTTTTTCTCCTGGTATGGTTTTCCGTTGTGGGGACAGGAGCGGGAAAAACAGTGTCGGCGGTCTTTCTTTTCTGGCTCGTATTGGCGGAAGTCTCGATGAATCTGGTGACAACCGGTGTGCCGACCGTGAGCCGCTCCGGGTATCGGGCCGATTATCTGGCAAACCGGGCGCTTTTGCGGGCGGTGGAAGGAGAGCGGGAGGAGGAACCGGGGCCGCTGCTTACCCGTATCGAACTGCACGGGCGGATGACGAAAAATGACGGAATGCTGGCGGGATTTCCGACGGCGACATTTTTTTCTTCCACCGGCAATGCCGATACCGCATATTTTTACAGAAGGCTCGGCATGAGCACAAGCAAGGTGTTTTACAGTTATGAGGGTGCGACGCCGCTCAGTTCGGCGATGCTCTCCGTGGCGTATACGATTTCCGCATCGCCGGAGATCACGGATGATTTTCATGAACTGCTCGCTGTCTGGCAGGGGAAATATTTATACCGGAATCGTTGTGTGCTGCCGCCGGGGTTTGTCGTGCCGCCCGGCCTGGAAGACAACTGGGATATGGATGCGGGGAATCCCGTGGAAGTGCAGAATGATCTGGTGCGGGCTTTGGGCATTGAGAGACCGCTTTTTCAGGCGGTTCCGGTCGTTTGGGAAAACGGAAAGGTCTGTGTGGAGGCTGAGGAAAACGGCTATTATTATGCATACCCGCTCTCATGCGGCACAAGGGACATCGCGGCGGACCGGAACGGTTATGAGACAGTGTATGAGAAGGTTTACTATCCGTATATTCTGAATCTGGGCTGGTGCAGCCGCGGCGGCGGTATCGTTCTGGCGGAAAGCGGCGCCCGGCGCAGCGAAAAGCCGCTGGATACAGCGGTTTATCGTCTGGATTCGTCCGTATTGGAAGAAGCGCTGGAAAGACTGGGGGAGCAGCCGTTAGAGATTACGGCGTCGGCCGACGGATATGTCAGCGGTACGGTGGAGACGAAAGAAGACGGTGTGCTTGTCACATCCATTCCCGCAGAGGACGGCTGGCGGGTTTCCGTGGACGGGAAACCCGCGGCTGTCAGGCCGTTTGGCGGCGCGATGCTCGGCGTATCACTGCCGGCCGGCAGACATACGGTTGTGTTTGCCTATCGTCCGCCGGGCCTGTATGCCGGAGCCGCGGTCAGCATAATCAGCGTTCTATGCGTGATTATGCTGCATGTTCCGTTTCCACGGGATCCGGCAGTTCCTGCCCGGCTCCGCAGGCGGCGGGGCAGAGGGCACAGATCAGAAAGAGCGGCAATGTGAGAAGCAGGGAATAGGCATACCGGAATTCATTGTACACAGGCGTTGCAGCGAAAAGCGTTGCCATAATGGCGCCGTTGGGTAAAAAGAGAATCAGCCGTCTGTATATGCCGCGCAGCCAGGTCTGCCCGATCAGCAGAAGGTACAGCCAGAACATGGCGCCGAGACTGAAGAGCAGTCCGTAAAGCGGAACCATGTCGGGCAGTTTGAAAACGATTTCTTTTATCTTGATCGTCAGCGGGTTATGGATCAGCGGCCTTGCGGTCAGACCGTAGGGGTTTTCGGCAATCCGTTCGTCGGAGCCGATGCGGTTGGGGACATCGGGATACCAGTACCCCTTGGTTGCGTCGATATATCCCCGCAGATAGGCGCCGGGGTGGGCGAGGCCGAAACGCAGCCAGAGACGCAGATAGTCGCCTTTGTGCGCCGTCAGATAGTCCTGATCGCCCTGCCGGATGAGATTTTTCATATGATCGGAACAGAACGATTCGTATGTCTCTGCTATTGCGGACGTATCAACGATACGGTTCCACATGGCATCGTCCTGTTCCGCTACGGCTTCCCCGTCTGCATAGACTCTGGCGGCAAGCTGGATGGGGATGGAGAGTGATTCCACAAAATCCGGCGGCGCCACCTGACAGGCATGCATGACGGGGCCTTTTATCGTCAGGGCGGCGAGCAGGATCAGCAGATTCAGCAGGACATGCTTTTTCCATTCTCTGCGAAAGCACAGCAGGAGGAAGGGCAGCGTGAGCACAAAGGCATAAAAGCCGTTTGCGCGGAACATGCACATGCAGAAACCGGCGATGACATATAACAGACAGGTGACGGGCGTGATGCGAAACGGAGCTTCCCCGCCGCCTGTATGCTCCGGGAACAGAAAGCCGCCGGCGGCCAGAAAGCGGAATAACAGTATGGTAAACAGCAGCGTCATGCCCGAAAAGAGAATATCCTTCCACATTGTTACCATATAGATGGCATTGTAGGGGAGAACGGCATAAAAGGCAAGCGAGACAAGGCAGAACGCGGGCCGTATCCGCAGTCTGACAAAGGTGTCCGTTAAGAAGGCGAAAATGCCAGCCATAACAAGCATCTGAAATACGGTAAAAAATCCCAGACCCGTAACCGGGTCGCCGGTCAGTGCGATTCCGGCGGTATAAAAGAGACGAATCAACTGTGTGTGGAGCCAGGGGTGATGGTTACTCACAGGGAGCGCGCCTATGATCTGGCCGTATTGATTCAGGCTGTCCACCGTCATAATGCCCGGATAGTTGGTTATGAAATAGGGCAGCCAGCATAACAGGCAAAAGCAAAAAGAAAACAGCGGGAGCCGGTTATAGTATCGGGGACATTCCCCTGCCGGCATAGTCGGTTCCCTGTCCTGCATCCAGAGAAAAAGGGCCAGAACGAGCGCATAAAACAGGAAAAACAGTCCGGCGCCGATAATCAGGATATGCCCGAGCCGGAACAGGGCGCTGTTTAGCTCCCGGAGCAGTGCCGTATAGTCGGCCAGCAGATAAAAGAGTGTAAAAAGCGCCGCCGTTACGGCCGATGCGCCCCGGCAGCGCGCGGAAGCGGTGACAACCTTCTCCCATCGCAGGAGCTGTCTGCCGAGCAGATAATAACAGAGAAAAAACAGCGCGCCCATCAGGTGGAAGGTGCTGATATTGCACGCCCGTACCGATGCCCAGGCGGCAAAAAAGGCGGCGCACGGCAGCAGAATATTATGTAGTCGGAATGATTTTTTCATATGGTAAACCGGGACTCCTTTGGATTGGATTTTATTACTCTGTAAAAAGTGTATGATATGGCGGAAGAGATGTCAAGGCGCAGCAAGAGCTTTCGGATTGCAACGAATGGAAATATCTGCTATTATTAAGCGTAATGGAAAAAACGGGCTTCCGGATAAGCCGGAAGCGGGCGAAAAAGAGAGGAACGGACTGCGTATGGGATGGGAAAAAAATGTGCGGAACGCGGTTCCCTACACACCGGGGGAACAGCCCGGAGGCGGGAACATTATCAAATTAAATACAAATGAGAATCCGTACCCGCCGCCGCCGGGGGTGCTGGAGGCAGTCCGGAATCTGGAGGCGGCGCAGTACAGTCTGTATCCCGACCCGGATGCGGGGGCGCTGCGGCAGTGTCTGGCGGATTATTACGGAGTGGAAAAGGAGCGGGTATTTGTCGGTGTGGGTTCCGATGATGTACTGGCGCTTTCGTTTCTGACGTTTTTTAACGGCGGCCGGCCGGTCTTGTTTCCCGACATAACGTATTCTTTTTATGATGTATGGGCGAATCTGTACGGAATCCCGTATCGGACCGTACCGCTGCGGGAAGACTTTACGATAGACGAAAAAGATTATATGTGTGAGAACGGCGGCATTATTTTCCCGAATCCGAACGCGCCTACGGGTGTGCTGGAGCCGCTTGATAAGATCGAAGCGATCGTGCGGGCGAATCCGAATGCGGTTGTGATTGTGGATGAGGCGTACATTGATTTTGGCGGAGAGAGCGCGCTGCCGCTGCTGGACCGATATGAAAACCTGCTGCTTGTCAGAACGTTTTCCAAGTCCCGTTCGCTGGCCGGATTGCGGATTGGTTTTGCACTGGGCAGCAAAAAGCTGATCGGGTATCTGCAGGATGTGAAGTTTTCCTTTAACTCGTATACGATGAATCTGCCTTCTCTGGCGGCGGGCGCTGCCAGTATTGCCGACGAACCGTATTTCCGGGAACAGCTGCGGAAGGTGACGCAGGTGCGGGAGTGGGTGAAAAAAGAACTGCAGGCACTGGGGTTTTCGGGAACCGATTCCCGGAGCAATTTTGTCTTTGTCACGCACCCGAAGATTCCGGCGAAGGATTTGTTTCTGGCTTTGCGGGAAGCGGGGATTTATGTGCGGTATTTTGAAAAGCCGCGGATTGACCGCTATCTGCGAATCAGCATCGGTACGCGGGAACAGATGCATGCTTTGCTGATATTTTTGAAACAATATATAACAGAAAGAAAATAGGAGAAGATTATGGAAAGTCTGGTAGCATGGTTTACGGAAACGCTGGGGGGATATATTTCAAGGGAACTGGTTATTTTTATTATTTCAATGATTCCGATTCTCGAACTGCGCGGCGGCCTGGTGGCGGCTTCGCTGCTGCAGGTGCCGATTACGACGGCGATCCCGATCTGTATTATCGGAAATGTCATTCCGGTGCCGTTTATCCTGCTCTTTATCCGGCAGATTTTTAAATTGCTGCGGAATGTAAAGGGGATTGGCGGCCTGATACGAAAACTGGAAGCGCGTGCGATGGGAAAAAGCGACAGTATCCGCAAATATGAATTTTGGGGGCTGGTGCTCTTTGTCGGCGTTCCGCTGCCGGGAACGGGTGCGTGGACGGGCTCTCTGATTGCGGCTTTGCTGGAAGTGGATTTTAAGAAGGCGATTTTGGCGGTACTGCTTGGCATTGCCATGGCGACGGTTATCATGTCCGTTGTCTCATACGGATTGTTGGGAGCGGTCATAGGCTAGCGAAAGCAGGGGACGGGGATTCGTATGGAAGCGTATACGGGATTTGCGGAAGTTTATGACATTTTTATGGATGAAGTGCCTTATGCGGCGTGGTGTGATACGGTTTGCGGCGCGCTGGAACGGTTTGGCGTCTCCGGGGGACTGGTACTGGATTTGGGGTGCGGGACGGGAGCGCTGACGGAGCTTTTGGCGGCACGCGGATACGATATGATCGGGGTTGACAATGCGCCGGAGATGCTGGAGCGGGCCATGCGCAAGCGGGAGCGGTCCGGGCATGATATTTTGTATCTTTGTCAGGATATGCGCAGCTTTGAACTGTACGGCACGGTCGGCGCGGTGGTCAGTTTGTGTGACAGTCTGAATTATATTCTGGATCCGGAGGAATTATTGCAGGTGTTTTGTCTGGTGAATAATTATCTGGATCCGGGCGGCGTGTTTTTCTTTGATTTTAATACCGTTTATAAATACGGTGAAGTGATCGGGGATACGGTGATTGCGGAGAACCGGGAGCACTGTAGTTTTATCTGGGAAAATGAATTTGACGCGGCGTCGTGCGTGAATATTTATGACATTACGATTTTTACGGAGGAAGCGGACGGCCGGTATCGGAAAGCGGCGGAAACGCATTATCAGCGCGGCTATACGCTGGCGGAGATCCGGGCGCTGGTGGAGCGGGCAGGCATGATTTTTCTGGAGGCGGCGGACGCGGATACGAAAGGCGCGGTGACGGCGCACAGCGAGCGGATTTATGTGGCGGCCCGTGAACGGGGAAAGAACGGAGAGATGAGATAGATGGGCGATTATATTGTGAGAGCGACGGCGGCAGACGCACAGATTCGGGCGTTTGCCGCCGTGACAAAGGAGCTGACGGAAACGGCGCGGGAGCGGCATGCCATGAGCCCGGTAGCGACGGCGGCTCTGGGCAGGCTGATGACGGCAGGCTGTATGATGGGCAGTATGCTGAAAAACGGCGATGATCTGCTGACGCTGATAATCGACGGCGACGGCCCGATCGGCGGACTGACGGTGACGGCCGACGGGCAGGGAAATGTCAAGGGATATGCGGTACACCCGCAGGTAATGCTGCCGCCCAGTCCCGCGGGAAAGCTGGACGTAGGCGGCGCGGTGGGCCAGGGAACACTGCGCGTTATCAGGGACATGGGACTGAAGGAGCCGTATGCCGGGCAGACGGCGCTGCAGACCGGTGAGATTGCGGAAGATCTGACGTATTATTTTGCCGCGTCGGAGCAGGTGCCTTCCGGCGTGGGACTGGGCGTGCTGATGAACCGGGACAATACGGTACGGCAGGCCGGCGGCTTTATTATCCAGTTGATGCCCTTTGCGGAGGAGGCGGCCGTGCAGCGGCTGGAGCATAATCTGCAGGGGATTCCGGCCGTAACCGCCATGCTGGACGGCGGCGATACGCCGGAGCGTATGCTGGAACGGCTGCTTGACGGTCTGGCGCCTGTGATTACGGAGCGGATGCCCGTGCGCTTTTTCTGTAACTGCTGCAAGGACAGGGTGGAAAAAGCGATTATCAGCATCGGCAGTAAGGAAATCACGGATATGATTGCGGAGGATAAGCCGATTACGGTGAATTGTCATTTCTGCAATACGGACTATACCTTTTCGGTAGCGCAGCTGCGGGAAATATGGAAAAAGGCGGTACGATAATGGAACATGGGTTTATCAAAACGGCGGCGGTAACGCCGAAGATCAAAGTGGCGGATCCCGCATATAACAGTGCGGCGATCTGTCAGGGTATCAGAGAGGCTTATGATAAAGGGGCACGGATTCTCGTATTCCCGGAACTGTGTCTGACCGGTTACACATGCGGCGATCTCTTTTTGCAGGGGCGGCTGCTGGAGGAAACGCGCATACGGCTGCAGGAGATTACGGCATTCACGGCGGGGATGTCGGCGTTGGTTTTCATAGGGCTGCCGCTGGAACAGGACGGAAAGCTGTATAACGGCGCGGCGGCTATTTCGGACGGACGGCTGTTGGCGTTTATTCCGAAGCGGTATATTCCCGCATACGGAGAATTTTATGAGGCGAGACATTTTACGCCGGGCAGCCGGCGGGCGGTATCCGTTTCGGTGAACGGTTTTACGATTCCGTTCGGGACGGATATTCTGCTGGAGGCGGATCACCTCCCGGGGCTGCGGGTCGGCTGTGAGATATGCGAAGACCTGTGGGCGGCGCAGACGCCGGGGACGGATCACGCGCTTGCGGGCGCCACGGTGCTTGTCAATCTCTCGGCCTCCAATGAGACGATCGGCAAGGACGCTTATCGGGAAATGCTCGTAAAATCCGTCAGCGCGCGGCTGGTGGCAGGATATGTCTACTGCAGTGCGGGTGAGGGGGAATCGACGCAGGACGTGGTATTCGGCGGTCATAATATCATTGCCGAAAACGGTGTGATACTGGAACGGAAGAAAGAATTCGGCTGTGAGACGATTTTCGGTGATCTGGATATCAACCGGCTGTGCTTTGAGCGGCGGCGGATGAACACGTGGCCGCCGGCGCAGACGGAAGGCTATACGACAGTGCCGTTTCATCTGAAACGGGAGGAGACAAGGCTGACGAGGAAATACGGAAGCATGCCGTTTGTGCCGGATGAGGAGACGGAACGGGCAAGGCGGTGTGAGGAGATTCTTTCGATTCAGTCTTACGGATTGAAAAAGCGGTTTGCTCACACCGGATGTAAAACGGCGGTTATCGGCGTTTCCGGCGGTCTGGATTCCACGCTTGCGCTGCTTGTGGCGGCGCGGACGTTTGATTTGCTCTCTCTCGACCGACAGGGCATTCTGGCCGTGACAATGCCCTGTTTCGGGACGACGGACAGGACATACGACAATGCCTGCCGGCTGACTCGTTCTCTGGGACTGACGCTGGAGGAAGTCGATATTAAGGAAGCGGTGGGGATTCATTTCCGGGACATCGGACAGGCGCAGGACTGCCATGACGTCACCTACGAAAACGCACAGGCGCGGGAGCGCACACAGGTATTGATGGATATTGCCAATCGGGAGAACGGCCTTGTGATCGGTACCGGGGATATGTCGGAGCTTGCGCTAGGATGGGCTACTTATAACGGCGATCATATGTCGATGTACGGTGTAAACAGCGGCGTGCCGAAAACGCTTGTGCGGCATCTGGTGCGGTATTATGCGGATACGTGCGGCGATCGGGAGCTGAGCAGCGTATTGACGGATATTCTGGATACGCCGGTGAGCCCGGAGCTTCTGCCTCCTGTGGAGGGCAACATTTCGCAGAAGACAGAAGATTTGGTGGGCCCGTATGAATTGCATGATTTCTTCCTTTATTATATGCTGCGCGCGGGCTTCCCGCCGGCAAAGCTGTATCGGATCGCAAGGCAGGCGTTTGCCGGCCGGTATCCGGATTCGGTGATTCTGCAGTGGATGCAGACGTTTTACCGCCGTTTTTTCTCACAACAGTTCAAACGCTCCTGCCTGCCGGACGGGCCGAAAGTCGGGAGCGTGGCGGTTTCTCCCCGGGGGGATCTGCGGATGCCTTCGGATGCGTGTATGGCTGCCTGGCAGGCAGAACTGGAAAGTCTGTCACAGTAACATCTATTATTCCGCAGGACCGGCGGCATCCTCTGTACTCGTACCGGATGCTGCTTTTTCCAGCGACTGGGAGATGGCGTTCAACAGCAGCATGGAAGTATAGCGGTTATCGTCGGAATAGGAAATGCCTTCCAGAGATTGATTGGTTTCGATTTGCCGGGCCAGTTCGTCAAAAGAAGGCTCGATCAGCGGGTACATGGTGGCAACCGCTTCGTCCAGCGTTTGCAGACGCACCGCGTTGATCCGGTTCTCATCGACGACCACTTCAATATCGACCGTGCTTCCGCCGAGCTGTATGGAAGTGGTATAGATGCCGGGTATGTAGGCGTTTTCCGCCTGTGCGCTGTCCTTATCCTGTTTTTTCTGATCCGGCAGGAACATAATGACAAGCAATACGATAAAGAGGACGCCGAGAACAAGGAATATCCCGGTATACAGTAATTCCTTCAGGTGAAGGACAACGATTTTGGTTCTGGAACTCATAATAATATCCCCGTTTCCATTTTACTTTGTATAATGTATTAGCGGGGACGGGGGAATATGCACGTAATTTTATGACACGGGATACGATATCCGCAGAGCAGGCGAAATGTTTTCAGACGAGGTAAAAATTTCACGGAAAATATTGATAGGATGAACAACGAATGAGATTAGAAGAACAAAGCAAAATGAAAGATAACAAACAATGGAGGATACCTTTTTCTCTTGGGAGATGGTATCGTGTAACTGCCGGTCATGCAGTAGTGTTAAACGTTATTTTTTTGTCTTGTTTTTTATTTGCGGCCGTATACAGGTTACACGTCAAAGTGGAACCGGAAGTGAAAATTTTGTATGGCGAAGCGCATACCGGAAATGGGGGGGCAACTCTTTTATACATACAGGGATAGAGAATTTTCGGGAGACTATTTTCAGGGAGAGACGGGTTCAGGTGAAGAATTGAAAGAGATGTCGTTTCTCTTGTCTGATTTGGATTGGGGAGAGATGTCATATCGTCTGGATTTGCTTTTGGAGGAAGACGCTTTTACGATCTCCCGGATTTTTATTACATATGAAGACGAGATCCTTTTAGAGATAAAAAAAGGAGATTTGGAACAGTATATAGCAAAGCTGGATGCCTGTGAATACGGTTCGACATCCGGGCGATTTCATGTGTTATCCGGCGTTCCCTCTTTGTATTTTAATGACTATTTCAGCGAGTCTTTGTATGAAGTGACAGATGGGATTGTAAAGACTGAACAACTGGAACGCATTTCCGGAGCGAACTGGAATTTGCTGCGTATTGCTTTTCTTTCTTACTTTATTCTGTTTATTTTTTGGTTTTGTGGGAGGCATGATCCGGATGAGAAGGGATTGTCTGCGCAGAATACGAAATCTGCAGGATGGAAATCAGTGATCGCTATGGTTGCCGCAGTAATTTTGGTTTGGAATTTCGTTTTGGTATTGTGTGTATTTTTTTCCCAAAATATAGAAAGTATTCTGAATCCCAAAGCATTGCCGGCAAAGCCGGGATAAAAAATCTCCATACTGCTATTGACAATTCCATTCATAAATTGCTATGATAGCAGACAGGACAAAGGCGTTCTTACCGACAGGGTAAGAATGCCTTTTTATCATATGGGAAATTCTTTCGGCTTTCCCATATGATAGAAACAAAATGTGCAGCTTGCGGAGAGGAAATGACTGCTTCGCAGTCTGTTTGCGCGCAAAGAATCGCGCAGACATGTTTTTTTATTATACGGGAAAGGACGATTATTATGAATCATCATACAAAACAATATACAAGAGAGGACATTATCAATCTGGTGCGCGACGAGGATGTGGAATTTATCCGTCTGCAGTTCACGGACATGCTCGGCTGTTTTAAAAATATTGCCGTGACGGCGAGCCAGTTGGAGAAAGCGCTGGACAACCGCTGTTCGTTTGATGCTTCGGCGCTGGAGGCGATGGGAAAGGACGGGGAGACAGAGCTGTATCTGCATCCTGACTACGATACGTTTGAAATCTTTCCGTGGCGGCCGCAGCAGGGAAAGGTTGCCAGGCTGATCTGTGACGTCTGTGATGCACAGGGACAGCCGTTTGCGGCCGATCCGCGTTATATTTTAAAGCGTGCGCTGCGGGAGGCGGCGGATATGGGGTATTGCTTTGAAGTGGGACCGGAGTGCGAATTTTTTCTGTTTCACTGTGACGAAAACGGCCTGCCCACGACACTGACGCATGAGCAGGCAGGCTATTTCGATATGAGCCCGCTGGATCAGGGAGAAAACGCGCGGCGCGATATGGTTATGACGCTGGAAGAGATGGGGTTTGAGGTCGAGGCATCGCATCACGAATCGGCGCCGGCGCAGCATGAGATTGACTTTCGGCGGGACGAAGCGCTGAAGACGGCAGACAACATTATGACATTTAAGCTGGCGGTGAAAACCCTTGCCAGACGGCACGGCCTGCATGCGACTTTTATGCCGAAACCCAAATACGGGGCAGACGGTTCGGGAATGCATCTTACGATGGCGCTGCTCCGGGACGGAAAAAACATCTTTACGGATGCAGGGCCGGCGGGCGGTTTGTGTGAGGAAGCGCAGTATTTTATCGGCGGCATATTACGGCATGCCCGCGGGATGAGCGCCGTTACCAATCCGCTTGTCAATTCGTACAAAAGACTGGTGTCGGGTTACGAGGCGCCGGTATATATTGCGTGGTCTGACGGCTGCAGCAAAAGCCGGATGATCCGCGTTGTGCGGGATCAGGAAGCGGGTGTGCGGATTGAGCTGCGCTCGCCGGATTCCGCGGCCAATCCGTATCTGGCGCTGGCGCTCTGCCTGCAGGCGGGACTGGACGGAATCAAACATAAGATACTGCCGCCGGTGTGTGCAGACTGCGCTCCGTCCGATCGGGCGGAGGGCTGCGGCGATGCGGTCAGAGAACTTCCCGATACCCTGATCGAAGCGCTGCAGCAGATGAAAGGCGATCCTTTAATCCGCGCGGCGCTGGGCGAATATGCCTATGCGAAATACAGCGGCCTCAAAAAGAAAGAATGGGACCGTTACAAAGCGCAGGTCAGCGCATGGGAATTGGAACAATATTTAAGCAGATACTAGGAGGTATGTCCGTTGACCGGTATTATCATTGCGCTTCCGAAAGCGGAAGACGGAAGAAAACTGAAAAATATACTGGTGCGCAGCGGACATACGGTAACGGCGGTATGTACGACAGGGGCGCAGGCCGTCGGTCATGCCGAGGGCCTCGACGACGGGATTGTCATTTGCGCCTGCCGTCTGCCGGATATGATGTTCACCGAACTGCAGATGCAGCTTCCGGCGGCGTTCGAACTGTTGCTGCTGGCTTCCCGGCACCTGCTGGAAGAATATGCGGGAAGCGGCTGTCTGTCGGTTGCCATGCCGCTGCAGATCCATGAACTGCTCGATACGCTGGCAATGATGGTGCATACACTGGAACGGCGGCGAAGGAGGCGGCGGTCTGCGCCGAAAGCGCGCAGCGGGGAAGAACTGTCCGTGCTGCGAAAGGCGAAGGCGCTGCTGATGGAACGAAATCATATGACAGAGGAAGAAGCGCACCGCTATATCCAGAAATGCAGCATGGACAGCGGCACGAATATGATCGAAACGGCGCAGATGGTATTGTCTGTCATGCAATAGCGGTATATACTGGAAACAGAAAGGGGAGATGACTGTGAAATTACCATTTACAAAAATGCATGGCTGTGGCAACGATTATGTATATATCGACGGCAGTGCGGTGGATGTGCCTGCCGGGAAAAAAGCGGAACTGGTGCGCAGGCTCAGCGACCGGCATTTCGGGATCGGCGGCGACGGTGTGATTTTTATCAATCCGTCGGCGGAGGCGGACTTTGAGATGGAGATGTACAATGCGGACGGCAGCCGGGCGGAAATGTGCGGCAACGGAATCCGGTGCGTGGCAAAATATGTGTATGATGCGCGCCTGACGGAGCGCAGGGAGCTGGATATTGTCAGCGCGGGAAAGAACAGGCATATTGTGCTGCAGACGGAAGATGGCCGGGCGGTGTCCGCACGGGTCGATATGGGAAGGCCGGAACTGCGGGCGGAAAAGATTCCGGTGACAGCGGCGGGAGAACGGGTGATCGACGAGGAAATTACCGTAAACGGCACGGTTTACCGTATGACCTGCGTCTCCATGGGAAATCCCCATGCCGTAGTGTTCACGGCGGATGTAAAAAATCTGCCGCTTGCGGAGATCGGGCCGTATTTTGAGAATCATGAAAGATTTCCGCAGCGCATCAATACCGAGTTTGTGCATGTCGTTGACCGCCGGCATGTGGAAATGCGCGTTTGGGAGCGGGGAACCGGAGAGACGCTTGCCTGCGGTACCGGATGCTGCGCCGTGGTGACGGCCTGTGTGCTGAACGGCCTGACGGAGCGGGAGATCACGGTACATGTGCCGGGCGGAGATATTGTGGCGGCATGGGATGCGGCGGACGATACCGTCTATATGACCGGTCCGGCGAAGACGGTATTTACGGGGGAAATTGACGTAAACCTCTGAAATGTGCTATGGTAAGAAAAGGCAGAAAAAATAAGGAGGAACATATGGCAAAGATCAACGAAAACTATTTAAAGCTTCCGGGAAGTTACCTTTTTTCCACGATCGGGAAAAAAGTAAACGCATATGCGGCGGCGCATCCCGACAAAAAGATTATCCGTCTGGGAATCGGCGATGTGACACAGCCGCTGGCGCCGGCGGTCATATCCGCGCTGCACGGCGCTGTGGATGAGATGGCGGACGCCGCTACCTTTCACGGTTATGCGCCCGATCTGGGATACGAATTCCTGCGAAGTGCCGTTGCGGAAAACGATTATAAAGCGAGAGGATGCGACATTGCCGCGGATGAGATCTTTATATCCGACGGCGCAAAATGTGATTCCGGCAATATTCAGGAAATTTTCAGCGTGGATAATAAAATCGCGGTATGCGATCCGGTCTATCCGGTCTATGTGGACACAAATGTCATGGCCGGCAGGACAGGCACATATGATGCGAAAACGGAGACATGGAGTGATGTAATCTATATGCCGTGCACGGCGGAAACCGGCTTTGCCCCGACGCTTCCGGCGCGGACGCCCGATTTGATTTATCTGTGCTTCCCCAATAATCCGACCGGCTCGACCATTACCAGGGAACAGCTTCAGAAATGGGTGGATTATGCCAATGAAAAGGGTGCGGTCATTATCTATGATGCCGCATACGAAGCCTATATTTCCGAGGAAGACGTACCGCACAGCATTTATGAGTGCGAAGGCGCGAAAACATGCGCGATCGAACTGCATTCTTTTTCAAAAAATGCCGGCTTTACCGGAGTGCGTCTTGGTTATACCGTAGTTCCGAAGGAACTGAAAGTGGGCGGCACGGCGCTGCACGCACTCTGGGCAAGACGCCACGGCACGAAATACAACGGCGCCCCCTATATCGTACAGCGGGCCGGCGAGGCGGTTTATTCCGAAGCGGGAAAGGCACAGCTGCAGCGGCAGGTTGCCTATTATATGAACAATGCACATTATATTCTGAATGGTTTGAAAGAAGCGGGCTATACGGTGTCCGGCGGTGTCAATGCGCCGTATATCTGGCTCAAGGCGCCCAATGGCATGACAAGCTGGCAGTTTTTTGATTACCTGCTCGAACAGGCCAATGTGGTGGGAACACCGGGTTCGGGATTCGGCCCGAGCGGCGAGACGTATTTCCGCCTGACCGCTTTCGGAAGCTATGAGAATACCGTGGAAGCGATTGACCGGATCAAAAAATTATAATGGAAAAGACCGGGCTATGCGGCATGATTCCTGTGTATCAGATCCAGATAGAAATTCGTGAAAAGCACTCTGCTGAACGGCGTAACCCAGAGGGAAGCGATACCGCAGGAGAGGAAGCACAGGAGATAATAGGGGATAAGGGAGACGGTCAGGTAAAACAGACGTCCCTTGTGCCCTTTCATCATGCGGCGGCTGACAGACATAATCTGCCTTGTGGAATAGCCGGGAAAATCAAGCAGGAGATAATAGGCCTGTGAATAGAGAAGCCATACACTGATATAGACAATCAGGGCCACAAGCATGGCGGCACTGTAAAGCAGATACAGACCCGCCGACGGATTCTCTTGATCCGCAATCAGGATACCGCTTGCGAGAAAGGGCAGGCAGCCTATCACCTGGGGGATAGAAGTCAAAAGACGGATTGCCAGCGCCTTGTTCGTATGGACGCGGAAGTTGTAAAAAATATCTTTGACGGAACCGGGCCGATTGCATACCAGATTGAGATAAAAGCGTGTCAGCCCTGCCGCGAAGACACCGCTCAGGACATCCAGAATACAGGAAATAAAGAAGGCAAGGACAAGCCCTGCCGTTGTGCTCTGGTCAACAGGCAGAAAACAGATCAGATGGACGGCGAGCATAATGCCCGCCGCCGCAAGCTCTGCCGAAATGGCAAAGCCGTATCTGCCCAGAAGCTGCCCTCTGGAAATTGCCTTTAACTGTTCGGTCGATAATTTACTGTTCATTTCAAAAAACTCCATTCTGGGCGGTTATCCCGCGAGATTGACATGCATGCCGGAATAAATGGCGGAATCCGCGATCTTTTTCCCTTTCTGGTACGGATTTTCTTCATTGAAATATTTGATCTGTGTTCTCGTCTCGCCGCCGGAGACATAAGTGCGGCCGCATTCCGGGCAGACGGAAGTGCTGACCGAGACATTGGTGGCCATAACTTTGCCGTTCTTTTGCGCCGCTTTCTTGTAGGCATTGCTCACATGTTCCTGCTCATGCGCCCGGACACGGCTTCCGGAAGCGCCGGGGGAAATGTGGGCGGCCGATTTAAAGGATACCATTTCGTCGGAGCCGTCCTGATATTTCCTGTTCTTACATGTTTCGCATTCCGCGGGCGAAGATTTGCGCCCCGATGACTTTACCGCAGATTCCCCGTAATTCAGGGCGGACTGCATCCCGTTTCCATAGTTGCCGATACCACTGACTGCCATTGAATCACCCCATATCAAAAGTATTTGTTACTGATAAAAATAAAATTCATTGTAAGTTTCTTCGTAGATACGGTCGTAAGCCCGGTTCCACTCATCCTGATATTCCGCTACCGATGTTATCAGATAGATAACCAGGGCAAAGAGAAGAAAAGTCAGAACCAGTCCGCAGGACGATGTCACCAGACCCGCCCTGGCATGAGAAGAAAAACGCTTATTGCTGCCTCTGGAAAGCATTGCCAGTGCGATGCTGACGCCCGAAAAGATAAAAGGCAGAAACGGAAACAGCGGGATCAGTATTACCGAAACCAGTGCAATGATGCCTGTCACCATCGCCGCCGTTGACATCTGATTTTCCGGCTGTGCAGCAGGCTGCACGTAAACCGGACGTTGTCCGGGCATATTGCCGTTTGTCTGATTGGACATCTGATTATAATAATCCATATTATGGTACTCCTTTGCCGGTGCTGCCGCATTTCCGTATCGTGTGCGCCGAAACGTTTCTCTTTCCTATCATATCACTTTTCGGAAAGGATTACAAGGAAGGGACAGGTCTCTTTTGCGGGAAAACATCTGGAATGCGCTGTATTGTCATTCGCGTCAGCTTTTCCCGGTCCCTCTTGCAATCTCCCTCCGCAATCCGGTATAATGAGAAAGTATGTAAAGGAGTAATCAATGATGGATATTATAGCGAAGTTGAAAGAAGAACTGAACGTGGAAAAGTGGCAGGTGGAGGCGGCGGTTTCGCTGATTGATGCGGGCAATACGATTCCCTTTATCTCCCGTTACCGCAAGGAGGCCACCGGCGCGCTGAATGATGAAGCGCTGCGCAGTCTCCACGAACGGCTGCTGTATCTGCGCAGTCTGGAAGAGAAAAAGACGCAGGTGCTCGGCAGCATCGAAGAACAGGGTAAGCTGACGGACGAGCTGCGGGAAAAGATCGCGACGGCGGAGACGCTCGTGGCAGTGGAAGATCTGTATCTGCCGTATCGGCCCAAGAGAAAGACACGGGCCAGTGTGGCCAGAGAAAAGGGGCTGGCGCCGCTGGCGGAGCTGATTTTGGCACAGGAGATGACGGAGCCTGCATCGGAAGCGGCGGCTGCGTATGTGGATGCGGGAAAGGGCGTCAAAACCGCCGCGGAAGCGCTGCAGGGGGCGCTGGATATTATTGCCGAGGGGATTTCCGATAACGCGGAATACCGTGCCTATATCAGAACGGCTACATATGACGAAGGCATGCTGGTCAGCGCGGCAAAGGACGAAAAGGCACAGAGCGTCTATGAGATGTATTACGATTATTCGGAACCGGTCAGCAAGGCGGCAGGTCATCGCATCCTTGCCCTGAACCGCGGTGAGAACGAGAAGTTTCTGACGGTTAAGGTGGAGGCTCCCGAGGAGCGGATTCTCCGCTTTCTGGAGAAAAAGACGATTGTGCGGGAAAATCCGGTGACAACGCCGTTGTTACGGGAAACGGCTGCGGACAGCTATCACCGTCTGATCGCGCCTGCCATTGAGCGCGACATTCGAAACGGCCTGACGGAGAAGGCGGAAGACGGCGCGATCTCGGTGTTTGGAAAAAATCTCGAACAGCTTTTGCTGCAGCCGCCCATTGCGGGAAAGACCGTTCTCGGATGGGATCCGGCGTTCCGCACGGGCTGTAAGCTGGCAGTCGTGGACAGCACGGGCAAGGTTCTGGACACTAAGGTCATCTATCCGACGGCGCCGCAGAATAAGGTGGAGCAGTCCAAGGCGGAACTGAAAAAGCTGATTCAAAAATATCATGTCGATTTAATTTCCGTCGGAAACGGGACGGCTTCCCGGGAATCCGAGCAGGTGATTGTGGAACTGTTAAAGGAACTGGATCGGCCGGTGCAGTATGTGATCGTCAATGAAGCCGGGGCGTCCGTCTATTCCGCAAGCAAGCTGGCAACGGAAGAATTTCCGGAGTTTGACGTGGGACAACGGAGCGCGGCCTCGATTGCAAGGCGTCTGCAGGATCCGCTGGCGGAACTTGTCAAAATCGAACCGAAATCCATCGGTGTGGGACAGTACCAGCATGATATGAATCAGAAAAAGCTAAGCGAAGCGCTCGGCGGGGTAGTGGAAGACTGTGTGAACCGCGTCGGGGTCGATCTGAATACGGCGTCGGCGCCGCTGCTCTCCTATATTTCGGGCATTTCGAAGACCATTGCGAAAAATATCGTCGATTATCGGGAGCAAAACGGCAGGTTTACCAATCGGCGTCAGCTGTTAAAGGTGGCGAAACTGGGGCCGAAAGCCTTTGAACAATGCGCCGGATTTATGCGCATACCCGACGGGGACAATCCGCTGGATTCCACGAGTGTCCACCCGGAGTCATATGAGGCGGCACAAAAGCTGATGGGCCGTCTGGGACTGACAATGGAAGACATTCGGGAGGCGCGCAAAAGGGCGGCGGAGAAGGGCAAGAGCGCTCCGGTGCAGAAGCAGACCGCGAAAAAACAGGAGCGAAACCGCTTTGTCGTGCGCAATACCAATACGGCCATGGGCAAAGCGCTGGCGGCGGCGCTCGGCGATATGACGCCGGAGACACAGCCTGCAAAACCGGTGTCCCACGCGGCTGACAGCCGGAAACCGGACCGGCCGGCGGGCAGTCTGGAACGGCGCGCCGGAGACACGAAAAAACTGGCGGCGGAGCTGGGGATCGGTGAGCTGACGCTGATTGATATTTTGAAAGAGCTGGAAAAACCGGCCAGAGATCCCCGGGACGATATGCCGGCGCCGATTCTGCGCAGTGACGTACTGGATATGAAGGATTTGAAAACGGGTATGATTCTGAAAGGAACGGTTCGGAATGTAATCGACTTTGGGGCGTTTGTTGATATTGGCGTGCATCAGGACGGGTTGGTGCATATTTCGCAGATTACGGAGCGGTTTATCAAACACCCGCTGGAAGCGGTCCGCGTCGGCGATATAGTCGATGTGCAGGTGCTTTCCGTTGATGTTCCTAAGAAGCGGATCGGCCTGACGATGAAAATCAATGCGGAAAAAAACGGAAAATAAAGAGGAGAGCCTGCTATGGAACAGACATTGCTGCAGTCCGCAATCGACAACGCCGTTTTCGTGGCGGAGTTTATCGGCATTGTGGTATTGCTTGTCTTTGCCGCATATCTGATGGAAAAGGCGGCGAAAAAGCGGTCCGGCGTATCGGAGCGCATCTTGAGTACGAGAAAGGTAGCCGTCTGCGGGATGTTTGCGGCGATTGCCGCCGTACTGATGGTACTGGAGATGCCGGTGCCGTTTGCGCCGCCCTTTTACGGACTGGATCTGAGTGAGCTGCCGGTACTGGTGGGGACGTTTGCCTTCGGTCCGGTGGCTGGGGTTTTGATCGAATTTTGTAAAATCGTGCTGAAGCTGCTGTTTAAGCCTACATCCACGGCGTTTGTGGGGGAACTGGCAAACTTTGTCATCGGATGCAGCTATCTGCTGCCCGCTTCTGCCGTCTATCTGCTGCGCAAGACGAGAAGACAGGCCGTGATCGGTGTGACTGCGGGAACACTCTGCATGACGGTATTCGGCACGGCGTTTAACGCGTTGTATCTGCTGCCTAAGTTTGCGCAGTTATTTCACATGCCGATAGATGAGATCGTGAGGATGGGTACGGAAGTCAACCCCGCCATTGACAGTGTTACGATGCTTGTTTTACTGGCGGTGGCGCCTCTGAATCTGTTAAAAGGCGGTACGATTTCGCTGTTGACGATGCTGCTTTACAAAAAGGTCAGCCCGATTATCAAAGAGGGGAAAAGAGGGCGCAGAACCGCCTGACACAGACGAAAGAGATGAAGGAGGAGAGCATATGGTGACTGTAACGCTTGGCAAAACGGGAATGACCGTCAATAAAAACGGTTTCGGGGCGCTGCCGATGCAGCGCATTTCCACTGCGGATGCGGTAAAGCTGGTGCGCAGAGCGTATGCGTCGGGGATTACATTTTTTGATACGGCGCGGTTTTATACGGACAGTGAAGAAAAACTGGGAGAGGCGTTCGACGGAATGCGGGAGCGCGTATACCTTGCCACCAAGACGGGGGCGCAGACGGCAGAGGGATTCTGGGCCGATCTGCATACGTCTCTGGGCAATCTGCGGACCGATTACATCGATCTGTATCAGTTTCACAATCCGGCGTTTTGTCCCAAACCGGGGGACGGCAGCGGATTATACGAAGCGATGCTGGAGGCACGGGAGAAAGGGATGGTCCGGCATATCGGGATTACGAACCACCGCCTGGCGGTGGCAGAGGAAGCCATTGCCTCGGGTCTGTATGAAACACTGCAGTTTCCGTTCTGCTATCTGAGCGGGGACAAGGAACTGGCGCTCGTGGAGAGCTGCCGGGAGAAGGAAATGGGCTTTATCGCCATGAAGGCATTGTCCGGCGGACTGATTACCGATGCCCGGGCCGCATATGCGTTTTTGGCGCAGTATGACAACGTACTGCCGATCTGGGGCGTACAGCGGGAGAAGGAACTGGATGATTTTGTCTCCTTTATTGCCGATCCGCCGGCCATGACGGAAGAGACGGCGGCGCTGATCGCGAAGGACCGGGAAGAACTGAGCGGGGAGTTCTGCCGGGGCTGCGGCTATTGCATGCCGTGTCCGGCCGGGATCGAGATCAATAACTGTGCGCGCATGTCGCTGCTTTTACGCCGCTCTCCGTCGGAGCTTCAACTGACGCAGGAAGTGCAGGAGAAAATGAAAAAGATTGAGAACTGTCTGCACTGTAATCAGTGTAAGAGCAAATGTCCCTATGAGTTGGACACACCGGCACTGCTGGAGAAAAATTATGAGGACTACAGACAAGTGCTGGCGGGGAAGGTAAGCGTCCGATAGACGACGGAGGAGAGATAAGATGAAAGGAATGATTTGCTGTATGGGCGCCGCTTTTTTGTGCGGCGCGGGACTGCTTATGCAGAGACAGAAAAGAGCCATGGCCGTATCCGTCATCGGCGGCGCCGACGGTCCGACTTCGGTCTTTCTGGCGGGGAAGATACCCGGCCGCAGCGCCGGGTATCTCGCCGCCGGCCTGCTGGTCCTGCTCGCGGCGGCGATTGTCTGGGGACTGTGGCACAGAGGGAAATAAGAAGACAATTACGACTTAAAATACTACCCCGGGAGTATGGTAATTCCCATGCGAAATGGCTACAATCATAGTTAGAAAAACAAGAAAAGGGAGGCGGTTTTATGTATTTTCTTTCTGTATTAGGGGTTGTGCTCATTTCGGGGTATCTGATGCTGCTGACTATGGGCAGTCTGAATTTTGTCAGCTTTATTGATTTTCCGAGCCTTTTAACGATTCTGCTGTTTGAAGTTACCATCCTGTTCAGTGCGGGGCTGCTGAAGGACTTTAACAATGCGTTCCGGCTGGTGGTGCGGACGAAGCGCAATGCGGAGAGCGCTGTGTCGGCATCGGAGCTGCGGCGTGCCGTGGAGGCTGTGCGGCTGGCGGGAAAGGTATCGCTGGTGGGCGGGGCATTTGCGCTTCTGTTTCAGATTATTTTGATTCTGCATCATATGAGTTCGCCGGAAAAGCTCGGGCCGATGCTGGCCGTTGCAATCCTGACGCTGCTCTATGCGCTGGCCATTGCACTGCTTTTGCTGCCGCTGGAATCAAAACTGCGTGTGAAACTGGGTGATGTGACAGAAGAGTAAGGAGTGGCCGTTTATGAGAAAAAGGTGGCAGTCGGTTGCCTATCTGCTCCTGTATCTTCTTTTGCTCTCGCTGATAACGGAATTTGAGATCAAAAAGCTGTTTGACCTGCAAAGTTTTCTGGCGCTTATGGCGGGTTCCGTTTTGCTGACGCTGCCTTTTTGCCGGCGGGACATGGCAAAGGAGGAATTGCTGTCTGTCTTTGCCAATAAGGCCATCGATGCGGGACTGATACAGGTATTTCTGCTGGTCTTTATCAGACTGTCCGATGCACGGGAATATTCGGGGCTTTTGCCTGATCTGGCCATGTGTTTCCGGCCGATGCTCTATGCGTTTTGCATACGGGTGATTCTGGAACGGGAGAGTGCGGCGGATGTGCGTGCGGACGGAAACCGGGATGAAAGTGACGGTGCAGGGCAGCGGGCAGAGGCGACGGCGGCGACGGCGGATGCGCTTACCGCAGCGGATTGTCTTACCGCGGGGCTGACAAACCGCGAGACAGAGATTGCGATGCTCATCTGCCGCAGGTATTCCAACCGGGAGATTGCGCAGGAACTGGTTATCTCGGAGACAACGGTAAAAAAGCATGTTTCCAATATATTTGAAAAGACAGGAATCCGCAGGAGAGAAGAACTGGAGGCGGCGCTCAGAGAGCAGGGCAAAAGATAAAATAATGGGTAATATCATATCTGTTTTTAAGGGGAACGAACAATCCCGCTTATGCCGCAGTACGGGCACAGGCGGGATTGTTCTCTTCCGGCGGAAAGCCGGATGCCGTTTTACAGATTATCAAATGCGCCGGTTTCCTGCCGCAGTTCTTTCACGATCTCCTCGTTGACAGCCATGCGGTCCGTAATATCGGCCATATCGGATACAAGGCTGCGGGTGCTGTCCGCGACGCCTGCGATACCGGCGGCGCTGTCGTCGATGGCGCCGGTAATCATGGCGATGTCATCGACGATTTCCGACATCGCGTTTCGCAGATGGGATGTCTTATCATTGAATTCGTCCATGGCCTGTTCGATATAGACGGCATCGTCTTTGTATTGTTTGCCGGCGTTTACAAACGACTGAAATTCCGTAAGAATGGAACTGTTCAGATAATCCACGAGATTTTGCGCATTTTCGGAGAGATTGTACACTGCGCCGGTGACGATCTCGTTGACTTCCTGAATGCGGTTTGCCGCTTTCCGGCTGGAATCCGCAAGCTGCCGTACCTCTTCGGCCACGACTTTAAAGCCTTTGCCGGCCGCGCCCGCCCGTGCCGCTTCGAGGGAGGCGTTCAGGGCGATCAGGGTTGTCTGGGCGGAGATTCCCAGAATATCATCGGTCAGGGTGTTGATCTGATCCACACTCTTGCTTTGCCGGATGGCTTCTGCCAGAATATCCAGAATATCGGCGGTCTTTTTTTCCGTCACTTGCATACTGAGCTGAGCCGAGGATTCCATTTGATCGGCCCGGGTGCGCATGGCCGTGGAATAGGCGGTGATGGTATTGCATTCTTCGGCCATATCGTTGACGTCGCTCTGTATATCGGCCGCGTTGCCGTTGATGTGTCCGGCATTGTCCGCAACACCCTGCATGGAAGCGGTAAGCTCCTGTGCGAGCGCCGACAGCGCCAGTGCGCTTTCATTGGATGTGCGGGTCCGTTTCAGCACTTCTCCCACCAGATGGTCGATGCGCCCGGAGCTGTCCTGGATCGCATGGAGAATACTTTTGACCGGTCTTACGACATGGCGCAGTATGATGGAGACGGCGATGCATACGAGGAGGATGCACAGGGCAATGGACATGGCGCTAATCAGCATGGAACCGACATAGACAGCGGAAAGCTGCTGTCTGGCGTCTGCCGTCTGGGCATTGATGGAGTCATTCAGCCCGTCGATATGCCGTTCCATGGCATCGCCGTAAACGGCCACGTCACCGTTGGCGAATGCGTAAGCATCCTGCGTTTTGCTGGAAGCGCTGGCACAGACAAGCGACACAAGGGCATGCCGGAACGCATCATAGTCCGTGAGCAGCGCCTGATAGAGTTCCCGGTCGGCGTCCGTTACATAACTTTCGTATGCCGCAAGCATTTCATCCAGCGCCGCCTCTTCCTCTTTGATCTGGGTTACGAGGGTAATCATCGTATTGTAGTCTGTGGCGACGATATGGGAGAGCGCCATCTTATGAATATTCATGGTCGACTGGCGGATCTCTGCCAGCCGGTTTTTTCCGGCCATATAATTGTCTGCGATATTGGCGGCATTGGCATTGACGTTTCGGATACTGGAAACAGCCAGCAGGTTGGAGAGCAGCGCCACGATCCCGAGCAGGGCGATGGGCAGTATCAGGCTGGATTTTAAACTCATTCTTTTCATTCTCTTACTTTCCTCCGAAGCAGGTTTATGGAGCGGTGACGCCTTCAACCATGGTATCGAGCAGCTCCTGCAGGTTTTCGCCGTCAGGATTGCCGGCTGCCAGTTTCAGTCCGAATTCCGTGACCGGATCCCAGTAATTGCCGCCGATTCTCTGCAGGCAGGAATATTCGGACTGCGCGATCAGGGCGGTAATGGCAGGAGAGTTCTGCACGGCTGCGGATCCGGCGGCATTGATATTGGACGGACCCTGGCCGCGCATTTCGAATCTGCGCTGCTGGTTTGCCTCGTTGGAGATCCATTCGGCGAGCAGGCAGGACCATGCGTAATGCGGGGAGTAGGCGTTGACGCCGATCAATTTGTAGCCGGAGAAAGATGCCATCTGGATCTGCTTTCCGTCACAGGTATAAGTGGGGAGTTTGGCGGCGGCGTAATGGCTGCCCCAGGCGCTTTGTATGGCAACGGCGTTCCATACGCCGCTGATGCCTGCCACGGCCGTGCCGTTTTGCACGCCGGATAAAAATGCGCCGTCATCACCGTTTAAAAATCCCGGATGCGCCGCAATGTCCAGCATGGCCCGTGCCACATCGATACCGTCGGCCTGGCTGCCGGCTCCGTTCCAGGTGCAGTAATTGGTAATGCCGTCATCATTCAGCCCGACGGTCAGTCCGGTGTTGCCGAAGAAAGCATAGGTATACCAGCCGGACGACCAGTCCATAACCATCTTTTTGTCATTTGCCGCGGCGGCCTCCAGAATGCCGTCCAGTGTGCGGGCGTCTTCCGGGCTGATATATTGTGTGTTGTAGTAGAGAAAGTAGCCGTTATCGGCCGTCAGCGGCCAGGCATAGAGCGTACCGCCCACGGAGGCGGCTTCCACCGCACCTTCGAGATTGGCGGCGCGGACGGCTTCGGCGTTTTCAATCGCTTCCAGAGCGCCGGCGGCCACCAGTGTGTTCAGCTGATCGTCCGCGAAAGCAAATACATCTGCGCCGCCTTCCAGATCGCTCATCAGGGCGTCCTTGCATTCGGATTCGCTCTGCGGTGAAAACGTGATCGTAAAATCGGCCTGGTCTTTGTATGTCTCCTGAAATTCTTCCAGTATTTGCTGCAGCAGTTCCTCGTCCTCCGCGGCGCCCCAGACGGTCAGTTCCACCTTGCCGGAGTCCGCCTCCCGCTGCTGCTGCATGGATACGGGTTCTGCAGGGGATGCGGTATTGTCGTCTGCCTCAGCCGCGTCGTTTACGCCGTTTACGGCGGTTGTGCATCCTGTCAGCGCGGCGGACATCATAACTGTCAGGAGCAGTGCGAATGTTTTCAATTTTGTGTTCATTGCTCTCATAGGTCGTTTCCTGTCAAATAAATAATGTGTCTGATACATATGGGAAAGAAAAGCCTCCTGCCCGATGAAAATGCTGTATTTTGAATCAGGACAGGAGGCTTTTACCTTTTATTTGATTGATATGGATTAATATTCCATTGCCTTTTCTTCACCGTTCATGACACGGAGTGCACCCTGTGCCAGAGCCAGCAGTTCGTCTTCGCCGGGATAAACGGTGACGGGAGCGATCCAGCCTGCTTTTTCCTTTAATGCGGATACGACATCGTTATCATATGCGATGCCGCCGGTAATAATGATCTGGTCAACGTTACCTTCGAGCACACATGCCATGGAGCCCATGTCTTTTGCAACCTGCAGGATAAAAGCATCGCGGATTGTCTTTGCTTCTGCATTGCCTTCGTCCACCATCTTCCCCACGTTGCGCATGTCGTTTGTGCCGAGGTAGGCGTTAAAACCGCCGTTTCCCACGATTTTCTTATAGACCTGCGCCTGGGTGTATTCGCCGGAAAAGCACATTTTAATCAGAGAGCCGCTCGGCACACCGCCTGCCCGTTCCGGGGAGAACGCGCCGTCGCCGTCGAGGGCATTGAAAACATCAATGACGCGGCCTTTCCGGTGAGCGCCGACCGAAACACCGCCGCCCATGTGTACAACGACGAGATTCAGAGAATCATAGGGTTTTCCGGTTTCCTTTGCGTAGCGCTTGGCTACGGCTTTCTGATTCAGCGCATGGAAGATGCTGACACGGGGAAGCTCCGGTACGCCGGAATATCTGGCTTCCGGCATCAGTTCGTCCACAACCACCGGATCTACAATATAAGAGGGAACGCCGATCGAATCCGCGATTTCCCGTGCCAGAATGCCGCCGAGATTGGATGCATGCTGTCCCTGCACACCTGTTTTCAGATCGGCCATCAGTTCGTCCGTCACGGGATATGTGCCGCCGGATATGGGTTTTAACATACCGCCGCGCCCTACGATTACATTCAGGGAGTGAATATCAAAGTCCTTTTCCTGTAACAGGTTTACGATAATATTTTTCCGAAAATCCTTCTGATCCACGATGGAGGCATAGCTTGCAATCTCCTCCGTGGAATGACGGAGCGTTTCTTCGAATAACAGCGTTTCATCCTCAAACACACCGATCTTGGTGGAGGTGGAACCGGGATTGATAATTAAACTCTTGATAGACATTTGTTTACCTCATTTCTGCGCTGTCTGCGCGTGTGGGGAACGATTAGCGGTTATTTTTCATATATTCCGCAACGACTGCACCCAGAGCCAGGGAGTTCACCTTGACTTCGAAGGAATCGGAGCGGGATGTAAGGATAACGGGTGCCTTTGTACCGGTCAGCAGATTGCCGTTTACCACATCGGCCGTATGTACCATGGCTTTGTATACAAGATTGCCCGCATGAATGTCCGGGAATAACAGAATATCCGCATCACCCTGGATAGCACGGTCGGTAGCGCCTTTGTGTTTTGCGGCTTCCGCGTCGATCGCCAGATCAAAGGAGAGCGGGCCGTCCACGATACAATCGGTGATTCTACCGTCTTTGTTCATCTGTGTCAGCTCGGCGGCTTCCACCGTAGCGGGCATTTTGGGATTTACCACCTCAACGGCGGCAAGGGGAGCTACTTTGGGATTTTCAATGCCGCAGGCCTTTGTGATCTGTAACGTATTATTGATAATATTGACTTTATCTTCCAGTGTCGGATAAGGAATAAACGCCACATCCGTTAAAAACAACAGGTGATCGATGTTTTTGACATCAAAAACGCAGACATGGGATAACGCGCTGCCGGTCCGCAGGCCGACTTCTTTGTTCAATACGCTCTTTAAGAAATCTTTTGTGCTGATAAGTCCTTTCATGTACATGTCAGCCACGCCGTCGTGAACCAGTTTTACGGCTGCCAGAGACGCCTCGATGTCATCTTTCACATCGATAATCTCAAAGTCGGAAATATCGGTCTGAATTTCCTTTGCCACTGCTTCGATTTTTTCTTTGTCTCCGACGAGGATCGCGTCCGCAATGCTGCGGTCTTTCGCTGCCCGGACAGCTTCCAGTACGGCGGAGTCCTGCGCGACAGCGACCGATACTTTTTTCATTTCAAATTCGGATACCCGGGATACCAGTTCGTCAAATGTTTTGCTCATTTGTCACACCTCTTATGATTTCATAATATTTTTGTTCCCCCATAAGCCTGAAAAAGAGGAAAAAATGTTCGTTAAAATAATAACACTTATAATAGGAAAGGTCAAGTTATGCCGGACAATTATGGAGCGGAAGTCCGCACGTCATTTTTATGCCCTGCCCATTCACGCCAGAGAAAGATTGCCAGGAAGACAACGGCACTGACAATGCCGATCGGATAGGCGATGGATGTGGACATATTCAGGCATTCCGGCGCCTGAAAGAAATAGGTGATGGATACCGCAGACATAAAAGTTGCGGGTAATGCCGCCATATAGCAGGCAATGGGCGGAAAACCGTTGCGGTGCAGATAAACGGCGCCGGCCCAGAGAACCATCATGGCCAGTGTCTGATTCGACCAGGAGAAATATTTCCACAAAACGGCGAAGTTGCCCCACTGGGTGAGCAGCGCGCCGACGCCGAGAACCGGGATCGTGAGCAGTGCGCGCTTTTTCAAATCGTTCTGGTCGATATGAAACCAGTCTGACAGTGTCAGCCGGGCGGAGCGGAATGCCGTGTCGCCGGATGTGATCGGACAGGCGATAACGCCGAGCATTGCCAGGATACCGCCGATGGTTCCCATCATTTTAGTACAGATTTCATAAACAACGTTTGCCGCGCCGTCTGCCAGCGCCGTGTTCAGGCCGCCGACCGTGCCGTAGAAGGTGACGCCTGCCGCCGCCCAGATCAGAGCGATAATGCCTTCCGTCACCATGGCGCCGTAAAATATTTTGCGGCCCTCGCGTTCGGAAGTCATACAGCGCGCCACCATCGGTGACTGGGTTGCATGGAAGCCGGAAATGGCGCCGCATGCCACGGTGACAAACATCTGTGCCCAGACCGGGGTGCCGCCCGGATGGCCCGTGCCGTCCACACCGATATATGCCCATATTTCAGGCATTGCGGCGCGGTAGTCCCCGTTTGTGAGCATAACGGCCATCAGCCCGATGGCCATGATAATCAGGCATCCGCCGAAAATGGGATACAGTTTTCCGATCAGTTTGTCGATCGGCAGAAATGTGGCGATCAGATAATATATCATAACGACAATCAGCCAGAATGTGGCGTTCATCCAGCCGGGCGTCAGTTTGGCAAGCAGCGCTGCCGGATTTTTGGCGAAATTGACGCCGACAAGGACGAGCAGAATAACGGAAAAGATACGCATGACAAAGAGCATAAACTTTCCGAGATATATGCCGACGATCTCGGAAATGGATGCGCCGTCATGCCGTTCGCTCATCATTCCGGAGAGAAAGTCATGGACACCGCCGCCCAGAATCGTTCCGAATACGATCCAGAGATAGACGCGCGGCCCCCAGCAGGCGCCTGACAGCGCGCCGAAAATCGGTCCCAGTCCCGCGATATTCAGCAGTTGGACGAGAAAGAGCCGCCAGGTTTTCATCGGTGCATAGTCTACACCGTCCGGGTGGAGAACGGCCGGCGTTTTGCGGTTATCCACACAGAAAACCTTTTCCGTGAGTTTGCCGTACAGTGCAAAGCCTGCGATAAGTACGGCCAGTGAAACAAGAAACGTGATCATAAAATTTACCCCCTCTTTTGATCATTTGTAACAAAAAAATTTCCTTTTCTATCAAATTATATCACTTTTTGTTACAAAGACAAGGCGTCAGAGGGATATTTCAGGACAAAAACCGGACGGACGGAAATCAAGGAAAAATCGCGGAAAGGTTGAATTATTCGGATGAATCTGTTAAAATATAGCACGTTGATAAAATAAGAAGCAAAAAATTGCAGTATAATATGGAAAGGATAATGACAGGAGCCGGACCAATATGAATATCGTACAGAAAATATTTGGAACTCACAGCGCGCGGGAACTGAAACGGATTACGCCGCTGGTGGATAAAATCGAATCGCTGCGTCCGGATATGCAGGCGCTGACCGATGAGGCATTGCGGGAGAAAACGCAGGAATTTAAAAAACGGTTGGATGAAGGCGCGACGCTGGATGATCTGCTTCCGGAGGCGTATGCGGCAGTACGGGAAGCGGCGCGGCGCGTTTTGAATATGGAGCATTTCCGGGTACAGTTGATCGGCGGCATTATCCTCCATCAGGGTCGTATTGCGGAGATGAAAACCGGTGAAGGAAAAACGCTGGTATCGACACTTCCCGCCTATCTGAACGCATTGACGGGCAGAGGCGTGCATGTGGTAACGGTCAATGACTATCTGGCGAAGCGTGACGCGGAGTGGATGGGACAAGTGCATGAATTTCTCGGTCTGAAAGTAGGCGTGGTGCTGAATTCGATGACATCAGAGGAGCGGCGGGCGGCATACGGCTGTGACATCACATATGTGACAAATAACGAACTCGGCTTCGATTATCTGCGCGATAATATGGTTATCTACAAGGAACAGCTTGTTCTGCGGGAACTGCACTATGCGATTATCGACGAGGTTGACTCGGTTCTGATCGACGAGGCCCGCACGCCGCTGATTATTTCCGGGCAGAGCGGAAAATCCACGAGGCTTTATGAGGCGTGCGATATTCTGGCAAGGCAGATGACCCGCGGTGCGGATGTGGAAGACTTGTCGAAAATCGATGCCATTATGGGAATTGAGCAGGAGGAGAGCGGGGACTTTATCGTCAACGAAAAGGATAAGGTCGTGAATCTGACGGCGGAAGGCGTCTCCAAGGTGGAGAAGTTTTTCAGTATTGAAAACCTTGCCGATCCCGATAATCTGGAAATCCAGCACAATATTATTCTGGCGCTGCGCGCCCATAATCTGATGTTCCGCGATCAGGATTATGTGGTCAAGGACGAGCAGGTTCTGATTGTCGATGAATTCACCGGGCGGATTATGCCGGGCAGGCGGTATTCCGACGGTCTGCATCAGGCGATTGAGGCAAAAGAGCATGTCAAGGTAAAACGTGAGAGCAAGACGCTGGCAACGATCACGTTCCAGAACTTTTTTAATAAATTTGAAAAGAAGAGCGGTATGACCGGTACGGCGCTGACAGAGGAAAAGGAGTTCCGTGACATCTACGGGATGGATGTAATTGAGATTCCCACCAACAAGCCGGTCAAACGTATCGATCAGCAGGATGCGGTCTATAAGACGAAGAAAGAAAAACTGCATGCGATTGTGGAAGCCGTGCGGGAAGCGCATGCAAAAGGGCAGCCGGTGCTTGTCGGCACGATTACGATCGAGGCATCGGAAGAACTGAGCCGCCTGCTGAAAAAAGAGGGAATCGAGCACAAGGTGCTGAATGCCAAGTTCCATGAGCTGGAGGCCGAGATCGTGGCGGATGCCGGTATCCATGGAGCGGTGACGATTGCCACCAATATGGCGGGCCGCGGTACGGATATTAAGCTGGATGAAGAGTCCAGAGCTGCCGGCGGTCTGAAAATCATCGGCACGGAACGCCATGAATCGCGGCGTATTGACAATCAGCTCCGGGGCCGCAGCGGCCGGCAGGGAGATCCGGGCGAATCCAAATTTTATATTTCACTGGAAGACGATCTGATGCGCCTGTTCGGTTCGGAACGTCTGATTAATATGTTTAACGCTCTGGGGATTCCCGAGAATCAGGAGATCGAACATAAGACGCTGACAAACGCCATCGAGACGGCACAGAAGAAAATTGAGAGCAATAACTTCGGCATCCGTAAAAATTTGCTGGAATACGATCAGGTCATGAATGAGCAGCGCGAGATTATGTATGCGGAGCGCCGCCGCGTGCTGGACGGCGAAAGCATGCGGGACGTGATCTATAAGATGATAACGGATATTGTGGAGGATACGGTCGATACCTGTATCGGTGACGATACGGACTCGGACGACTGGGATATGACAGAGCTGAATACGCTGCTGCTTCCGATTATACCGCTGAAGGTCATTAACCGTGGACGCATCGAGAAATTGCAGAAAAACAGCTTAAAGCATCAGTTAAAGGAAGAAGCGGTGCGGCTGTATGAGAGCAAGGAAGCGGAGTTCCCGGAGATTGAGGCCATCCGCGAATTGGAGCGGGTTGTGCTGCTGAAGGTGATTGACAGACGGTGGATGGATCATATCGACGATATGGATCAGCTCCGTCAGGGCATCGGGCTGCAGGCATACGGCCAGCGGGATCCGCTTGTGGAGTATAAGCTCAGCGGCTATGAGATGTTTGACGGTATGACGGACAATATCCGCGAGGATACGGTCAAGCTGCTCTTCCATGTACGGGTGGAGCAGAAAGTGGAACGGGAACAGGTTGCGAAAGTGACCGGAACCAATAAGGACGATTCCGTGCAGAAAGGGCCGGTGAAACGGGAGAATGCCAAAGTATATCCCAACGATCCGTGTCCCTGCGGAAGCGGTAAAAAATATAAACAGTGCTGCGGCAGAAAGTAGGTGACGTTAATTGGTAGAACTGGATCAGATGAAAGCCGAATTACAGGCATATGAAACACCATTAGCGGAAGTGAGGGATTCACTTTAACCTTGCTGACAAGGGAAAGCGGATCGAAGAGCTGGAGCGGGAGATGGAAGCCCCCGGCTTCTGGGATGACCCGGATTACTCCAACCGCAAAATGAAAGAACTGAAAAATTTAAAGGATACGGTCGAAGTCTGCGAAGCCCTTTCGTCTCAGTATGAGGACATCGAAACGCTGATCGAGATGGGGTATGAGGCGCAGGATGCGGAGATTGTGTCAGAGACAAGGCAGGAGCTGGACAACTTTATCGCCAGATTTGAGGAAATCCGCATCGGTACGCTGCTGTCCGGGGAATATGACAAAAACAGCGCTATCCTGAAGCTGAACGCGGGCGCGGGCGGCACGGAGAGCTGTGACTGGGCCGGTATGCTTTACCGCATGTACACGCGATGGGCGGAGAAAAAGGGCTTTGATGTGGAGGTGCTGGATTACCTCGACGGCGAGGAAGCCGGCATCAAATCCGTTACGTTCCAGATCAACGGCGAAAACGCCTACGGTTATCTGAAATCCGAAAAGGGTGTGCACCGGCTCGTGCGCATTTCGCCGTTTAACGCACAGGGAAAACGGCAGACATCCTTTGTATCCCTGGATGTCATGCCGGATATTGAGGAAGATCTGGACATTGTAATCAATGACGATGATCTGCGCATCGACACATATCGAAGCAGCGGCGCGGGCGGCCAGCATATCAATAAGACTTCTTCGGCCATCCGTATCACCCATCTGCCCACCGGGATTGTCGTGCAGTGTCAGAACGAGCGGAGCCAGCATATGAACAAAGACAAGGCGATGCAGATGCTCAAGGCGAAGCTGTATTTGTTAAAGCAGGAGGAGAATGCCCAGAAACTTTCCGGTATCCGCGGAGAGGTTAAGGAGATCGGATGGGGCAACCAGATCCGCTCTTATGTAATGCAGCCGTATACGATGGTGAAAGATCACCGTATGGGGGCGGAGGTTTCCAATGTGGATGCCGTACTGGACGGGGCGCTGGATCCGTTTATCAATGCGTACCTGAAATGGATTCAGGCGGGCGATGCGTAATAAGAGACCGGCAGATGATATGCCGCCGGCAAAACAGAAATAAATGAGCGATGAACATTTGGCAGACAGGGCAGGACGTTTTCGTTTCTGCCCTGTATCTGTTATGGACACAAGGGATTCCTCCGTGTGCGGCGGGGGAAATTTTCCTTTACAAATACCGGACGCTATAGTATAATCCAATCATCGGCACAGGTGTGCCGGGATCTTAGATTCATTTCTTTTTTATATCATTATTCTATTATTTTTCCAGTTACAATTTTTTAAAAATTCCCGGGAAGAGACAAGACAAAGGCAGGAGGTTTTTATTTGAAAAACAAAATAGCGTATCGGATTGGTGTGGTCATTCTGGCCCTTTCTTTTCTGCACCCTTTTCCCGGGACAATCGTGCGTGCGTCACACCCGGACGTGCATGCCGCTGCAGACGACGATAGGAAGCAGGAGGAGGAACGGCCGGCGCCGGACAGGGACACAGAAACAGCGCCGGAAGAGGCGAAGCCGGACAAAAGTACGGGGACAGAGCCGGAAGAGGCGAAGCCGGACAAAAGCACGGAGACAGCGCCGGAAGAGGCGAAGCCGGACAAGACCACGGAGGCAGAGGCGGAAGAGGCGAAGCCGGACAAAACCACGGAGGCAGAGCCGGAAGGGCCGGCATCGGACAGGGACACAGAGGCGGAGGCGGAAGAGGCGAAGCCGGACAAAGACGCAGAGGCAGGGCCGGAAACGGAGGGCAGTGCGGAAACGGAATCCGTCCGTCCGCATTCGGATGAAGCCGCGGAACAAAAAACGGATCGGCCGGCGGAAGAAGGCAGCATAGAAGCGACTGCGGATCAGGAGGAGCATGCCGATACCGATTCCGTTATCGTGTCATTTTACGGCATGAAAAAAGACAATGAGTACTTTCTGCTGGAAAAACGGAAGGCGGACAATACCGGGCGCACAGCGTTTCCGGCGGCGCCGAAGGCGCCGGGATTTCGGTTTGCCGGATGGGAGACGGCGGATTTCCGGCGCGTAAAAGAGACGGATTCGTTTGCGGAAAGCGTCAGTCTCTATGCGGTGTTCGTACCGCAGGAGGGGACGGCTTTTGCGGCTATGACAAGGGCCGGCAGTCTGGGAATTTCCGCGTCCGGCCCGCAGGCCGGACAGGAGAACCGCTATGAATATGGCGGCGGCAGAGTGAACTGGAGCGTGCCCGCTACCGGTTATTATGATCTGTACTGTTACGGCGCGCAGGGCGGCACGGGGTATGCCGAAAACGGTACGTCTTCCGCCGCCGCCGCTGCAGGCGGAAAGGGGGATGCCGTGGGTTCCCGGGTTTTACTGAAAAAGGGCACGGTGCTTACCATATGCGCAGGGCAGATGCCGGGTCTGAGCACCATTCATCTCGGGGAAGGGGACAGCGGCGGACAGAGCTGGTCGGGCGGACCGTATGCGTCTGTGGACGGGTATGAGACATTTCTGAAAGAGTGGTCACATGCCGGGGACCGCACGAACGGGGAATGCTTCCGTTACCGGGGGTATCCCGACGGCAGCTATGGCGGCAAAGAGGCGGCGTTTTGCGATAATACGGGCGACCATTCCGGCGGCGCGGCGGGCGGCGGCGGTGGCGGCAGCTCCAGCATCACCTGTAACGGGGCAAAGATCATATCCGCCGCCGGCGGAAACGGCGGCACGGCGTCTTACAAAACGCATGATTTTGCGGGGACGGCGAATGGCGGAAGCGGCGGCGGTTTTACGGGGCTGCGGAATGCGGCGGGACTTGTGTGGCAGACCGACCGACTGCATGTGCAGACGGCGGGCGCCAACAGCGGAAACGGTTACGTGCGGATTCGTGTGGCGGATATTTCGCCGATTGTCACCATAACGGCATCGACGGCGGAATGGACGAGAGAAGATGTGATCCTGACGGCAGAAATCGAAAGTCCGGGACAGGGACTGCCGGATACCTGTATATCGTGGGAACAGGACGGGAACGGCGACGCCGTCTGGACGGACAATCTGACCCGTGCGGTATCTCAAAACGGGACATACACGTGCCGGGTAAGGGACACGGCCGGCAATATCGGGGAGGCGTCCCTGACAGTGGAAAATATGGACAGGCTGAAACCGTCCGGAGAGATTCGCTTATCGACGGCGGAATGGACAACGGAGGACGTCACACTGGAAATTTTCGGAGAGGATGCGGCGGAAACCGACAGTTTCGGCATGTCGGGGATGGAAGACAACGCCTTTTTATGGGGACGTCAATATGCGTCCGGGGAGATTATATGGGAACAGGAAGAAAAAGGCGGAGTGCCCGGTGACAGCGCGACCGATTTCGCCGGGCAGGCGTTATGGACGGCGCGGACGGAATATCCGGTGAAAGAGAACGGGACGTATCTGTGCCGGATTCGGGACCGGGCGGGCAACATCGGAGAAATATCGTGCCGGGTGACGGGCATCGACCGCACGGCGCCGTCGGTCATATACCGCAGGGAACAGGCATGGTATGAAGGCAGTTGTGAGGTGAGGCTGGAAGGGACGGATCTGCAGCCGGACGGGACACCGGGGTGCGGATTGGCCGATAAACCGTATTCGGCGGACGGCGTTACGTATACAGACGATCCCGGTCTGACGATTACAAAAGAAGGACCCGTCACCGTTTGGGTAAAAGACAGACTGGGGAATGCGAGAAAGGTGACGTTTTCTTTCTTTTATGACAGGCGGGAGCCGGAAAGCGGCGAAAAGGCAGACAATGACGGGGAAACGGGCGGGGACGGAGGCGGCGGCAGGGGCTTGCCTGCGCCGCAGCCGTCCGATCTGCAGCCGCTGATTCCGACGCCGGCAGCGCATGCGGAACGGATTTCCCTTCCATATCCGTCGGCGCTGTTCCGGCCGGGGAGCGGGCAGGAGCCTGCGCCTGCGGAGACAAAAGTTCAGGAACCGTCCATTCCGGCCCCGACAGAAGATCCCGCCGCGCCGCGGCGGGACGCGGTTAAGCTGCCGGTGAACGAGAAACAGAAAGAAGAAATATACCGTCCTGCGGTGATGGATGAAGAGACGCCGCCCGTGCGGGAATGGACCTGGAAAAAACTGGCGAAGTATTCCGCCTGGCTGGCAGCGGCGCTGTGCGGTCTGCTCTGGCTTTTGTTTTGCCTGCTCTTTGAACATGTCACCGTTTACCGCCGGGATGAAAACGGAACATATCGGGAGATTGGACGATGCGCCATACATCGGAAAAAGGACTATAAGCAGATCAATCTGCTCCGGCTGATGAAACCGGAGGAAAACAGGGACCACAAAGTGGCTTTTTCGCGGCTTTTTGTGCTGTTGCACAGAAAGGAAAAGGTACTGCTGCGTACGTTTCACGGTGTGGAATTGCGGAATATCGAAAAAGAAATAGAAATATTGTCTTGCAATTTTGAAAATGATGTGCTAAGATAGCAGACAAAGAAAAATGCGATGAAGGAGACTCTTCTTGCGGAAAACGACAGGAATGCAGCGTCACCGACTGAGAGCGCTGCTTGTGGGAAACAGGAAAGGGAACACTCCGGAGCAGATGTCCTGAACAGGGAAAACCGTATGGAATTCCAGTAGGGAGATTCGTCGGCACTCGTTACGTGCGAAAAGAGGGTAAGGCGGTGATACATTTTGCTGGAAATGTCGGCTTACCAATACGGGTGGCACCGCGGGTCACAATGATTTCCCGTCCCGGAATACAGAAATGTATTCCGGGGCTTTTTTATTTTCAGGAAACTGCGCCCCGGAAAGCAAAAAAGCGCATTTTGCGGAGAGGAGAGAGATTATGAAAACAGAACACAGATACAGAACCGTGACCGTTGGGGAGATACAGGAAGCGGATATTGGAAAGACGGTGAAGGCTGCAGGGTGGGTGGAAAACATCCGGGATCACGGCGGAGTTTCCTTTATCGATCTGCGGGATATGTACGGCGTACTGCAGGTGGTGCTGCGGGATGCCGGGCTGCTGAAGGGCATCACCAGGGAAAACTGCATTTCCGTGGAGGGCGTAATCGAAAAACGGGACGAGGAGACATATAATCCGAAAATACCGACGGGGACGATTGAGCTGGAAGCCCGGACAATAACCGTGTTGGGGAAGGTATATCAGCAGCTTCCGTTTGATATTATGACTTCCCGGGAGACGCGGGAGGATATACGACTGAAATACCGCTATCTGGATTTGCGGAATGCAAAAGTAAAAGAAAATATTATGTTTCGTTCCCGGGTTATCGCCTTTTTGCGGCAGAAAATGACGGAACTGGGGTTTCTGGAAATCCAGACGCCGATTCTGTGTGCGTCTTCGCCGGAAGGCGCGCGTGACTATATCGTGCCGTCGAGGAAGTGGAAGGGAAAATTTTACGCCCTGCCACAGGCGCCGCAGCAGTATAAACAGCTTTTAATGGTATCGGGATTTGACCGATATTTTCAGATCGCACCCTGTTTCCGGGATGAGGATGCAAGGGCGGATCGTTCCCCGGGAGAATTTTACCAGCTCGATTTTGAGATGAGCTTTGCCACGCAGGAAGATGTCTTCCGGGTGGGTGAGGAAGTGCTGACGGCGGTTTTCAATCGCTTTGCGCCGGAGGGCGCCGCGGTGACGCAGGCGCCGTATCCGGTGTTCAGTTATCGGCAGGCAATGCTGGAATTCGGCACGGATAAACCGGATTTGCGCAATCCGCTGCGGATTCTGGATGTCACGGAATTTTTCCAGAAATGCACCTTCCGGCCGTTTCTGCAAAAGACTGTGCGTGCGATCCGGGTGCATGCAGAGATGTCCAGGGGATTCCACGAAAAACTGTTGGAATTTGCACAGTCACTCGGTATGGGCGGCCTCGGCTATCTGGAAGTGGGGACGGACATGTCTTACCGGGGTCCGATCGATAAGTTTATTCCCGCGGAATATAAAGAAGAGCTGGCGCAGACGACGGGACTTGGCGCCGGGGATACGATTTTCCTGATTGCGGACAGACAGGAGCGGGCAAATTATTATGCGGGACAGCTGCGAAACGAGCTGGGCAGGCGGCTGGGACTGCTGGAAAAGAACGCATTTCGGTTTTGCTATGTGAATGATTTTCCCATGTACGAGCGTGACCCGGAGACAAAGCAGCTCACGTTTACGCACAATCCCTTTTCCATGCCGCAGGGCGGCCTGAAGGCACTGGAGGAGCAGGATCCGCTGTCCATTCTGGCCTGGCAGTATGATATTGTCTGTAACGGGGTGGAGCTTTCCTCGGGGGCGGTGCGCAATCACGATATTGACATTATGGTGCGGGCGTTTGCGCTGGCAGGCTATGACGAGGAGACATTAAAACGGAAATTCGGCGCCCTGTATCAGGCGTTTCAGTTCGGCGCGCCGCCGCATGCGGGTATGGCGCCGGGCATCGACCGGATGCTGATGCTGCTGAAGGGTGAGCAAAATATCCGGGAAGTGATCGCTTTCCCGATGAACGGCAACGCACAGGACCTGATGTGCGGCGCGCCGGGTGAAGTGACGGAACAGCAGCTTCGGGAGGCGCATATCAAAGTGAGAGCGTGACGGAAGGAGAACGAGACATGAGTGTGAACAGGATTACGGATGAGACAATCGAATACATCGGCATTCTGGCGAAACTTGCCCTGTCCGATGCGCAGAAGGAGCAGGCAAAAGAGGATATGGGGCGTATGCTGGACTATATCGACAAGCTGAATGAGCTGGATACCGGGGATGCGGCGCCGCTGTCCCATGTATCGGCGCCGGAAAATGTATTTCGCGAAGATGCAGTGACAAACGGCGACGAGCGGGATGCGCTGCTGGCCAATGCACCGGGGGAAAAGGACGGCATGTATGTGGTACCCCGTACCTTTGCATAGAGGAGGTTTGTATGAGACCAATGGATATGACGGCCGTGGAACTTGGAACGGCCATCCGGGAGAGAGAAATAACCGCGCCGGAGGCGCTGCAGGCAGTGTTTGCAGAGATTGACCGGAAAGAGGAACGGCTGCACTGTTATATCACGCTGGACCGGGAAGGAGCAGTGCGGCGGGCGGAAGCGGTACAGAAAAAGATCGATGCGGGGGAGCTGACAGGGCCATTGGCAGGTGTACCGCTGGCCGTGAAAGACAATCTGTGTACAGCGGGGATGTTGACAACGTGTGCCTCGCGGATTCTGGGAAATTTCGTCCCGTCATACACGGCGGAGGCGGTCAGAAGGCTGGAAGAAGGCGGTATGGTTTTGATCGGGAAGACGAATATGGATGAGTTTGCCATGGGATCGACGACGGAAACGTCCGCGTACGGGCCGACGGGGAATCCGTGGAATGCGGCGCATGTGCCGGGCGGTTCCTCGGGCGGCTCGGCGGCGGCGGTGGCGGCGGGCGAATGTTTTCTGGCGCTTGGATCGGATACCGGCGGCTCTGTCCGCCAGCCGGCTTCCTTTTGCGGGGTGGTGGGGATGAAGCCTACGTACGGCAGTATATCCCGGTATGGGCTGATCGCCTATGGGTCTTCGCTCGATCAGATCGGACCGCTGTGCAGGGATGTCAGAGACTGCGCCGCCGTGCTGGAGCAGATTGTCTGCCATGATACAAAGGATGCCACGTCCGTGAAACGGAATGATACGGATTTTACGGCGGCGCTTGCGGAGGGAATCGCAGGCATGCGCATTGGCATTCCGCGGGACTATATGACGGAAGGGCTGTGCGAAGAAGTGCGGGAGCCTGTCCTGGCGGCGGCGGAAGTACTGCGTGAAAAGGGAGCGTCGGTGGAACCGTTTGATCTGGGACTTGTGGAATATGCCGTCCCGGCCTATTATACGATCGCTGCGGCGGAAGCCAGTTCCAATCTCGAGCGCTTCGACGGGGTAAAATACGGGTATCGGGCCGGGGACTGTACGGGACTGCATGAAATGTATCGAAAAACCCGCTCCGAAGGGTTCGGGGAAGAAGTAAAACGCCGGATTATGCTTGGCTCTTTTGTACTGAGTTCGGGATACTATGACGCCTATTATTTAAAGGCGCTGCGGGTCAGGACCCTTATCAGAGAGGCGTTTGACGAAGCATTTGCTTCCTATGATATAATATTGGCGCCGGCGGCGCCCACGACGGCGCCGATGCGCGGAAAAAGTCTGCAGGATCCGATTCGGATGTATCTGGGCGATATTTATACGATTTCCGCTAATCTCGCCGGGCTGCCGGGTATTTCCGTGCCGTGCGGCAGAGACGGGAAGGGACTGCCGGTGGGAATGCAGCTGATCGGCGACCGCTTTTCGGAAAAGAAACTGCTGCGCGCCGCGTATGCCTATGAGAGCGCCCGCGGCGCATTCGGAATCTGTGAGGAGGTGAGATAGATGGGAAAAGAATACGAAACCGTAATCGGACTGGAAGTACATGTGGAGCTGGCGACAAAAACCAAAATATTCTGCGGCTGTTCCACGGCGTTCGGCGGCGCGCCCAACACACATACATGCCCGGTCTGTACCGGCATGCCCGGCACACTCCCGGTACTGAACAGGCGGGTACTGGAGTATGCGGTATCGGTCGGACTGGCCGTAAACTGCGAGATTACGCGGGTCTGCCAATTTGACCGCAAAAATTATTTTTATCCCGACAATCCACAGAACTATCAGATTTCGCAGCTCTATCTGCCGGTCTGCCGCAACGGGTTTGTGGAGATCGAGACGGACGGCGGCGGGAAAAAGATCGGCATTCATGAGATTCATATGGAGGAAGATGCGGGAAAACTGCTTCATGACGAATGGGAAGACTGTACGCTGGTCGATTACAACCGCAGCGGTGTGCCGCTGATCGAAATTGTATCCGAACCGGATATGCGGAATGCGCAGGAGGTGATCGCATATCTGGAAAAGCTCCGGGTGATGATTCAATATCTGGGGGCTTCGGACTGCAAACTGCAGGAAGGTTCCATGCGCGCGGATGTCAATCTGTCCGTCAGAGAAGCGGGGACGGATACATTCGGCACACGGACAGAGATGAAAAATCTGAATTCGTTTAAGGCGATTACGAGAGCCATTGCGGCAGAGCGGGAGCGGCAGATCGATCTGCTGGAATCGGGGGCGGAAGTGATGCAGGAAACCCGGCGGTGGGACGATGCGAAGGGATGCTCTTATGCCATGCGTTCCAAAGAGGACGCACAGGATTACCGCTATTTCCCCGATCCCGATCTGCCGCCGGTGCGCATCGACGATGCCTGGCTGGAACGGCTCCGGGCCGGCCTGCCGGAGTTTCAGGCGGAAAAGGCGGCGCGGTACCGCGCACAATACGGCATTCCCGATTATGATATTGCGATCATTACGGCCTCCCGTCATATGGCGGATCTTTTCGAGGAAACGGTGGCGCTTGGCAGTGAAGCGAAAAAAGTGTCCAACTGGCTGATGGGTGAGACGATGCGGCTGCTCAAAGAACAGGAAAAAGACCCCGGGGACATTGCATTTTCGCCTGCGCATTTGGCGAAGCTGATCGCGATGACGGACGCCGGGGAGATCAACGGCGCCGCCGCGAAGGAGACGTTTGCGGCCGTGTTTGAGCAGGATGCGGATCCGGCGCGCTACGTGGAAGAACACGGATTGAAAATAGCGGGGGATCCCGATGCGCTGCGGCGTGTATTGGAAGAGGTCATTGCCGCCAATCCGCAGTCCGTTGCGGACTATCGGGGCGGCAAAGAAAAAGCGGTCGGATTTCTTGTGGGACAGACAATGAAAGCCATGAAAGGGAAAGCCGACCCGGCTCTGGTCAACCGGATGTTGAAAGAGATATTGTGAAAAGAGAATCCGATATGCGTCTGCCTTGTCCGGGCAGTTAAATTTCGATTGAATCCCTTTCGATTTTGTACTATGATAAAAAGAAATGGCGAAAGGTGATGAAGGATGGATCAGACATATTTGGAAGTACTGGTGGCAAGAAAGAGAAATATGGCGGCGGCAGCCGGCAAGATAATCGGCGGTATTCTGGCTGTGTTTTCCCTGCTTCTGCTTCCCGGCTCGGTTTTTTTTGCCGGTACGGCGCTGTTATCCGGTGCCGCCGCCTGGCTTTGTTACCTGCAGGAGTGGGTTGAGTTTGAGTACAGCTATGTCTGCCGTGAACTGACCGTGGACAAGATCATGGCGCGCAGCAGAAGAAAAAAGCAGGCGGATTATCAGATTGATAAAGTGGAAATCGGGGCGCCGGAAGGCTCATACTGTCTGGACGCTTACCGGAATAAAAATTATGCGGTAAAGGATTACGGCAGCAGAACCGGAACAAACACCTTTGTCTTATATTACGAAGGACAGCAGAAGATCATACTGGACGCGGACGAAGGGCTGGTGCAGGCGCTCCATGCGGCGTCGCCGGGGCGGATTTTTCTGAAATAAGAAAGCGGTTCGTTTGCCGGGGCGGAGCGTTATCGTGAGGAACGGATAAACAAGTTGACAAAGGGGAGCATGGTCTGATAAACTTTTCAAAATATAATCAACTACAGGAGGATAAGAGATGGGTCAGATAATTGGTGAAGGCATTACGTTTGACGATGTGTTACTTGTTCCGGGTTATTCGCGGGTGATTCCGAATCAGGTAGATCTCTCGACATGGCTGACGAAGAAAATCCGCTTGAACATTCCGATGATGAGCGCGGGTATGGATACGGTTACGGAGCATCGGATGGCAATCGCCATGGCGCGGCAGGGCGGAATCGGGATTATTCATAAGAATATGTCGATCGAAGCGCAGGCGGAGGAAGTGGACAAGGTAAAACGTTCGGAAAACGGTGTTATCACAGACCCATTTTCGCTCACACCGGAGCATACGCTGGCGGATGCGGATTCTCTGATGGGAAAGTTTCGCATTTCGGGCGTTCCGATAACGGAGGGCAGGAAACTGGTAGGCATTATTACCAACCGCGATCTGAAATTCGAGACGGATTACACGAAAAAAATTAAGGAATGCATGACTTCCGAAGGGCTGATTACCGCGAGAGAGGGAATTACGCTGGAAGAAGCCAAAGAAATTCTGGGAAAAGCCAGAAAGGAAAAACTCCCCATTGTGGATGCGGCGTTTAACCTCAAAGGGCTGATTACCATCAAAGATATTGAAAAGACAATCAAATATCCGCTGGCTGCCAAGGACGAACAGGGCAGACTGCTCTGCGGGGCAGGCGTGGGCATTACCGCCAATGTGCTGGAGCGTGTGGAAGCGCTTGTCAGGGCAAAAGTGGACGTGGTTGTGCTCGACAGTGCGCACGGACATTCGGAAAATGTACTGCGGTGTCTGCGGATGATAAAAGAGACGTATCCCGACGTGCAGGTGATTGCAGGCAATGTGGCGACCGGAGAAGGGACCAGGGCGCTGATCGAAGCGGGAGCGGATGCGGTCAAAGTAGGCATCGGTCCGGGTTCCATCTGTACCACGCGTATCGTGGCAGGTATCGGCGTGCCGCAGGTGACGGCGATAATGGATTCCTATCAGGTGGCAAAGGAACACGGCATTCCGATCATTGCCGACGGCGGTATCAAATATTCCGGCGATATGACCAAGGCGATTGCGGCAGGCGGTAATGTCTGCATGATGGGAAGCATCTTTGCCGGATGCGACGAAAGTCCGGGAACGTTTGAGCTGTTCCAGGGGCGGAAATATAAGGTATATCGCGGCATGGGTTCGATCTCCGCGATGGAAAACGGCAGCAAGGACCGCTATTTCCAGTCCGACGCGAAAAAACTCGTGCCGGAAGGCGTGGAGGGCCGCGTGGCATACAAGGGAACGGTCGAAGATACCGTATATCAGTTAATGGGCGGACTTCGTTCCGGTATGGGTTACTGCGGTACGGCTTCGGTGGAGGAACTGAAAGAAAACGGGAAATTTGTGAAAATTTCTGCGGCTGCCCTGCGGGAAAGCCATCCGCATGACATCCATATTACAAAAGAAGCGCCGAATTACAGCGTGGACGAATAAGACGAAAAAAATAAGTGCCCCGGTTTCTGCTTACCGGGCACTTATTTTTGCAGTACGGGCGTTTTGGTATCTGTCAGCCCGACAATATATTCCATACTTACATTATAATACAGCGCCAGTCGAATCAGGTGACGGACTGGAAGTTCGCTGGCGCCACGTTCATAGCGGGCATACATGGTCTGGGAGGTCCCTAAGATGTCTGCGATATTCTGCTGTGTTTTGTCATGATCCTCACGCAGATCACGTATCCTGAGCCTGTAATCCATTATCCATCACCTACAGAATTAACATAGCATAGATAATCTGACAGACAATGAAATAGTAAACATTTTTACTGCAAAATCTGGAACACCTGAAGCTCAAGGGAATTGTCGCCTTCTTTGATTTCATCGTTAATCAGATCACTTTCGACGACAATAAAGGGTTTCCCGGATAGGTGAAAAATATTCTGCAGACGGGAGGAATCGGCAATTCGATGCTGTGTCCCCTGTCGGCACAGCCATGTCCCTTCGGGCAGGATACGGAGCCGTTTGTCGGTGCAGTCCCGATAGTTCTCGACCGCGACAAACATTGATTTTTCCGCATTCCCGTCCCGGTCATAGTCATAGATAATGCCGGAGGGATAGCCTGCAGTCATGCCCAGAAGCTGTGCGAGCATAAACAGACGCAGGATTTTCTGGCTGTATTGTTCGGGGCTGTTTTCCGAAAGCGGCGTTGTCAGTACGGCGCGTGCGGGAATATGGCGGCGGTAAAACATTTCTTTGGTTTCCGCATCTGCGGGCGCGGATGGCCTGTGAATCGGAAGCGGTTTGTGATCCAGCGCCTGCAGCGCGGCCTGAACGGTTCCGAGCCGTTTCCGGATCTCCAGTATTTTCTGCTCTGCCAGAAGCTTTCCGTCATACAGCAGTCCCTGCAGATTGAAATTGCCCTGTTCATCGGTATAATCCGCAAAGCGCCGCAACGGAATCCCCAGTTCGGTACAGAGGCTGATGGCGTCCAGAAGATAGAGCTGTTCCTCTGTATAGTAACGGTAATTGGTTTTGGGATTGATATAAGCGGGCCGGAGAACACCGATGCGGTCGTAATAACGAAGCGCTTTGATGCTGACGCCCTTGTGTCTGGATACGGCGCCGATCGACAGATATTTCATAGCTTACCTCCATGACGATTGCGGTTACAGTTTGAGTGTAGCATATTTTGGCAGGGTGTGCTATACTTTTGCAGAGCAGTTTCCGTCACCGGGAAACTGTGGAAGGAGTGGGACAAAATGTCAAATATTGTATACGATGCCAGAAAAATCAAAGTGTTTACGGCGCTGCAGGAACTCGGGGAACTGGCGGGAGAGACGCCGGAGCGGTGCGGGGAACTGTGGAGCGGACTTCTGGCCGACGATGGCCTGATGGAGGAAATGGTGTATTATCTGGAACATCATTGTTTTCTCGGAAAAGAAGTGTGCGAAGGATATACACTGATTGATTTGTTTGTCTGGGAGATGGATATTTATAATGTAATTGCGGATTCGGGGAAAAATACGGACAGCTGCAATAAGGAGCTGATGGTGCTCCGCGCCTTCCGCTCTATGGTGGAGATGAAGAAAGACCCGGCGCATTTGAAAAAGCGGCTTTCGGACGGGTTTGGAATGGATAAATATTTATAAGGAGCTTTCGGATGACGAGATTTGAATTTACGGCGCAGCTTCGCAAGGCACTTTCCGGCAGGGTGAACCACGCGGCTGTCAATGAAAATGTGACATATTATGAAAACTATATCGATACGGAGATCAGGAAGGGCCGGCGTGAGCAGGAAGTTCTGGAAGAATTGGGCGATCCCCGGCTGATTGCCAAAACGATCATCGATACGGCAAAAGAAGAGGACTGGGCCACTTCGGAGACGGCGGAGGAAGAAAAAAAGGGAAACTTTTTTACCGGCAAATCAATCCGGCTTCCGGTATGGATTTTTGTGATTGTGCTCTTGCTGCTGGCAGTGCTGATTCTGCATATCGTGGGTGCGGTTCTGGCGTTTCTGCTGCCGATTGCCATACCGGTAGCGCTGGTCTGGCTGTTGATTCGGTTTTTCCGGCGCAGTTAGGCGGGGAGGGCGGTGCGCTGCAGGGCGGATCTGCTGCTTTGCAGTCCGCCTGCATCCGGCGCCAATATGCCGCTGAGACGGCCCGCCGCAGGCGGAGAATCGCGTTTGCGCGGTTCTTTTTTATTTGGAAAAGAACAGGAAAACAGCCCATCAGGGGAACCGATGAGCTGTTTTGAGGGGAGTATAAATAATTAATATATAAGGGTTGCAGATAAAGAAATTGGAGTGTTTCTCTATCTGTTGAGGTTATTATATCTCAACCATTTGGAAAATGCAAGCAAAAAATGAGACTTTTTTCCTATTTTTTGTTTTGCCAGTATTTTCCTGAATTTATGCGTATATTTCTTTTGCTTGGTGCCATACTAACACCGTAACCAAAAGAAAGCAGGAGGAATACAAAATGTCTAAAAATGATTACAACCAGAACAACAATCAGAACTATCAGAACGGTACAAATCAGTCTCAGGATAAGTCCAATAACTGCTCTAACAGCACGAACAGCAGCAGCCAGAAAAACAGCCAGAACAGCCAGAACAACAATCAGAGAAACAATAATTTCTAACCCAGTCCCGGCGTCTGCCGGGATACATATTTTTTCAAATCTTTGTAATTCCGATAAAAATCATTTGACACTCCCATACATGGACTTTAATATAAACATATGAGAAAATTTGAGCTGATTGCCCCCTGCCATTTCGGGCTGGAGGCAGTATTAAAAAAAGAGATTACGGAACTGGGATACGACATTACCGCGGTGGAAGACGGGCGGGTGACGTTCTACGGGGATGAGGAAGCATGTGCCCGGGCCAATATCGGCCTGCGGACGGCGGAGCGGATTCTGATTAAGGTCGGAAGTTTTCACGCGGAGACGTTTGAAGAACTGTTTCAGGGGACGAAGGCGCTGCCCTGGGAAGATTATATTCCCGAAGACGGAAGATTCTGGGTTGCCAAGGCGGCCAGTGTCAAAAGCTCATTGTTCAGTCCGTCGGATATTCAGTCGGTGATGAAGAAAGCGATGGTGGAACGGCTGCGTGACAGGTATCATGTTTCCTGGTTCGCAGAGAGCGGCAGCCCTTTTCCGATCCGGGTTTTTCTGCTGAAAGACGAAGTTACGGTAGGACTGGATACGACGGGGGATTCCCTGCATAAGCGGGGGTACCGGAAACTGACGGCCAAAGCGCCGATTGCGGAAAATCTGGCGGCGGCAATGATTATGCTGACGCCGTGGCGGCGTGACCGGATCCTGGTCGATCCGTTCTGCGGCAGCGGGACGATCCCGATCGAGGCCGCCATGATGGCGGCCAATATGGCGCCGGGGATGAATCGGACCTTTACCGCGCAGCAGTGGGAGCATATCATTGCCCGGACGATCTGGGAGGAAGCGCTGGAGGAGGCGCAGGAGCAGGTGGATCTGCATGTGGACACCGATATACAGGGCTATGATGCGGACGATAAAATGATTTCCCTCTCCCGGGCCAATGCCGGATTGGCCGGTGTGGACGGGCTGATTCATTTTCAGAGGCGGCCGGTTTCCGAACTGAGCCATCCGAAACGGTACGGATTTCTGATTACCAATCCCCCTTATGGAGAACGACTGGAGGACAAAGAGACGGTGGCGGCGCTTTACCGGGTGCTTGGAGAACGGTTTCGTATGCTGGATGACTGGTCTTTGTTCCTGATTACTTCCTATGAGGAAGCGCAGCAGGCCATAGGCAGAAAGGCGGATAAGAACAGGAAGCTGTACAACGGTATGATGAAGACATATTATTATCAGTTTCTGGGGGCCAAACCAGGCAAAAGAAACAGACAGGGGAAATGATGGAGGAACGACTTTCCAGAATTATGCTGGCCTGCTGTATGGTGTACACTGTGTTTGCCATGTTCTGTATGCTGCGTTTTTCCGGGACGGAGGCGGAGACGGATGCGGCAGCCGGGCAGGAAACCGCGGGGAATGTGACGGCAGGCGGCGGCCGGAATGTCGGCAGCAGGGCGGAATCGTACGAAGAAGCGGCAGCCGCGCCACAGACGGCGGCGGAAAGCGCCGCGTTTCCCACGGAGGAAGCGCAGACGGCCGGAATGCGGATACCGCTGCCGGAAGGGCTTTCGCCGGACACGCTGACGGTTGCCAATTATTATGACAGCCGTGCGGTTGTCGTTACACTGCCGGGTACATATGGCGATTTTTATCGTGGGAATGTTCTGACCGGGAGTGTGCCCGGTGTGGAGGGCATATTTTTGTCGGAGCCGGAAGGGAAAACCGTTTTGGAACTGCGGACAACTGGGCTTTACGAATGCCGCTATACGGTAGAAGGCGGCATGCTGGCCTTGTCGTTTATCGACCTGGCCGGGACATATGATAAGGTTGTGGTGCTGGACGCGGGATGGCGCAGCGCGGGAGCAGAACAGGAGACAATCGTGGATATTACGCAGCGGGTGCGGCAGAAACTGGAGGCGGAGGGCATCCATGTCTGCTGCACGGGACTGGACGGGAGACTGACACCGGGAGAGGAGCGGGCCGGCTATGCCAATGCGCTGTCTGCGGATCTGCTGGTCAGCATTCGGGCCGATGGGGAAGCGCAGACGGGTATCCGGGCTTTCTATAACGGTACATATGTAATTCCCTCTTTCGGCAGCCCGGAACTGGCGGCGCTGCTGGAACGGTCTGCGGCATCCGCATCCGGTGCGGGCGCTGCCGGGCTGTTGGAAATGGAGCATGGGGATACACTGCTCGCGGGCGCCGAGATTCCTGCGGCGGCCGTTACGATTGGCTGTCTGACAGATCCGGAAGAAGCGGCGCTGCTTTCCGATGCGCAATATCGTGAAAGATTGGCGGAGGGGATTGCAGCAGCCGTGACTGCCGCTTTTGCGTCGGGCGGCTGACAGGAGGATAACAATGAGAGAAAAGATTGTCTTTGCCACAGGGAATGCGGGCAAGATGAGAGAGATACGGATGATACTGGCCGATGCGGATGTGGAAGTCCTTTTCATGAAAGATGCGGGGATCGATCCGGATATTGTCGAAAACGGATCGACATTTGCGGAGAATGCGCTGATAAAGGCCAGAGCGTGTGCCAAGCTGACCGGCATGATGGCGCTGGCGGACGACTCCGGCCTTGTGGTCGATTATCTGAACGGAGAACCGGGCATCTATTCCGCCAGATATATGGGAGAAAACACGTCCTACCATATTAAGAATCACAATCTGATTGAGCGGCTGGACGGGGTGCCGGACGAAAAGCGCATGGCGCGGTTCGTATGTGCGATTGCGGCAGTGCTGCCCGACGGAACGGAGCTGGTGACGGAGGGGACGATGGAGGGGCGGATCGGATATGAGGAAAAGGGGGAAAACGGTTTTGGGTTTGACCCTGTTTTCTACGTGCCGGAATACGGCCTTACGAGCGCGCAGATGGATGCGGAGCAGAAAAATGCCGCCAGTCACAGAGGAAAAGCGCTGCGGAAAATGAAACAAACACTGTATGAAACGGGGATCTGGAAGGCGTGTATATGAGAATCCTAATTATCAGCGATACACATGGAAAAAACGGAAATCTGTTCCGCATACTGGAAGAAACGGGAAGACCCGATATGCTGATTCACTGCGGGGACATCGAGGGCAGCGAGTACACGATCAGTGAGTGTGCGGGCTGCCCCGTGGAAATGGTGGCCGGCAACAATGACTTTTTCAGCAGTCTTCCGCGGGAGCGGGAATTTTACATCGGTACATATAAAATCTGGCTGACCCACGGACATTCGTATTATATTTCCATGGAAAACGAGACGATCAAGCGGGAAGCGATTGCCAGGGGGGTGGATGTGGTTTTGTATGGCCATACACACCGGCCGGTTATCGAGGAAGAAGACGGCCTTATTGCGGTAAACCCGGGCAGTCTTTCCTATCCGAGACAGGCGGGGCGGCGGCCGTCTTATGCGGTGATGGAACTGGATCCGGAGGGGATGGCCCGGTTTTCCCTTCATTTCTTGGACGAAGACGAAAAATAATAATTGGAAAAAAACGGTTGACAGAGAAAAGGTGTTATTATATAATACAATATGCGTCGCGGAGAGAGGCGTAGCATATTGTATTGCCGGTGCGGTGATTACAGGAAAACGGGGTGTGGCTCAGCTTGGCTAGAGCGCCTGGTTTGGGACCAGGAGGTCGCAGGTTCGAATCCTGTCACCCCGAGCGGATATGCGGGTGTAGTTCAATGGTAGAACACCAGCCTTCCA
>CAJUCC010000048.1 GCA_910585205.1 uncultured Lachnospiraceae bacterium
CAGTTTTTTCGTGCGGATGTCCCCCGCCACAAAGATACCGGGCACGTTCGTGCGACAGTCTTCCCCTGCTGCTATATACCCCTTTTCATCCGTTTCCACAAGGGCTGCAAACGCCTCCGAAAGCGGGCTGAGCCCGATCGCGATAAAGACGCCGGATACGGCAATCGCTCTCTCATCACCCGTTTTCCGGCTGCGCACCCGAACGCCGTCCACCTGCTCCAGCCCTTCGATACATTCCACCGTACTGTCCCAGACCATCTCCACATTTGGCAGAGAGAACAGTCTCTGCTGTAACATTTCCGCCGCGCGCAGCCTGTCCCGCCGATGTATCACATAGACTTTGCTGCAAAAACGTGACAGGTAGATGGCATCTTCCACCGCTACATCCCCGCCGCCCACAACCGCCGCTGCCTTGCCGCGAAAAAATGCACCGTCACAGGTAGCGCAATGTGAAACGCCCCGCCCCTTAAACTGCGCCTCGCCAGGTACTCCCAGCGTGGTGTAGGCAGCGCCTGCCGCAATAATAACCGCCCGCGCCCGATACGTCTTATCCGTCGTCACCACTTCTTTCGTATCACCGTCTGCCCTTATCTCCCGCACAGTCCCTTCCGCAAACTCCGCCTCCATGGACTGTGCATGTTCCCGGAACTTCATCCCCATCTCAAACCCGTTGATCCCCTGCAGGCCCGGATAATTATCAACTTCACCCGTATTGATTATCTGTCCGCCGCTCATCGGCGCCTTCTCCAGCACGAGAGTGGAAAAGCCCGCGCGCCTCGCATAGATCGCCGCAGTCAGCCCTGCCGGGCCGGAACCGATAATAATCACATCTGTCATAGCCGTTTCCTCCTGAAATAATCGGTAACAGTATGAAACTTTTGCTGTTACTATTTTCTGACCTTCTTAGTAGTGTATCAGGAATGCGGGAAAAATACTACAGAAATATGACGTTCCGCCGGTGACGCAGCATGCCGGCCGTGCACCGGGCGTCCGTTCCAATCCCGCTCTTGCCATTTGTACTTCGTTTCGCTTATGATAATTATGATATATCATGTATCTGTCGGTCCATCAGACTTTATAAGGAGGCATCACCATGGAAAACACACCGAAAACCGCCCTGATTACCGGAGCATCCAGAGGGATCGGCCGTTTCTGCGCTCATGCATTCGCGGCAGCGGGCTATCATCTTTATCTGACCTGTCTGCGGGAAAAAGAAAAGCTGCAAACGCTGCAGCGTGAACTGGAAGATGCGTATCTCGTCACATGCCGGGGATTTTTATGCGATGCCGGGAATTTTGAAGATGTCACGCGATTGTTCTCTCACATCAATACACTGGATGTGCTTGTCAACAACGCGGGAATTTCTTATATCGGCCTGATTCAGGATATGTCTGTCGCTGACTGGAACGCCTTGATGGCCGCCAATCTGAATGCCTGCTTTTACACGGTCAAACACGCCGTCCCGCTGATGCTCGCAAAGGGGCAGGGACGGATTATCAATGTTTCTTCGGTCTGGGGAAATGTTGGGGCTTCCATGGAAACCGCCTATTCCGCCTCCAAGGGCGCCGTCAATGCCTTTACCAGGGCGCTCGCCAAAGAACTGGCACCGAGCCATATTCAGGTCAATGCCGCGGCATTCGGCATCATCGACACCGATATGAACCGCTCTTTTACCGAAGCGGAAATCGACAGGATAACGGAAGAAATTCCGGCGGGGCGCATGGGCACATGTGAGGAAGCGGCAAAACTGATATTGCAGCTCGCCGAAGCGCCCGCCTATCTGACCGGACAGGTGATTACGATGGACGGGGGATGGACTTAGGGCATATCCCGTAGAACGCCCGCTGCGTTTTCCCCTTCCTCCTGTCCTTTCATCTCCTTTAAAACGCTGACGCCGAGCGGGATCGACAACAGCAGCGCACACACATCCGCGATGCTCTGGCACATCTGAACGCCGGTCAGCTCGAACAGCCGGGGCAGTATCAGAATCAGCGGCAGGAAAAACAATCCCTGTCTCCCTGCTGCCACAATCGAGGCTTTGACCGCTCTGCCGATCGACTGCAGCATCATATTACACATAACAATCCAAGCGCCAAGCGGGAAAACAAGGATCTGCAGCCGCAGCGCCAGTGTGCCGACCGCGATCACTTCCGGATCATCCCGCCGGAAGACGGTCACAATTCCCTCCGCACCCCAAAATCCCACGACGGAAAGTATCACAAGAAAAACCGCCGCATATTTCACACAGAAAAAATACGCTTCCCGCACCCGTTTCAGCTTTCCCGCGCCGTAATTCATACCGCATACCGGCTGAAATCCCTGACCGAACCCGATCAGCGCTGAATTGGCAAACATGGAGATGCGGGATACAATGGACATGCCGGCAATGGCCGCGTCCCCGTAATTTCCCGCCGCATGATTCAAAAATGTGACGGAGACACTCGCCAGCCCCTGCCGGCACAGGGACGGCAGGCCGCCCCGGACAATCTCCTTCATATAATAGACATCCGGGCAGAAACTGCGCAGGCGAATCACAATATTACCACCCTTTTTGCTCTCGATCCACAGAATAAGAAAACTCACCGTCTGACTGATAACCGTGGCCACACCGGCTCCCGTAACCCCCATATGCAGCCCGAATATCAGGAGCGGGTCCAGCGCAATGTTCAGCACCGCACCCGTGACGATACCGACCATCGCATAGGCGGCGCTGCCCTGAAAGCGGAGCTGATTGTTCAGTACAAGTGAAGTCGTCATAAAGGGCGCGCCGAGCAGAATGATTTTCAGATAGTCCATCGTATAAGGAAGAATGGTCGATGTGGAACCCAGCATCAGGGAAAGCGGCCGCAAAAACAAAAGCCCGCATACCGTGACGAAAAGACCGCCCAGAAACGCATACACAAAGCCCGTCGCCGCCATAACGGAAGCCGTCTCGTATTCTCTGGCCCCCAGTTTTCTGGAAATAAAGTTTCCCGAACCGTGGCCGAAGAAAAATCCAAGCGCCTGAATAAAGGACATCACGGAAAAAACAACCCCAATCGCTGCGGTTGCGCTCGTATTCAGCTTCCCGACAAAAAACGTATCCGCCATGTTGTAGAAAGACGTGACGAGCATACTGATAATTGTAGGCACTGCCAGCCGCCACACAAGAGATCGAACCGGCGCCGTCGTCATATATTTAATTTTCTCCTCCTGCTCCGTGTGCTGCATCCGTGTCTGCCTCCCCTTCCGCTTCTTTCTTTTCCTTCTCCGAATCGGGTTTCGTCCCGACATTCGCTTCATGGGCATTGGTGCGGAATACATCCGCCACCTCCGAGATTGCGATAAACGCCATCGGGTCTTCTGCTTTTACAATATTCCGCATTTTCCCGATCTGGAACCGGTTCAGCACCAGATAAATTACCGTCTTCTCCATAGAAGAATAATACCCTTTTGCTTCAATCAGTGTCATCCCCGTCCCAAATGTCTCTGACAGCGCACGGCACGTCTGCTCCGGCCGGTTGGTGATAATCATCGCTGATTTCGCCCGGTCAAAACCTTCGACGATAAAGTCCACCGTTTTCAGAGACACATAATATGTCATAATGGAATACATGGGTAACATCCAGCTCCTGCTCAAAAATCCGATCAGCAGATACAGCACCAGATTATACATCATTACAAACATGCCGACCGTGATACCGATTTTCTTCGCAAAGATAACGGCCATTACCTCAATCCCGTCGATCGCACCACCAAAACGGATTGTCAGTCCGCTTCCAATCCCGGAAATCAACCCACCAAAGACACTGCAGAGCAGCAAATCCGTCCCTGCAATCGGAGAGCTGAGCGACACATCCATGGGCAATACATTGGTAATCAGAAACGCCCCCAGTGAATAAAAGCAGACCGCATAGACCGAATATATGGTAAACAATGCGCCTTGTTTCTTATATCCGAAAATAAACAGCGGCAGATTCAGCAGAATCAGAAACACCGACAGGCTCAGATAGTCCGGCGTAATCTGGCAAAGCATCATCGAAGTGCCCGAAACGCCGCTGTCATACAGACTCACGGGAGACAGAAAGACCGTCACCCCAAAGGCATTTATCAATCCCGCCACCGCCAGCATGATAAAATGAAAGCCTTTTGCACCCTTAAAATATTTTTTCAAAAAACCCCTCCCTTTTTATGTTTGTTTCCGTTTCACGATATACCCGATTCCGACCAGATCCGCCAGCAGCCATCCCGCGGGAATGGCCCACCAGATTCCGCAGACACCGATAACCGGCAGCGGCGCAAGACAATATGCCAACACTACCCGTGTTCCGAGCGAAATCACCGTGAGGATCAACGACATTTCCGGCCGGTTAACGCCCCGGTAATAGCCATACAGTAAAAACAATATGCCGATTCCGCAATAAAATGCCCCCTCAATCCGCAGATAGGATGCACCCGTGCCGATAATCCCCGCAGAAGGATTTTTGACAAAAAGCATAATCAACGGCTCTGCACAGACAAACACAAGAGCGGAAATCACCAGACAAAATAACATCGAAATCCGCACTGCCGCTTTCATCCCCTGCCGCACCCGGTCTTTTCTGCCCGCGCCGTAATTCTGGGAAATAAAGAGCGAAAAAGCATTGCCGAACTCCTGCGCCGGCATATATGCCAGCGTATCGATCTTTACGCCGGCCGCAAAAGCCGCCATCACCACCGCTCCAAAGCTGTTTACCAGCCCCTGCACCATCAGAATGCCAAAATTCATTACCGACTGCTGTACGGAAGCCGTCAGAGAAAAGTGAAATACTTCCAGCGCAGCCCCTCGGGAAAACCGCATTGCCGAACGCGCCGGACGCAGCCCCGGTTCACGGAGCCATGTATACAGCGCAATCCCCACGCCCGAAACAGCCTGCGATATAACCGTCGCCAGCGCAGCGCCCCTGACACCCCATCCGTATTCCGCCACAAACAACAGATCAAGCCCCACATTGAGCAATGCCGTGCTGCCGAGAAATCCCAGCGGCACAACCGAATTCCCCACGGCCCGCAGCAGGTAGGCAAAGTAGTTATAAAGAAATACAAAAAACAGCCCCATATACACCATTTCCGTATATTCCTCCATCATCGGCATCAACTCGGCCGGAATCTGCAGGAGCCGCAGTATTCCCCGCGAAAAACAGATAACCGCCACATTCAGCAGCACGGCCGTACCGCCGGTCAGACAGAAGGCAATGCACATACTGTTCTGCATTCTGCCTGTGTCTCTCTTTCCGAAGTAATACGAAAACGCCGCGCCGCTTCCCATACACAGCCCGATGATAACAGAGGTCAGAAATGTCATCAGCGTATACGCAGAACCCACCGCCGCCAGCGCTTCCTCCCCAAGCACTCTGCCTACGATCAGCGTATCCGCAATGTTATAAACCTGCTGCAGCATATTGCCCAAAATCATAGGCCCGGCAAAGAGCAGCAGCGCTTTTGCCACATTTCCTTCCGTCAGATCCCGTTTCATCCCCGTCGCTCCATTCGAACCGTCTTTTCCCATACTATACCAGATTCCACCTGAAAGCTCAAACGAAAAAGGAACGATACAAAATCAGGGCGGCGTCCCTTTTACGGACACCGCCCACGCAAATAAAGTTTTATTGAATCGTAATATTGTTTTTGGGAACCGCATACGAATCCCCGATCACACCACCCAGAGAATTCACATAGGAGATCAAACCTTCCGCGTCGATCACGCCGGTATCGATCACTTCCTCTGCCTGTGTAAATACATAATAGGTATCGCCGCCGTCCGCCATAAAATTATTGACTGCAATATAATAACTGTCTGTCAGGCTGAACGCCCTGTCGCCCACCGTTTCGATTGTCACACGGCTGCCCGGCACTGCAGGCGCATAGTAGGTTGAATCGGGATACTGCATGCCGTTCACATACGGAACAGACGTATTCACCGTAAACACGATGCCCGATACCTGCGGGAATCCGCCCAGAGCGGAAGGCGCCGCACTGCAGGACGCTTCGAGCGCCTCAAGAAGCTGCGCCCCGGTCACTTTTACGATGCTGACGGAATTTCCGAACGGGAATACCGTATACAGGGTATTCATGCTGATCGGCCCCGCCGGGATGCTGGCCCGGACGCCGCCGCCGTTCTGAATCGCACCGTCCACCGTCACTTCGCTTCCCATATACTGCTGTGCCGCATACCGGTAAGCGTCAGCCGCAAAGTCACCCAGATTGGTTTCCTGCGTCCGCACACCCGGCTCTCTCTCACCGTTCAGATCAACCGTCGCGGTTGCAAACAACCCTGCATACGCCGCATCCACAATATCCTGATGCGCTGTGACAAATCCGTCCACGGCAGCGTCATGGCCGCCCTGGTATCCCGCCGCCTTTACGAGAGAAGCCTTTTCCTCTTTACTGTTTTTGTCGATCTCTACCACACCAATATTGGCGAGATAAGAGCCTGTACTTGTAATCAGTGTATCATTGACAAGCAGGCCGCCGTCCAGTTCCGTATGGCTGTGGCCGTCGATAAACAAATCGATCCCCTTCGTGTTGGCCGCCACGTCGACCGAACGTCTGCCCAGGCTTTCATCGTCCACGCCCAGATGGCCGAGACAGATAATATAATCACAGCCTGCTGCCTTTAAGGCATCGATCTGCTCCTGTGCACATGCATATAGTTCCTGTCCGTCCAGAATCCGAATATCCTTTACATTTTTCGGGCTTGCCTTTGTCTGTGCCTCCGCCGTATCCAGTCCGAACACACCCACTTTCATGCCCTGTAAATCGAAAATTTTATGCGCCTCAAAATACGGTTCATCCGTATCCTTATGCAGAATATTGGCATCCAGAATCGGGAAATCCGCAAGCGCCGCCATAATCTGCAGCTCGTCAAAGCCATAGTCAAATTCATGATTCCCCAGGGAAACCGCATCGTATCCCGCCGCGTTCATAAACAGAACTGCCGAACCGCCGTCAAAGTAGCTGACCAGCGTCGTCCCCTGAGAGAAATCCCCCGCATCCAGAAGCAGTACGTCAGCGCCCTGTGACTCATAATAATGTTTCAGGCTCACCACCGCCGATATGCCGAGCTGTTCGCCCTCAACGGCATTGTAGTGCCCATGCATATCATTCGTATGCACGACGACCAGTTCGCCCTCCATCGGCTTCTCTGCAGCCTTCACCGTACCTGCCGGAACCCCTGCAAACCCTGTCCCGAAGAGCATGGCAGCAGCCATCGTGACTGCAAACAGCCGTTTCAACAACTTACCCATAAAACCCTCCTTTTCTTTTGTCAAACCGTTCTTTCCGTTACAATTTTATCTTACGTTCCCGGCGCAGACGTGTCAAGAAATTTCACAGCACAATCCACCCCAGAACGCCCGCGATCGAACTCGCCAGAATAATCGCAATACAAACCGGGGCCAGATATTTCAGGAAAAAACAGTACAGCTTTTTGCGCCGGAATTCCGAAGACAGTTCCACCTCTTTGATAACCCGCCCGATGCCTGCAACCCGCACGATCAGAATACAGGTGCAGAAAGCGGCAACCGGCATCATAATCGAATTGGTCAGAAAATCGAAAAAGTCAAGCGGCGTCATACCGAGGGGCTGCACAAAATCAAGCACACTGAACCCGAGCGCCGACACGGAGCCGAATAATACGATAACCGCCCCCATCAGCGCACACGCCTTTGCACGGCTCCAGCCCAGCTGATCCTCAAAAGTGGAGACGCCGGATTCCGCCAGAGAGACCGCACTTGTCAGCGCCGCAAGAAAAACAAGCAAAAAGAACATAATGCCGGCCGCAGTCCCCAGCCCCATACTGTCAAAAACCTTCGGCAGCGTAATAAACATCAGCGACGGGCCTGCCTGCAGGCTTTCCGGTTCACCGCCCGAAAATGCAAACACGGCCGGAATAACCATCAGTCCCGCCAGCAGGGCAATGCCCGTGTCAAACACCTCGATCTGGACCGTCGATTTCTCAATATCCACTTCCTGTTTCATATAAGAACCAAATGTATAGAGAATCCCCATGGCAATGGAAAGGGAATAAAACATCTGCCCCATCGCCGCCACAACGGTCATCCACGAAAAATTTTCAAAGTTGGGGATCAGGAAATATTTTACCCCCGCCATCGCCCCCGGCCTGCTCATGGAATAGATGGCAACAATAACCGCCAGAATAACCAGCAGCGGCATCATCACCTTGGAGATCAACTCGACACCGCGTTTTACGCCGGCAATAATAACAAATATCACAACCGCGCTGAAAATGAGAAACCATATCTCCACATCCGCTCCGGCGGAAATAAACCCGGTAAAATAATCGTCCGCCGCCAAAAGACTTGCATTTTCCCGCAGATATTCAAACAGATATTTTAAAACCCAGCCGCCGATTACACTGTAATAAGGTACAATCAGCATCGGAATCACCGCATTAACCCAGCCCCCAAACTGAAAGGGAACGCTTTTCCCAAATGCATGAAACGCACCGACCGGGCTTTTTTTCGTCATACGCCCGAGCGCCGTCTCCGAAACGATCAGTGTATATCCAAAGGTCAGCATAAGAATCAGATACACCAGCAGAAAGATGCCGCCGCCGTATTTTGCCGCCAGATACGGAAAGCGCCAGATATTGCCCAGACCCACCGCAGAACCTGCAACGGCCAGGACATATCCGATCTTCCCTGAAAAACTGCTCCGGGAAGCAGCCTGATTCTGTGTGTTGGTTACTCGTTTGTCATTCATTGTCCATCTCCTTTATTTTTCTGCCTGCAAAGAACCGCTTATTCCGGGAAACTTCAAACCGTATCCAATAAGACTTTACAAGCTTTCTGTGCCGCATGTGTGATGCGAAAAATTTTCACGCTTTCTTCCATTTCATGCAATAAACATTTTATCACAATATCGCTTTATTGCATATTTCAAACTTTGATATAATTTTTATATAAGTTGCATTCCGGTACGTGTGTAAGAGATTGCAGCGGCAGTTTTGCATGAGCATATATTTCCCGGTATCACTCATTCAGGCAACATAGAATGGGAAACGGTTATATTTTATAATCCCTTACATCTTCCGGGATTTCATCAACCGGCAGATTCTTTACAACCGCTTCACTTCCGGCGGCAATCGCCGTGTCATAATACCAGCATTTATACTGCAACCTGTTCTTTGTCTCCTGTAATGCTTCTATCTGCCGTTCCACTTCTTCCAGCCGGTCATGAAACATTTCCCTGCGTTTCTCTAAAGAAGCGTCGCCCTCTTTACACCAAACCAGAAATTCCTTAATTGACTTGATAGACATTCCCGAAGTTTTCAGACATTCAATCACTCTCAGCGTATTGATTTCCGTATCGGAGAAAACACGGATCCCCCCGTTTCTCCGTTCCATATCCGGAAACATACCCTCACGGTCGTAATAGCGCAGGGTTGATATGGCAATCCCGGTAGCATTGGCGACCTCTCCAATCGAATAATTCATATGATTTTCTCCTTTCTTAAAATGTTTGAAAAATTTCCCTTAACCCGAACCTGACTTTAGCCAGAATGATAACTTTTGGGAATAACAAGATTTATCCTGTCGTAACGCTCTTTGATATGCCGGTATTTGTACGCTGTGCCATCCATGAAAACAGCGGACTTTCAAGGGTTTCATTCCATAGGCGCATGGAAATGTGTCTGCTTTCCGACGGCTTTTTTCTTTTGCCGTCGGAAAGCAGATTAAAATATAAAACTATAATTCATTGATGGTTGCGGTAATCGACATATTGCGAATCCGCTTCGCCGGAGCATACACAGCCGCGATTGCCGCAATCGAGACAAACAAGAGAATGACACCCAAAGAAGTAATTGGAAACTGCCATACCGCAGACGGAAAATGTCCCGCAATAAGGAAATTATACAGCAGCCTGCTAAGCGGCAAGCCGATAGCACAACCAACAACACACCCCAAAACAGCATACGTGAATGCTTCGCAAGCAATCATTTTTGTCATTTGGCGTTTATCCATTCCTACTGCACGCATGGCCCCGTATTGCTTCATTCTGGCAGACACGCTCATGGAAATACTATTGATGATATTCATTCCCGTTACCAGTGCAATGATTGACAAAAACGCATAAACACAGAAAACAAAAGCCGTATAAGTTCCCGTAGTGCGCTCGTCGCGTTTATCCCGAAAGCTATATGTTTGATCTATGGAATTTCGGATTGCCCGAACATTTTCATCCGTAACATTCCCCGCTGTCTGTATCAGCACAAGAGAATAATCTTCATCCCCTGTCAAACGGATAAATGTTTCACCGGAGGTAATCAATGTGAGCTTTCCGTCTGTCAGTCCATCCTCGCTAAAGGGGTCATTTTTTAACAATCCGGCTATGGTAAGGGTTTCATCCCCAATTTGAACGGTGTCACCGATTTTCCATGTACTGTCCTGATCGGATGTCGCCAAAACAAAGCGGCTGTCCCCATAAACTTCGGCCAGATCACTCCCCCGTTTCAAAGCACTGTCTTTTTTCAGACATTGTAAATCAAAATCGTCATAAGAAATCAGATCAACTGTACCGGAAAGGCCGGTATCGCCGTTTAGTCTGGCAGGAACATCAAACGCACTGCGGCGCCCGTAAACCTCTTTCACTCCCTCCATTTCACGGATGGAGGGAAGCAGTTCCCGGGCAATCGCATTGCCGCCAGCACTTGCAATATCAATATCTGATGTGGCAGCTGACTGAGGTATCAGATAATCTACAAAACTGACCATAACAGAAAAGCTCAAAAATAAGATGATGCTAAGCGCAAAAGAACCTGTCATCAGGAATAAATTTTTCTTCCCGGAGACCGCATGGCTGATACCGAGAAGGACTTCAATCTTTCCGAATCCTGTATACGGCGGATGACGCATTGTTTTTTCATGGCCTGCATTTCCGGATACCGCTGTAATGGGAGGTACTTTCGCAGCATGTTTCGCCGGAGCATTCGCGGCAATTAGTACAGTAATTAGTCCCACAAAGATACCGCAGGCAATGCCAAAAATACTGATGCCAAAGAGGGGGATATTAGAAAATTCTTCTCTGACTACAAAACGCAGTACCGCGCACAGCCCCCATGTAGTAACAACTCCTAAAACAAGGCCAATCGGGACAGCCGTTTTGCACCAGTTCAATGCCTCCAAACGGACAAAACGAATGATCTGCTGCTTACTCATACCAATGCAACGCATCATTCCAAAAAATTGGGTTCTCTGTGCAACGCTGCTGTTCATACTGCCGGAAATCATCAAAACGCCTGCAATCAAAATCAGCAGGAACAAAACAACTGCGACAGAAAGAAGGGTTTGTCCCATTGAGCTGCCGAGCAAATCTCCAATAGAGAAACTTCCATGCCTGCCAGCCAATCGAGACTGTTCCATTCTAAAGCCCATTTCAGCCATACTGAATACTGCCGTTACCATAAACACAGCAAATACAATGCAAAGCAGCGTCATACGATTTTGACGGCGGTGGACTTTAGCGGAGATGGGAATGAGACTGAAATAACTTTTCATTCACGACACCTCCCAAAATCAGTCAAGGTGCCATCCGACACCTGTAATACCCGGTCTGCCGTTTGCGCAATGCTACGGTTATGGGTAATCATAATGATGGTCTGCTCGTATTTTTTCGATGTTTTTTTGAGCAATGCAATAACCTCGCTGCTGTTTTGGGAATCCAGATTTCCTGTCGGCTCATCCGCCAGAATCAGGGAAGGACGGGTGAGCAATGCGCGGCCAATCGCCACTCTCTGCTGTTGACCGCCGGAAAGCTGACTGGGCAAATGGTTACGGCGATCTTTCAAATTCAGCACCGTCAGTAACTCCTTCAAATATCTCTTGTCCGGCTTTTGATAATCCAGCAACAGCGGAAAAACCATATTCTGTTCCACCGTCAACTCCGGAATCAGGTTGAACGCCTGAAAGATAAAGCCGATATTCCTGCGGCGAAATACCGTCAGTTTTCGGTCATTCATGGTAAAAATATCCTTGCCATCAATCAGCACCTTTCCCGAAGTTGGCATATCCAAAGCACCGATCATATTCAGCAGTGTGCTTTTACCGGAACCGGATTCTCCGACGATTGCCACATATTCTCCCCTGGGAACGGAAAAGCTGACACTCCTCAGCGCTTTTACAGCAGTTTCACCGCTGCCATAAGTCTTACAAATATTCTTGACTTCTAATAAATTCATAGTGCAACCACCTCTTTCTTATCTTTTTGCGATGCAATAAGACAGGCTTCATCTCCTGTCTATGATGGAAAGAATAGCACTGAAATATTACTGTAGCCCTACAATCAGCCTACAATTTTGCAGGAATCAGAAAATTCATCGTGAAACTTGTCCCTCTGCCCAATTCACTGTCTGCCTCGATTGCTCCTCCATGTGCTTCAACGACTGCTTTCGCAAGCGGGAGTCCAAGGCCGATACCCTGTGTATCTTTTGAAAAACGGCTGCGATAAAAACGCTTGAAAATATGATGTATATCCTCCGGGTGGATGCCACATCCATTATCCTTTACCACAATTTGAACGCCGGATGACAACGCCTTCCATGTAACGCGAATGACAGCGCCACTTTCCGTATGGTCAAACGCATTTTTCACAATATTGTCGATCGCCTCAGACAGCCAATCACGATCACAGAAAAGAGAAACATGATCCGGGCCAGACAGAATGATTTCCTTCTTTTCCTGTCTGGCTCTATATGCAAAATGCATTTCCATATCCCGCATCATATCCGCCACATTCTCTGTGGTCTTTTCCAACACGATGGCACCGGCATCCAGTCTTGTAATCTTGAGCAGATTTTGTACCAGTGTTTCAATGCGGTCAAGTTCCTGTTCGGATAAATCGGCAAACTCCTTTACCGCGCACAATTCCATATCCCCGTCCTGAAGCAGACCATTATAAATATTCAAAGCAGCCAGCGGCGTTTTCAGCTGGTGGGAAATATCAGAGATCGTATTTTTCAAAAATTCCTTTTCCCGAAGTTCGTTATCTGCGTGAGCATTTAAGACAGCCGCCAGGGAATTGACAGAATGAAATAATCGATACAGTTCGCCCTCCTCATCACATGCGATACGGGCATTGCGATCTCCGTCAAGATACGCATGGATATGTGATACCGCCTGTTCCATGACCTGATTTTGTTTTTTGAAATAGGAATAACACGCTGCCAATACAGCCCCTCCTGCCAATACGAAAACAAGCAATAGGAACAAAGAAAACCGTTGATAGCACAACCATAAAAACCCTTGTGTCAGCAGAAAGGAAGCCGCCCAAATACCTGATAATGCAAGAAACAATTTTTTGATTTCTTTGTTTGCAAATATTTTCATAAGCCGCCTCACCCGATCACATTCCATTTATAACCCATTCCCCGAACCGTCAGGAGCATTTGTGGTTCACTCGGATTATCTTCGATCTTCATACGCAGCCGCCTCATATATACGGTAAGGGTACTGCTGTCAATATAATTTCCATCGCAGTCCCATAGTTTATCCAAGATTTGTTCTTTGGTAAGTACCATGTCAGGGTTTCTCATAAACAGACACAGCAGCTTATATTCTGCGGCAGTCAGATCCAATCGTTTTCCGTTCTTAAACGCCTGCCCTTGCAGCAAAAGCACTTTCATTCCATTGGATTCCAGTTGTGTGTCTGCGGAGCCGAAATCTTTTGTCCGGCGCAGCAGCGCATTTACTCTGGACACTAACACCCCCAGCTTAAACGGTTTTGTAATATAATCGTCTCCGCCGATGTCCAATCCCATGATAATGTTCATTTCTTCATCTGCCGCTGTCAAAAAAATGATGGGGACTTTGGAAACCTGCCGCACTTTTTTGCAAAATTCAAAACCTGTGCCATCCGGCAGGGATACATCAAGCACCAACAAATCATATTTTCCATCCGTCCACAGGCTGTCTGCTTCTTTGAGGGTTCTGGCAACCACTAATTCAAATCCCTGTTTTTCGAATGCAAAAGTAAGCCCGTTAATCAGGCTCAGATCATCTTCAAGAAGTAATACATTACTCATACTTTTGCTCCTTTCCTTGTTTTGTCCGGCCATCAATCGACTTCCCGGCGGTCACGCGCCCAACTTCAGTCAAACCATATCCGCTTGTTCGGGCATAAGAAAACCCCGGAAAACTTGATTTTTCCGGGGTTTTTGAGCAATTTTGATACGGTTTGAACAACCGATTAACGCTTGCTGAACTGCGGCGCACGTCTCGCTGCCTTGAGACCGTACTTCTTTCTTTCTTTCATACGAGGGTCTCTGGTCAGGAAGCCGGCTTTCTTTAATGTCGGTCTGTAGTCTGCATCAGCCTGCAGAAGCGCTCTGGAAATACCGTGCCGAATTGCTCCGGCCTGTCCTGTATAGCCACCGCCATGCACATTTACAAGCACGTCAAACTTTTCTACATTGTCCGTAGCCACCAGCGGCTGACGAACGATCACTTTCAGTGTCTCCAGTCCGAAATATTCATCAATGCTTCTTTTATTAATTGTAATATTGCCTTTTCCGGGTACTAAGTATACTCTGGCAATTGATTTTTTTCTTCTGCCTGTTCCGTAGTATCTAGCTGCTTTCGCCATTTCCGATTCCTCCTTCTTCGTCCCTTTTGATTAAAATGTCAATACTTCAGGTTTCTGAGCTGCATGTGCATGCTCCGGTCCTGCGTATACATGAAGTTTTCTGAACATTTGTCTTCCCAAAGGTCCTTTCGGAAGCATTCCCTTTACTGCAAGTTCGATAACCTGCTCCGGTTTCTTCGCCAGTTTTTCTCTCAATGTAGTCTCTTTCATGCCGCCTACATAGTCGGAATGATGATAATAGATTTTCTGATCCAGCTTCTTACCGGTTACTTTGATTTTAGAAGCGTTAATCACGATCACATTATCACCGGTATCCATATGCGGGGTAAAGATCGGTTTGTTTTTTCCTCTTAACACCTTTGCAACTTCCGATGCCAAACGTCCCAATGTCATATCTGCAGCGTCTACTACATACCATTTTCTGTCGATTGTAGATGGACTCGCCATAAAAGTTTTCATTATGTTACCTCCATAATAAATCTCGTCTTATCAATCTGTTCTGTGCTTTCTCTCACTTCTCCGGCAGATGTCCGGGCCGCCGCATCCGTTACGAAAACCAATCCGAAAGGCATATCCGAAATATCCTGCCCGGGAATTGGCATATTTCCTCGGATACCGCCACATTGAATAATTATAGTATACTGCTCCGTGTGTGTCAATAACTATACTTCTATTTTTTTACAGAGAAAGCGAATTTCTGTCACGGCTCATGCCGTTACAAAAAACGATACGCCACAAGCGTCAGTCCCTGCGGCGGCAGCGTCGGACCGGCTGCCTGACGGTCACGTGCCTCAAGAATGTCCTGAATCCGCTCCGCCGGGAATCTTCCCTTTCCGCACTCCACAAGCGTCCCTGCCAGAATTCTTACCATATTATAGAGAAATCCGTTCCCTGAGATACGGATTTTCAGCATACTGCCCTCTTCCACAAGTTCGATCCGGTATATGGTGCGCACCGTGCTTTCGGCCTGCGAATTTTCACTGCAAAAGCTCTTAAAATCATGTTTGCCTTCCAGATAGGCAGCCGCCTCCCGCATCCATTCCACATGCAGCGGCGTATAAATAAAATGAGAATATAACCGTTCTGTCGGCATGGGGAATGTGCCCCGCAGAATCTTGTATTCATAGGTTTTGATACTCTCACATTTTCGTGGATGGAAATCGTCCGCCACCCGGCGCGAATCCTGAATGCGTATGTCTTCCGGCAGACGCTGGTTCAGCGCATAGCTGATCTTTCCGGCCGGCATCCTTGTGTCCGTATCAAATACCGCGACATTGCACAGCGCATGGACGCCCGCATCCGTGCGGCTGGCGCCGATCACCTGAATCTCCTCCTGCAGAAGCGCCGAGAGATGTCGGTTCAGTTCCCCTTCTATCGTATTTCCGTTTTTCTGAATCTGCCAGCCGTGATAAGCCGTGCCGTCATAGGCAACCGTCAGTTTTACGCGCATCATAAAAAATTTCCCACATATTTCGTCAATATCAATGCCACCAGATACAGAATCAATGCGCCGTATGCCAGATAGTCCCGGCGTGCATACTGCAGCGGCTTCATCTTTGTTCTGCCCGCGCCGCCCTGATAGCACCGGGCCTCCATCGCCATAGCGAGATCATTTGCCCGGCGAAAGGCGGAGATAAATAACGGCACGAGCAGCGGTACCATCGCCTTTGCCTTTTTTATCAGATTGCCGCTCTCAAAGTCGGCGCCCCGGGCGATCTGCGCCTTCATAATCTTGTCGGTTTCTTCCATAAGAATCGGGATAAAGCGCAGGGCGATCGACATCATCATGGAAACCTCATGCACCGGCACTCTCACTTTTTTCAGCGGTCCCATCAGTTTTTCCATGCCGTCCGTCAGGTGGTTGGGCGTCGTCGTCAGCGTCATCAGTGACGATCCTATAATCAGGAACGTCAGCCGAATCGCCATAAAAACAGCGATCTGCAATCCCTCTCTTGTAATCGTCAGTTTCCAGAACTGTACGAGCGGTTCCCCCGGTGTCAGAAAGAGGTTAAACGCCATCGTAAAGAGCAGCAGAAACAGAATCGCCTTCATGCCTCTTACCATATAGCAAAACGGTACCTTCGACAACCGGATTGCCACGCCTAAAAAGAGGGCTGCCACAAGGTAGCCGGTAAATTGATGAAATAAGAAAAGGGAAATAATATACAGTATCGTCCCGGTCAGCTTTACCCGCGGGTCCAGTCTGTGTATCACGGAATCGGTCTGGTAATATTGCCCCAGTGTAATGTCTCTTAACATAGTTCCTCCCATGGTGCATTCGCAAACGGCAACGCCCATTTTTCTGTCTGCTCCTATTTGGCCAGTACACGCAGGATTTCCCGCTCTGCTTCCTCCAGAGTCGTCACATCCGTATTGACTGCCAGTCCCCGCTGGCGAAGGGTCCGCATAATATACGTCATCTGCGGCGCCGCCAGCCCTACCGCCTCCAATTCCGCATCGTGCCGGAACACTTCCCCCGGCACATCGTCAAACAATACGCTGCCCCGGTTCATAACAATAATCCGGTCCACATATTTCGCAATATCTTCCATACTGTGTGATACCAGCACGACTGTGATGCCTGTTTCCGCTTTCAGTGCGGCAATCCGGTCCAATATCTCATCCCGTCCTTTCGGATCCAGTCCCGCCGTCGGTTCATCCAGTACCAGTACGTCCGGCTTCATGGCAAGTACCCCGGCGATCGCCACACGGCGTTTCTGCCCGCCCGACAGATCAAACGGCGACTGATAAAAATATTCCTCCGGGAATCCCACCTGCCGCAGAGCCTGAAACGCCCGCAGCTCCGTTTCCTTCCGGGACAGCCCCAGATTTTTCGGTCCGAAACAGACATCCGTAAAGACATCGACCTCAAAAAGCTGATGCTCGGGATACTGGAACACAAGGCCGACCCGGCTCCGCAGTTCCTTTTTGTCAAAGCCATTCTCATGAATGTCCTTACCGTTATAATAAATATGCCCCCCGGTCGGCGCAAGCAGGCCGTTTAAGTGCTGCACAAGCGTCGATTTCCCCGAACCGGTATGACCGATCAGGCCGATAAACTGTCCGTCGGGAATGGTCAGACAAATATCCTTTAATGCAAACGCCGCCATTTCCGTATCTTTTTCATAAATATAACTTACATGATCGAGAACGATTGCCATAATTATCCTTTCCGATACCCCAGTGCATCTGCCAGCTCTTCCGCCGTTAAAATCCCGTCCGGCAAAGACACGCCCTGTTTCTGTAAAGCATGTGCCAGCATCGTCACCTGCGGCACATCCAGCCGAAGGCTCTTGAGTTTCTCCACCTGCGAAAAAATTTCACGCGGCGTTCCCTGCATAACGGCCCTGCCCTGGTCCATCACAATCACCCGATCGGCGTAAATAACTTCTTCCATATAATGTGTAATCAGCAGAATCGTGACTTCCTCCACCTGATTCAGAGCGCGCACCACACGGATCACTTCCTTGCGGCCGTTCGGGTCCAGCATGGCGGTCGGCTCGTCCAGAATGATGCATTTGGGATGCATCGCAATCACGCCGGCAATCGAGACACGCTGTTTCTGCCCGCCGGAAAGTTTATTGGGAGAATGCTTTCGGAACGCATACATACCGACCGCTTTCAGGCTTTCCTCCACCCGCTCCCAGATTTCCTTTGTGGGAACGCCCATATTCTCCGGTCCGAAACCGACGTCTTCCTCCACCACCTGACCGATAATCTGATTATCGGGATTTTGGAATACCATCCCCGCTTTCTGCCGGATCTCCCAGATATGTGCTTCCTCTCTTGTATCCCTGCCGTCCACCAGAACCGTTCCCTCCGTCGGATACAAAATGGCGTTGATATGCTTTGCCAGCGTCGATTTTCCCGATCCGTTATGCCCCAGAATGGCTACAAATTCCCCCTGTCTGACATCCAGATCGACTTCATCGACCGCGCGGGTTATGCCCTCCGCATTTCCTTCTTCGTCCCGGCGTATATATTCAAATACCAGTTTGTTTGTCTGAATAATGCCCATCTGCCGCCCCTTCCCGGTCGCTTTCCCGGAACCTTTCCTGCCGTCTTTTTTATTCTGCCTTATTGTACTCGAAAACAATGCGGATTACAAGTAAATCCTGCCTTTTCCGCCCGGATTCATCATTTTGGGATTTGTAGCATCCGCATCCGTATGGTATAATAGACATTAACGAAAATCATAACACAATCCAATACAGGCGCATCCCGGAAAGGAAATAAAATGAAAAAATATACCAAATACTTCGGCGCTGCGGTTTTCTTTTTTCTGCTGTGCATTACCGCCGCCATAATCAGCCACAGTTCCGAAACGCTCTCCGACTATGCGGACCGTGAACCGGAAGTCGCATACCGCGAACCGGAATCTGACGGAGAGATCAGTGTGACCAGACCAATGTCGGCAGCACAGGCCGAAAGCGCAGACGGAGAAACGGAAATGAATGCCAAAGAAATGACAGCAGGCCGGACAGTCTATCAGCCTGACTTTTATTACGAACCATTATCGGACGACATGAAGCAGCGGATCACCGGTGTATCCTACCGGGAAGACTGCACGATTCCCTATGAAGATTTGCGCCATGTCAGCGTTTTGTACGTCAACTTCAAGGGTAATGTCAGTACCGGAGACATCATCTGTAATAAAGCCATCGCTCAGGATCTAGTGGAAATTTTCTATGAACTGTATCAGGCCGATTACCAGATCGAGCAGATCCGTCTGATCGATGAATACGCCGCAGACGACACCCTTTCCATGCAGGACAATAACACTTCCTGCTTTAATTATCGGACAATAGCGGGCACCAACAAGATTTCCATGCACGGAAAAGGTCTTGCCATCGACATCAATCCGTTTTTCAATCCCTATGTCACGTTCAAAAACGGAACGCAGCAGGTGTCACCGGCCGGCGCAGAGAGCTACGCCGACCGCAGCCAGCCCTTTGCCTATAAAATCGATGAAAATGATCTGTGTTATAAACTGTTTACCCAGCACGGTTTCAGTTGGGGCGGAAACTGGAACCACAGCAAAGACTATCAGCATTTCGAAAAGAAAGCAGAAGAATCATAACCGTTACAGCAATGTAACCCACACCCAATCGCAGAATGCACAGCCGGTGCTTTCTGCGATTTCTCTGATCTGTTTCACATACGCCGTGCGCACTGTCTGCGGATCACTTTCATCCGCGCAGCGTCCGGCATCCAGAAACATAAGTACAATTTCTTCTTTCTCACAATACCACATCAGCCTGCGCAAATCCTTTTCTTCTTCCTCCGTCAAAGTGAAACCTTCTTCCTCATATTCCCTTTCGCTACGACAGCCATCCAGCACAAGGCAGACAGTCTGCAGCGCATAGCGCCTGTCAGCCTGCCGGAGCAGAAAGCACGAATCCCCAAAGCTCTGTCCCCGGCTGCGAAGGTCACAGCTTTCCCTTCTCCCTGGATTCCCCTCGCCCTGTATTTCACCGGTCTGTGGCAGTGATATATCCGAGCATCCCAGATACACGGTATGGACATAGCGGTTACTGCCCGAAAAATCATAATTGTACCGCAGTGTTCTGCTCCAGTCATCCGCCTGCCGGTAAACGCGATCCGATACCGTACAAAGAAAAATCAGAATTATAACGGCATAACCCATGCGTAATTTCTGCTGTTTTTCTCTGAAAACACCTATCTCTTTTTTTATTTTTCTCATTCTTTCTCCATATCTGTATATATTTTCAAAGTTTTAGTAAATATATTTACTATGCTAATCCATTTCAGATTAAATTGCAATAACCTGATTCAGATTAAGTCATTGTAACCCAAAACAGATTAGATACAATAAGACAAAAAATGCATATTGGAAAAGAGGTATAAAATGTATTCGCGTTTAAAAGATCTGCGTGTCGCAAAAGATTTATCGCAAACGGAAATGGGCAAAATTTTAGGTATGTCCCAAACAGGTTATTCCAAATATGAAACCGGTGAAAATGACATACCGACTACCATTTTGATCGAACTGGCTGATTACCACAATACCAGCGTTGATTATCTCCTGAATCTCACAGATGTCAAAGCGCCTTATCCAAAAGCCAAAACCAGATAGTGGTTATCGTGCTTTGGGGAACGGTACTGCCAGGAAAATATCAGGTACTGCAACGGAAAAACAATCTGCCCGGGAAATCGGCGGTAATGACAATCTCCCGGACAGGTTTATTTGTGATGCATAAAATCAGAAAATTTTACCGGGAGAGCTGCGTTTCCTGCGGTCTCGCTGCAGACAGGCAGATTCGCTCCAGATCGTCCGGCACGAACAGATTCCCCGTATAATACTGTTTCCCCTCCGCCGTATACAACGCCTTCCGATCTCTGATATGGCTGTCCTCTGTATGATAAAGAAGCAGGTTTTTCACATGCAGCTTTTGCGCCGTTTCACACGCTTCTTTTACGGTAGAATGATGTTTTTCATACGGTTTGAACCGCGCCGCCTCCGCATACAGACAGAACGCCTCGTGAAGCAGCCATGTACTGCCTTTGACATATGGCAGTTCGCATTCCCGGTAAGGCTCGTCTCCGAGGCAGGTAAGCGTCTGATCCGCATCCAGTTTCATGCAAAATCCATACTGTTTTTCTTTCACGGATAAAATATCAAAAAAAGTCACCGGCTTCCCGAAAATCACTTTACAGTCCCCGTCACGGACCGGCTCCAGCAAAAGCTGTTTTCCCATGTAAGCAGTCCATTTTTTCTGAAGAAGCTCTGCGGACATATCCCGTATCACAGAAATCAATTCGTCATGCGCATATATCGTCACCGGCTCCTGATATTCCCCGCGGCTCATACCGGCACAGATCACCCGAATCAGCCAGATAATTCCCAGAAGATGATCGATATGTTTGTGTGTGACAAATATCGTCCGAATCTGTTTCCAGTCAATTCCTGCTGCCCCAAGCTGCCTTAAAATCGTGTTGCCGCCGCCCCCGTCAACCAGAAAAACGGCATCCGCATACGCCCCGTCCCCCTGCAGGGCAAAGCAGGTATTATAACACTCTGTCACCGTTGCATGGCCTGTTCCGAGCATCGTAAGATACAATCCAATCCCCTCCGTTCCCTCCGCTATAATCACTATACGATACAGTATAATCAAAACGGCGGATAAAGTCAAAAGCGCACCGGACAAAAAAGCGGCCGGAATCCGGCCGCCCCTTCTGCCCTGCCGTCAGCACAGCGCGGGAATAAATTTGGCAAACAGATACAGGCCGTCTGCACCTGCCGTCACCCTGTGCGGCATGCCGGCGGGCAGTACTGCCATCACACCCGGCTCATACGGCAGTTCCCTGCCCTCACAGATACAGGCGCCGCTGCCGGCAATAACTTCATGCGTTTCCAACTGCGCCGCATGGATGTGCCGTCCGATTTCGCATCCCGGCGCAATGCGCACCAAATGATAGCTGAACGTCCCGCCGCTGTCAGCGGATGTCAGCAAATGTTTCAGCGCAACGCCCTGAAACGCAGGGTGCTCTTCCCACATAATGTCCCCCAGACAAACGGTCCTGTCCGGGAAAAACAGACTGCCGGTCTCGAATTTTTCAAAAATCATTTCGCTTCCCTCCTGATTGTCCCTGTATATTTGTCACAATACCATAATAGAGGAACCGCCCGCGTCCGGCTTGTAAAAAATTGCGGAAATACCTGCCGGCGAAATTATCTGCCGGCACCGTCTGCCCCTGTACCGGATATTATCTTTTTCGCTGCAATATACGCTTTCGGCGATATGCCGACAATGCTTTTAAAACAATGGTCAAAATGGCTTTGATCGTAAAATCCCATTTCCAGCGCCAATTCGATTATGGAATGCTTCGCCCGCAGCCGTTTCTGCGCCTTCCTGATTCTGCACTGTAAGCAGAACCGGTGCGGCGGCAGACCGGCTCTCTCCCGAAACTTCCGCAGAAAATGATATTTGCTCATATGAAGTTCTTCCGCCATCTGCTCCAAAGACAACTCCCGCTCCGGGAATACCGCCAGCAGTTTCATAATCTTTTCAAACGCCGGCTCTGTTCCCGTATCCTGTTCTCCGGCAGAGCCCTCCAGATTCCGTAAAATTTTTATCCATCCCGTCTGGGAAAGCGTCGGAATACCGGCCCGGGCAGTCATCTCCCACACCATATGTGCAAGCATATCATATGCATATTCCGCAAACAGTTGTCTGCCGATACAGACAGAAACCATCACCGCATCCCGTTCCATACGCACGGCATGCGTCTGCAAGGGCTTTACGCAAAACACTTCCCCCGGTGCATAGGTCCTGGTATCTCCTTTATCGTACCGCACTTCCACATGTCCCGCCTCCACAATGGAAATCACATAATGTTCCACATGATTGTGACGCTGAAATGTTATATTTAATTTTTCCGTCTTCACGATTTCGATCGGGCAGATTTCACTGTGATAATATTCCATGAACTTATCGTCCTTTCGCCTCTGTCCCCTCCTGTCAAAAACACGGATATGCACCCGTACAATCATACGGAAACCGTTACGAATCTATTAAAAATCCTGTCACAGCACTGTGACAGGATTTAAATAAACCACACACGATCGGAGTCGATCTATAGCTTTCCGCCTTTGCTTCCCGCAAATCCGGCCTGGCTGAGAATATTCGTATCAAAGGTAAAGGTCAGGCCCGCTTCTGTCCGTGACCGTTTCAATGCCAGCTGAATCATACGGTCCAGCAGTTCCCGGTAGGGAATCCCGACCGGCTCCCACAAGTAAAATGCCAGCGAGCCCGGAATCGTATTGATCTCATTAAAGTACAGTGTGCCGGTATCCTCATCAATCATAAAATCTATTCTGGCCACGCCGCAGCAACCCAGCGCCTGAAACGATTTGACCGCCAGCGCACGCACTTCCCCGCGTTTCTCCGGGGACAGGTCGGCAGGTATTTTCCGGGACACGCTCGCCATTCCTTTCGTGCCGCTGTCCTTGGCATGATTGACATATTTATCCTCATAACTCAAAATATCACTGGTATGCAGCGGTTCTTCACATTCGGATGCAGTCGCATCATTTTCGTCTCCCAGTACGGAACAGTTGATTTCCCGCAGATTGAGAATCGCATGCTCCGCCAGCACACGGGTCGTATAACGGAATGCGTCATCAAGCGCATGCGACAGTTCCACACGGTTTTTTGCCACGCCGATGCCGACGCTGGAACCGAGATTGACCGGTTTGATAATAACCGGATAACCCGGTCCATTCTCAATACGATCCATCAGGCTGTCAATCTCCGCATAGTCTGCCAATGTATACAACTGCGCATCCAGAACCGGAACCGCACGCTCTTTCAGAATCGCTTTCATAATATACTTATCCATCCCAACGGCGGAAGCCGTGACATCACAGCCGACAAACGGAATTCCCATCGTCTTCAAATAGCCCTGAAAAGCGCCGTCCTCCACGTTGGTTCCATGCACGGCAGGAAATGCCACATCGATCTCCACAGCATGATTTTTGCCGAATTTTTTCATGGGAAACGGCATCAGCATGACCCGGCCCTGCTCATTGACCATAATAACCCGCTGCGATTTTTTCAACAGTTCGGGAATATTTTTATAGGATTCGATTTCACCCACTGCATCCCCAATATACATCTCATTGGTTTTCGTCATATAAACAGGAATCACTTCATATTTGTCGGTGTCCATATTCATCACCGCCTGAATGCCGGTAATGACAGAAACCTCATGCTCCACACTCTTCCCGCCAAACAACATCGCCACTTTTATTTTCATTTTCTGCTTCCTCCTAATAATTATCGGGCAGATCGTTTTCCAGTAACAGATACTTATGTCCCTGTCCCTTTACCGCATAAGCATGTGCCATCGCTTCCTCCAGCTTATCGCACGCGACACACCGGTCTGCCGGAAATCCGCTGCTCACGGCCCCATCCCGAATCGGTTCCGTGTGCTTCTTTCCCACCAGAAAAATATAGTCACAGCAAGCCGCCGCATAGGTTCCGAATTTATAATTGTATTCCGCTTCCTTTTCTCCCAGTTCGACCATGCCGGGCGTAATGAGGATCCGTATTCCGTCAAACAGCGCCAGCGTTTCGACCGCCGCCTTGGAACCAACGGGATTGGAATTATAGGCGTCATCAATCACCGTGACAGCGCCGTGCTCACGAATCTCCATTCTGTGCGGAACGGGCTGAATCCTGCGGACGGGAACGCGCAGATCTTTCAGTGCAATGCCGAGCCTGTTCGCCACCGCAATTGCCCCGACAACATTGATTACATTGTGCGCTCCGATCAGCTTCATCTGGAACTGCTGCGTTTCTCCATCGGGTGAAACGACGGTAAACGCCGTTCCCAACTGCGACACGGCAATGTCTTTCGCGCAATACCCGTCGCCTTCCCGCTCCGAATAATAAAATGTTTTGTGCGGATACGAGACGGCCTTTTCCTGAATATACGAATTGTCTCCGTTCAGGAACAACATCCCGCCATCCGGCAGCGCATCGGCCAGTTCAAACTTGGTATTTTTGATATTTTCCATATTAAAAAACGTTTCCAGATGCTGCGGCCCGATCGAAGTAATCACACCATGACGGGGGTGGACAATATCGCAGATTTCTCTGATGTCCCCGACATGCCTTGCCCCCATCTCACATACAAAAACTTCATGCATCGGCCGCAGTGACTCCCGGATTGTCTTCACAACCCCCATCGGAGTATTATAACTTTCCGGCGTCACCAGCACATTATATTTTTCCTGCAATAATGTCTGTAAATAAAACTTTACACTCGTCTTTCCGTAACTGCCGGTGACACCGATAATCTGCAGTCCCGGAACGCCGGCCAGTTTCTTTTTTGCATCGTTGATATAAAATCGGCTGACACTGCTTTCAATCGGGCGGTTTATAATATTGGCAGCCAGATTCATCAAAAACTGGATTGACACGAGAAACAAAAAGAGCCCGGCCATACACCGGATACCGAGAAGCACGCCGCCCAATGCCAGTATCAGCGCCGTTGCGATCAGAATTGTCGCCAACATCCGCTTCACCCGCGCCGTATAGACCAGTTTTTTCTTTGTGTGCATCCGCTTTCTTGCCCGGTAGACAAGAATCATCAAAACCAGTGTGACAATAACCGCCGCATCGACAGCCATACAGGGCAAAATCATGCCGGCGGCTCCGAGCAGCATACCGAACGGCAACAGCCATTGCTGCCCGATATTTTTTTTCAGCCAATGCAAATGCTCTCCGTTTTTATATCCGTTGAGCTGAAACATATGCATATGATAACGCATTATCAGAAAAAATGCGGGAATCGCAAGCACGGCCACCGCTAATATCCTAATTTCCATCGTTTACTCCAATCTGAAATATGATCGCATAATCCGTCTGAACGTAGCCGGTTGTTCCAGAAAAGAGAAGTGACCCGTTCCTTTCAGGACGGCCAGTCCGGCCCCCGGTATCTTCTCCTCCATAATTCTGGCATCGCCGATCGGCGTCGCCGTATCCAGATCACCCCAGATTAACAGGGTATCCTGCTTTATCTTCGGCAGCAAATGGCTCAAATCCTCATTGACAGCCATCACAAGACACTGACGCATAATCGGTGTGGCCTTGCGATAATCTTCGGATCCCTGCCGGTTTCTCCAGTCGTCAATCAGTTCCGGGAATAACGCGTATACGGCCTTTATATTCAAAACTTTCTTCAATATTTTATACCGCTTTTCTTTTGCCTTCTGCGAAAACGATTTGACCGGCAAAATCCCGGCGCTGTCAATCAGCACAATATTGGTGATTGTAAACGGCAGCGATTCTCTGGACGCCAGTTTGATAATAACTCTGCCGCCGTATGAATGCCCGATTAGCGCCGCCTTCTCAATCCCCAAAGCCTTCATCAGTTCACAGAAAAAATCCGCATAGGCATCCACATTCCACGCTTCGCGCGGCTCATCGCTGTCTCCGAAACCCGGAAAATCAAACTGGACAAAGCGATATGCCTCGTTGATCGTATCCGCTACCGAGTCGTATACCGCCAGATTCGTTCCCCATCCCTGCAGCATAACAACGGTTTGCTCCCCGCTGCCTGTTATCTTATAACAGATATTATATCCATTTATTTCTATATTCATATGATGCAAAAAGGAAGCACGCTTTCCTTATCCTCTCTTCATTATATATGCCGGAGCAATAAAATTTTTCCATTTTTATATTATAAGCGGACTTCTCTATAATATCAATCCATAATCCCAAAGCTTTGCAAATTCCGCACTTTTCCACAGGCGCAGCGCAGGATTTGCAAGAAAAACGGGTAATCTCCAGGGTTTTTCGTCTGTAACAGCTTTCCAAAGAAAAAGAACGGGCAAAAAGCAATCGCTTCCTGTCCGTCCTTATCATATATCTTATACCAGTTCCAAAACCACTTCCATAGCCGCATCACCTTTGCGGGGCCCGATCTTAATAATTCTCGTATAGCCGCCGTTACGGTTTACATACTTGGGCGCGATCTCGTCAAATAACTTTGCCGGCATATCAACTGCCTTTGTATTTCTCTTTCTTCCCGCACTTTTTGCAGGAACTTCGGTAATCGGATACAAAACCCGAAGCATCTGACGTCTTGCATGAAGTCTGCCCGGCAGATCTTTTTTGATCTCTTTCTGTACTTCATCGTAAAGTGTCACTTTCTTGCCGTCTTTGACTTCTTTCACTCTCTTGCCGTCTTTGTCACGCTTCGGCACCTTTGCCGTCACCTTTACGGTTTCAAAGTTGTCTTTTTCCTTTACGGCAAGCGCAATCAGGCCTTCTGCAATCTTCTGCACTTCTTTTGCTTTCGCCTGTGTGGTGATAATTCTTCCATGGTATAAAAGATTCGTCACCTGATTTCTGAGTAATGCTTTTCTCTGGGAAGAAGTTCTGCCCAGTTTTCTGTATTTTGCCATTTTGTGATCCTCCATTCATGGGATACCCGGCCGCGCTCATCGGTCTTACCCGCCGGATAGTCAATCGTTCCATTCATGTGCCGCACCCGGTACACGCTCATCGGCCTTACTGTCCGGGCAAATGACCGTTTGGTCACTCATCGCTCGGATTCAACTGCAGTCCAAGCTCTTTTAACTTCGCAAGCACCTCTTCCAGCGATTTGCGTCCCAGATTACGGACTTTCATCATATCCTCGGAAGTTTTATTGGTCAATTCTTCAACCGTATTGATGCCCGCACGTTTTAAGCAGTTATAAGAACGAACCGACAATTCCAGTTCGTCTATGCTCATTTCCAACACTTTTTCCTTTTCATCATCTTCCTTTTCCACCATGATTTCCGCACTCCGTGCGTTCTCCGAAAGATCAATAAAAAGAACCAAGTGTTCACTCAATACTTTAGCAGCCAGGCTGACTGCCTCGTCAGGAGCTAATGTTCCATTTGTATAAACGTCTAATGTAAGCTTATCAAAGTCTGTAATTTGTCCAACTCGGGTATTTTCTACTGTAAGATTCACTCTTTCTACGGGTGTATAGATCGAATCTACTGCAATCACACCAATCGGCAGATCCTCGCTCTTATTCTTATCTGCGCTGACATAGCCTCTGCCCTTTGTAATGGTGAGTTCCATATTCAGTCTGCTGTCTTTTCCGCCGCTCAAAGTAGCGATGGGAAGATCAGGATTAAAAATCTCAATATCCTGATCCACCTGAATATCGGATGCCCTTACGACACCCTCGCCCTCAAACTCAATGTATGCCGTTTTGGGCTCATTGCCTGTGCTGTTATTTCGAATCGCAAGGCTCTTAATATTCATTATAATTTCAGTAACGTCTTCTTTTACAGACGGAATCGAACTGAACTCATGTAAAACACCGTCAATTTTCACCTGGCTTACTGCCGCACCCGGTAAGGAAGAGAGCATAATCCTTCTCAGAGAATTTCCTAATGTGATGCCATAACCTCTTTCCAAAGGCTCTACAACGAATTTTCCATACTTTCTGTCTTCTGAAATTTCTGCAACCTCAATGTTTGGTCTTTCAAAATCAAACATGCAATACCCTCCTTACTATAAGCCGATACATTCATTATTTGGAATACAACTCGACGATAAGCATTTCATTTACCGGAACATCGATCATTTCCCTTGTGGGAAGCATCTTCACCGTTCCTTTTAATCCTTCCAAATCTGCATCCAGCCATTCCGGAACCAGTCTGCCGCCGGTTACTTCCACAATGTCTTTGTACCGCTGCAGGCTTTTGGATTTCTCTCTGATTTCAATCACATCGCCCACACTGATGCTGTAAGAGGGGATATTTACTCTTTTTCCGTTTACCAGTACATGTTTATGGCCGACTACCTGTCTCGCCTCTCTGCGGGTTCTCGCAAAACCAAGACGGAAAATAACATTGTCCAGTCTTCTCTCCAGCGTAATCATCAGGTTTTCACCGGTCATGCCTTTTGCTTTGTCCGCTTTCTTATAGTAGTTACGGAAAGGCTTCTCCAGTACGCCATAAATAAATTTTGCTTTCTGCTTCTCACGAAGCTGAAGACCATACTCGCTGATCTTCTTACCTGCTCTTGCATTCGTCCTGTTTGATTTCTTGTCATAACCAAGATATGCCGGTTCCAGCCCAAGCGCTCTGCACCTTTTTAATACGGGAACTCTGTTTACTGCCATTTTTTATTTCCTCCTGTTATTGTTTACAGTACCAAATGTACCTTCCTCCAACTGCATGATCTTCCATTATACTCTGCGGCGCTTCGGCGGACGACAGCCATTGTGCGGTACCGGCGTCACATCCTTGATACTCGTCACTTCCAGCCCGCATGCCTGCAGGGCACGAATTGCCGCTTCACGACCCGAACCGGGTCCTTTTACCATTACGTCTACCGTCTTCAATCCATGGATAAGAGCAGCCTTTGTCGCTGTCTCTGCCGCCATCTGTGCAGCATAAGGAGTAGATTTCTTTGAACCTCTAAAACCAAGACCACCGGCACTTGCCCAGCTCAGGGCATTTCCCTCTGTGTCTGTCAATGTAACAATCGTATTGTTAAAAGAAGACTGGATATGTGCCTGTCCACGTTCAACGTTTTTCTTGACACGCTTTTTTGTTACTTTTTTTGCAACTTTTTTCGCCATTTTAAACTAACCTACTTTCACCTTTCTACATTATCAGTTATCTGAGATTTGTTCTGCCCCGCTACGCGGCGCAGAACAAAGTTCGCACTAAATTCAAACTGCGTGCTGCGCACTTGTTTTCATTAAGTGCTCACTTTTTCTTATTCGCAACGGTTCTTCTGGGGCCTTTTCTTGTTCTTGCATTTGTTTTGGTCTTCTGACCACGAACAGGAAGCCCTTTTCTGTGACGGATTCCTCTGTAGCATCCGATTTCCTGTAATCTCTTGATGTTGAGCGCAACTTCACGTCTGAGATCGCCTTCCACCATGTAGCTTGCCGCAACAACTTCGCTGATTCTCTTTACTTCGTCATCGGTTAATTCTCTGACGCGAGTGTCAGGATTAACGTTTGCAGCAGCCAGGATTTTGTTTGAACTTACTCTGCCGATTCCATAAATATAGTCAAACCAATCTCAACACGTTTGTCCCTCGGTAAATCAACACCTGCAATACGAGCCATTCTTTGTTCCTCCATTTTCCTCATGCCGGTCGTCCCGACATTTTTGTAGTTACTGTTTGATTGGGTACAAAAAGCGTACCACCAGACTTTTGCCCGGCCTCCGTCCGTTGTCAGGCAGACGGTATCAAATGTAATCTCCCGTAGGCTCATCTACGTTCAATTATTTAAATCAGGATACTACTGCATATAATATGTACAGTAACAATCCTGCAGCCGCACATAAAAATGTGACAAGAAAATTGTATTATCCCTGTCTCTGTTTGTGTTTCGGATTTTCACAGATTATTCTGATCGTTCCTTTTCTTTTAATTACTTTGCATTTTTCGCAAATAGGCTTTACTGATGATCTGACTTTCACCTGAAACCCTCCTTTCAAAAAAGACCGTTTTACATTATAGCATGGTATATAGCAATTTGCAAGTGGGTTATGCCTGCAAATTCAGCACATATGGTATCAATGTGTTATAAATAAAACCGGAAACGTTCGCACTTTTGATCTGTCTCGTCTGCGAGTTCGCACTAAACGCAAACGGCGTGCTACGCACTTGTTTTCGTTAAGTGCTCACTTATCTCTCCAGATTATTCGGCCTTTGGTGAGGTCGTATGGAGACAGCTCCAACGTAACTTTATCGCCCGGCAGGATACGGATAAAATTCTGTCTGAGCTTACCGCTGATATGGGCAAGTACTTTGTGTCCGTTTTCCAGTTCCACCTGAAACATGGTGTTGGGTAATTTCTCTACTACTGTACCTTCGATTTCGATAACATCGGCTTTTGACATCTTTTCCCTCCTAAACCAACTTGCGCTCATATTCTGTCAGAGCACGCTTTACCTGTTCATTGCTGATCGGTTTATTTTCTTCTATCATGAATGCAATGGTTTCGTCTGTTTTCTTTATGATCTGAATATGCTTTTTCTTTTTCTTTTTCGGACTGTCCGTCGGCTTTAAGCGCCCGTCTGCCAAATATACATATTCTTCGTCTTCTTTTATTATGATATAAAGTTTTCCCTTATCGTGTCCGGCTTTGGATATAGCAAACATTCCTGTCATATGAATCTGCCCCTATTCACATTTTCCGCTCATTGTCAGAATCTCCGGCTCGCCGTCCGTAATCAGTATGGTATTTTCATAATGCGCCGAAAGGGAACCGTCCTCTGTCACGACTGTCCAGTCATCCTCCAGTGTCTCCACATCCGCACGGCCGATATTAATCATCGGTTCGATTGCAAGTGTCATGCCCGGCCGCAGAAGCAATCCTTTTTTCCGCTGTGCGAAATTGGGAATCTGCGGGTCTTCGTGGAGCCTTGTACCGATACCGTGTCCTACCAGCGCCCTGACAATGCCATAACCGCGCGGCGTAATATACGCATCGATCGCGTTGGAAATATCATAGAGATGATTTCCTGCTCTCGCTTTTTTAATGCCTTCGAAAAAACTCTGTCTTGTATCCATAATCAGACTGCGGGCATCCTCCGAGATCGTCCCCACGCCGAAAGTCCGCGCCATATCGGAATGGTAGCCTTTGTAAATCAGGCCCGCATCCAGACTGACGATGTCACCCTCCTGCAGAATATGGGACGCATGGGGAATACCATGCACCACTTCATCATTTACGGAAACACAAATGGATGCCGGATAACCGTTATAATTCAGAAAATTCGGCTCACAGCCATGTTCTCTGATCAGCTTTTCTCCCAGTTTGTCGATTTCCTTTGTAGAAATACCGGGCCTTACAAACTGTTCCAGTCTGAAAAACACATCTTCCAACAGCTTGCAGGACTCGCGCATCAGTTCTATCTCTCTTGCCGATTTAATTGATACAGCCATGTTCCGTCCTATTCTCCCAAAATTGTTACGATATTCGTAAATACATCCTGCATTTTTTCCGTTCCGTCGATGGTTCTCAGGATTCCCTTTGCCGTGTAAAAATCAATCAGCAGCTGTGTCTGTTCATGGTACACGGAAAGGCGTTTCGACACCGTTTCTTCTCTGTCATCGTCGCGAAGAACCAGCTCTTTTCCGCATGCATCACATATTCCTTCCTGCTTCGGCGGAATATGTACAATATGATAGGTTGCACCACATGTCACGCAGGCACGTCTGCCTGTCATTCTGCCGATAATATTTTCATCGGGCACATCAACATTGATCGCATAGTCAATGGCATCATCCATTTCTGCCAATGCCTGGTCCAGAACCTGCGCCTGCGGAATCGTGCGGGGAAAACCGTCCAGTACATATCCGTTCGCACAGTCTTCTCTGGCAACACGATCAAGCAATATTCTTACGGTCAGTTCATCCGGAACCAGAAGTCCCTGATCCATATAAGTTTTCGCTTCTTTTCCAAGCGCCGTGCCTTCCTTTATGTTCATTCTGAAAATGTCTCCGGTAGACACATGGGCAATACCGTATTTCTCGGCAATCATCTTGGCCTGTGTCCCTTTTCCGGCTCCCGGAGCTCCCAACATAATAATCTTCATTCTAATCCTCCCACCATGCCGCCGCCCGCAGCACTCTGCCGCAGCCTGCACAAGGCAAGTACAGGGACAGTGCATTCCTGCTCTGTCCCAAAGCCCTGTCACTTTTTCCGTCAGTCATTCAGAAATCCTTTGTAATTGCGGACAAGCATCTGTGACTCGATCTGTTTGATCGTTTCCAGAACAACACTGACAATAATAATCAGGCTCGTCCCGCCAAAGGAAACGCTGGCATGAAACATACCGTTAAAGAAATACGGAATGACTGCTACGATTGTTAATCCACACGCACCAATAAAAATGATATAATTTAATATCTTTGTCAGATAATCACTGGTCGGTCTGCCGGGCCTGATACCCGGAATAAAACCGCCCTGTTTTTTCATATTGTTTGCAATTTCCAGCGGGTTGAACGTAATGGATGTATAGAAGTAGGCAAAAAAGATAACCAGCACAACATACAAAATCAATCCCACCGAATATTTTAACTGGGTCGGATCACACCAGTTCCCTGAATTCAGGCCGTTTAAAATCTCTCTCCACACGCCGGTTCCCTGATAAAAGAAAGAAGAAATGATAATGGGGAACTGCATCAGAGAAGAAGCAAAGATAATCGGAATCACACCCGCGGTATTAATTTTCAGAGGAATGCTGGAAGACTGTCCTCCCATCATCTTTCTCCCCTGTATTTTCTTGGCATACTGCACCGGAATCTTGCGTACCCCGTCATTCAGAAGAATAACGAGAACAATCATACCGATGATAATCGCCAGAATAATCACTGCAGATACCACACCGACCGCAATCGATTTGCCCAGAATAAACTGTTCATACAGACTGCGGAAATCCTGCGGCAGACGGGATACGATATTGATAACGAGCACGATGGAAATTCCGTTTCCCACACCGTTCTCAGTGATCCGCTCACCGATCCACATCAGAAATGCACTGCCCGCAACAAGCGTACAGACTACGGAAATCACATTCAACGCATTGTATTGTTCCAAAAGCCCCGATCTGCCAAACCCTACCGCAAGGGCAATGGACTCAATCAACGCAAGGGCAATTGTGACATATCGTGTTATAGAAGCCAGCTTCTTTCTGCCGTCCTCACCGTCTTTCTGCATCTCCTCCAGCTTCGGAATCGCGATTGTCAAAAGCTGGATAATGATAGATGACGTAATGTAAGGTGTAATATTCAGCGCAAAGACGGACATGTTCAAAAAGGAACCGCCCGTTATGGCATCGGCAAAACTAAAGGCTTCACCGGTTCTCGACGCGAACCATTCTCTGACGTATGCTCTGTCAACCCCTGGCACGGGAAGCTGTGATCCGATACGGATCACAACCAGCATTGCCAGAGTATATAAAATCTTTTTCCTGATTTCTTTGACTTTAAACGCATTTTTCAGTGTTTTAAGCATTAAATCACCTCTGCTGTTCCGCCAAGTGCCTCTATCTTTTCTTTCGCAGATGCACTGAATGCATTTGCCTTAACAGTGAGCTTCCTGGTTAATTCTCCGTTCCCGAGGATCTTCACCCCATCTCTGGGATTTTTCACAATGCCTTCCGAAATCAACATTTCCACATCAACGGTTGCGCCGTTTTCAAATCTCTCCAAAGCCGCTAAATTGATACCAACGATTTCCTTTGTATTTCTGTTCTTAAAGCCTCTCTTCGGAATTCGTCTGTATAATGGCATCTGGCCGCCTTCAAATCCCGGTCTCGGCGCTCCGGAACGCGCTTTCTGACCCTTATGGCCTTTTCCGGCTGTTTTGCCGTTTCCTGAACCGTGTCCACGGCCACGTCTGAAATTATCACTCTGCCTGGAACCCTTTGCAGGTTTTAAATTGGATAAATCCATGCTGACACCTCCTTTATACTGTTATGCTTCTTCAACCTTAACCATATATTCCACTTGTTTAATCATGCCTCTGGTCGCATCATTATCCGGCAGTTCCACTGTCTGATGAAGTTTCCGCAGCCCCATAGCTATCACAGTCTTTTTGTGCTTCGGAACCGCACCGATCGGAGATTTTACCAAAGTCACTTTTAATGTTTTTGCCATTTCAATCTCCTCCTTATG